>JBKHCX010000091.1:0-11817 GCA_046541615.1 Puniceicoccaceae bacterium
CGGATGAGGCTTCCGCGGTCGCGGCGGTCTTTCAAGACCGGGTCAGCCCGCCAGATCTTCGAGAGGATAGGTCCAGATTTCGGAGAGGGTGGGGTGGTACCAGGGGGCTTTCAGGGTTTCGCCCGCGGTCGCCCCGGTTCCGACGGCGACCGCCATCGAGTGAATCAGTTCTCCGGCATCGCGGCCGACGCATTCGGCGCGCAGGATGCGGCCGGTGGTCTTGTCGGAGAACAGGCGGACGTAGCCGCGCCTGGCCTCCATGAGGACGGAGCGCCCGTGGTCGGAAAACGGAAACTCGGCGATGGCGAGGTCGTCGCCGAGGCGCATCCGGAGATCCGCCTCGGTCGGTCCGACCGAGGCGACCTGCGGGTCGGTGAAGATCACGGCCAGGATTTTTTCGTAATCGACCGGATCGGGTTCGAGCCCGAGGGCGTGGCGGACGGCCGTTTCGCCCTGGAGGATGGCGATGTGGACGATCTCGTGCGGACCGGCGCAATCGCCGGCGGCGTAGATGCCGGGTTGGTCGGTCTGCTGGAAGGAGTCGGTCCGGATGTGGCCGCTCGCGAGGGTGGCGACGCCGACTTCCTCGAGGCCGAGGTTTCCGGTGTTCGGTGTTCGTCCGAGAGCGTTGAAGAGATGCCGGGCCTGGCGGACGACGGACCGGTTTCCGTGGAGGAACTGGACGGCGACGCCCTCCTCGCAGGACTCGATGTTCTGGATCCGGGTCCCGGTGAAAAGCTCGACGCCTTCGTCCAGGAGCCCTTCCTCCAGGACGGCGGCCATGTCGGGCTCCATCGCCGAAAGGATGTGGTCGCTGCGCTGGATCATCGTCACCCGGCTGCCGATCCGCGAGAGAAACTGGGCGAGTTCGCAGGCGACGACTCCGCCGCCGAGAACGATGATGGATTCGGGCACGAAATCGAGGTCGAGCACATCGTCGCTGGTCAGGAACGGGGTCTCCGCCAGGCCGGGCACCCCGGGGGTGGCGATGTGCGAGCCGGTGGCGATCAGGATGTGGTCGGCGCCCAGGATGCGTCCGTCGTCGAGCACCACGGAGCGTTCCGGACCGAGCCGCCCCTTGTGCCGGAAAAGGTGGAACCGGTCCGACTCGATCTGCGAGCGCCGGTGGCTGGCGAAACCACCGATGATGTCGAGCTTGCGCTGGTGGAGGGCCGCCATATCGACGCCCGGGCGGGAGATGTTCAGCCCGAGCGTCTTCCCCTCCCTGGCGAGGTGGAGGACGTCGGCGGCGTAGAGCAATGTTTTCGAGGGCATGCAGCCGCGGAGGATGCACAGACCGCCCAGTTCCTCGCTCCCGTCCACGATGGCGACCCGTTCCACGTGGCGCCGGGCGAGCGCGGCCGCGTTGTAGCCCGCGCTGCCGCCGCCGAGGACGAGAAAATCGAAATGGTTGCCGCTCATCTGGAATGGACAGGATGGAGCGAAGCCGGTGGAAAGCAAGCCGGGGAGGAAAAGGGGCCTAGTTGATCTCGGCGAAGATCAGGCGACCGCTGGAGGTGGGGACGATGCTGATGACTTCGGCCTGGATGCGGTTTCCGATGAAACTCTTGCCGTTGTTGACGACCACCATGGATCCGTCCTTGAGGTAGCCGACCGCCTGTCCGGCCTCCTTGCCGGCTTTGATGAGATCGACGTCGATCGCTATCCCGACGTGGAGTTCGGGGTTGAGGGCGTCGGCGAGTTCGTTGAGGTTGAGCCAGGTCACGCCTTCGAACTCGGCGAGCCGGGCGAGGTTGAAGTCGGTGGTGAGCAGTTTCGCTTTGAGGAGCCTGGCGAGGAAGATCAGCTTGGCGTCCACCTTGTCCTCGCTGTCCACTTCCGACGCCTCCACCCGCAGGTCGATGGTTTTGTTCTGCCGCAGTTCGTTGAGCACCTCGATTCCCCGCCGCCCGCGCGATTTCCGGCTCGGATCCTCGGAGTCGGCGACCTGCTGGAGTTCGTTGATCACGAATTTGGGAATGACGACCGCATGGCCGAAAAACCCGGACCGGCAGAGGCCGGCGATCCGCCCGTCGATGAGGGCGCTGGTGTCCACGAGGGCGAGGGGGGTCTGCACGTCGTGGGGGACGAATTTGATGTAGGGGATGACCAGGTTGAACTCGTCTTTGCCCCGGAGGGCGATCACCGCTCCCAGGTACATCAGGACCACGAAGAGGGTCATCTGGACCAGCAGGAGGTTCTGGGCCATTTCCGGATCGGTCTCCAGGGGAATGAACAGCGGGGAGGAGGAGATGATCCATGCGATCAAGGCTCCGATGGCGAGCCCGAAGGTTACGGCGGACAAGCCGCGCAGCGAGAAACCCTTCAGGTAGATGTCGGTCAGGATCACCAGGCCGCCGAGGCAGGCGCCGAAGAAGAGCACCGTGCCGACGTCGAAATCCTCGGAGGTCAGGGTGATCAACCAACTGCCGAGCAGGCAGATCCCGAAGAAAAAGACCCGGATGACGAAGATGGTCTTATCGACGACGGCCATTTAGCGGAAAAACAGAAAAAGGAAGGGAAGGAGGATCAGAAACGCCATGACCGCGTAGAGGATCCAGATGGCGCGTTGCGCCTTCCTGCGGACATCGGGTGGGACGTCGTCCGCGCGAGAATTGTCTTCGTCCTTTTTCATGATGGCCCGAATATGACCCGGTTCCCGTTCCGGGTCTAGCCCTTTCCCCCCGCGCCCTGCTCCCCGCCCATCCGGAACCAGCGCTCGTTGAGCCGTTCGAGTTCCTCGCCGATGGCGATGACCTCGCGGTTGAGTTCCATCACGCGGGCGGGATGGGTCTCGTAGAGTTCGGGGTTCTCCATCTCGCTGGAAAGAAGGGCTTGTTTCTCCTCGAGGTCGCAGATTCTCCCCTCGAGCGCCTCGACTTCCGCCCGCTGCTTCGCCAGCCTCCGGCGCTCCTCCGCCTCCGCTCTCTTCCGTTCCTTCGATTTGAATCCGCCCCCGCCGCCGGGGGCTTTCTCTCCGGCGGGCTCCGGCCGGTCCGCCCCGGGGCGGAAATCACCGGGCGCCGCTCCGGCGGTCAGGCCCTGGCGTTCGCCCCGGGCTTCGGATTTGCGCAGGTAGTAGTCGTAGTCTCCGGCGAAAGGGGTGAGTTGTCCGCCGCTCACGCGCAGAACCGTTTTGGCCATGCGGCGGATGAAATACACGTCGTGGCTGATGAAGACCAGTGTTCCCGTGTAGTGCTCCAGCGCCCCGAGCAAAGCGTCGATGCTCGCCATGTCGAGGTGCGTGGTCGGCTCGTCCATGAGGAGGAGGTTCGGCGGGTCGAGAAGCAGCTTCACCAGTCCGAGGCGGCTTTTCTCCCCGCCGGAGAGGACGCTGACTTTCTTGAACACGGCCTCGCCCCGGAACAGGAAGGAGCCGAGCACGGTGCGCGCGGTCGCTTCCCCGACGGGATTGCGGATGCTCCGCACCTCCTCCAGAACGGTCCGCGCGGGATCGAGCATTTCGATCCGGCTCTGCGAAAAGTAGCCGCAGCGCACGTTGTGGCCGAGGGTGCGGGTGCCGGCGTCGGGCCGGAGAACTCCTGCGAGCAGCTTGAGCAGGGTCGATTTGCCCGCTCCGTTCGGCCCGACCAGAACGGTCCGCTGCCCCTTTTCGGCGACGAAATCGATCCCCTGGTACACGCGCAGGTCTCCGTAGGCGAAGTGGACGCCTTCGAGCGAAACGACCTTCTGTCCGCTCGCAGGGGGCTGCGGGAAGCGGACCCGGATCGTCTTCTCCGCCGAGCGGGGGGCTTCGATCCGCTCGATCCGGTCGATCTGCTTTTGTTTCGATTTCGCCTGCGAGGCCTTGGTGGCCTGCGCGCCGAAGCGCTCGACGAACCGCTCCAGGTGGGCGATCTTCCGTTCCTGGGCGCGGAAGGCGGCCAGTTGCCGGGCGTCGCGCGCGGCCGCCTCCTTCAGGTAGTCGTCGTAGTTGCCCCGGTAGGAGTGGATGCGGTGGTGGCGCACCTCGAAAATGCCGCCGACGACCGTGTTCAGGAAGGCGCGGTCGTGGCTGATGAGCAGAAGGGCGCCCGGGTAGTTCCGCAGGTGGTTCTGGAACCATTGGAGGGACTCCAGGTCGAGATGGTTGGTCGGCTCGTCGAGCATGAGGAGGTCCGGCTCGGCCGTCAGAAGACGGGCCAGGTGGGCCCGCATGACCCAGCCGCCGCTCAAGGTGCGGGCGGGACGGTGCAGATCCCCCTCGCGGAAGGCGAGGCCGGCCAGTATCCGTTTGGCGCGCGGTTCGATCTCGAAGCCGCCGATCTCGCCGTACCGGGCGACGGCCTCGTGGTAGCGGTCCTCCGTGCGCCCCTCCCGCTCCCGCCGGCCGATGAACTCCAGGAGGCGGGCGTGCTCCCCGGTGACGCCGGCGGCGATCTCGAGGACGGTCTCCCCGCCCGCCGGCGCGGTTTCCTGGGGCAGGTGGCCGATCCGGATTCCCTTTTCCGTGGAGATCTCGCCTTCGTCGGGATCGATCTCGCCGAGGATCATGGCGAAGAGGGTGCTCTTGCCCGCTCCGTTCGGGCCGACCAACGCGACGCGACTCCCGCGGTCGAGGCGGAAAGAGACGTCCTGGAAGAGGACCTGCGGGCCGTAGGCCTTGGCGACTCCGGCTACCTGGAGCATCGGGAACCGGGGGCCGGAGCGCGGCCGGCCGGGCGCGAGGCCGGCCCCGGGGTCCGGCCTCGCGCCGGTCCGGGCCTCTCGATCGGCCGGAGAATCGTTTGGAGAATCATACCCTCAGGCGAGCCGATCGGCGGGGGGATGTCAACCGCCCCTCGACCGGAAAGGCATGGGGCCGCCGGAAGGCCGGCAGCCATGCGAAGCCGCCGGGTTGCGCGCGGAATCCGAAGGAGGGGGGACGAGGCGGAAAAACGACGAGGGCGGGGATGTCATCGGCGGATTCCGGCGATTTTTCGCTTGGGAATCGCCGGCGTATTCTCCAATCTTCCAGCATGAAACTCAGCGACAGCATCGAAAAGGAACTGAACCGGCAGATCAACCAGGAGATGAGCGCGGCCTACGCCTACCTGGCCACGAGCGCGTGGTTCGAGTCCGAGAACCTGACGGGCTTCTCCAAGTGGATGGCGGTCCAGCGGGCGGAGGAGCTGGAGCACGCGCAGCGCCTGATCACGTATCTCCTTGACCGGGGCGGGCATCTCAAGCTGGAGGCGGTCGAGTGCCCCCGCCCGGAATTCGGCACGGTCATGGAGGCCTACCAGGCGGCCCTGGCCAGCGAGGAGAACAACACCCGCTCGATTCACGCCCTGTATGAATTGGCCGTGGAGGAGAAAGACTATTCCACCCAGTCGTTCCTGAAGTGGTTCATCGACGAGCAGGTGGAGGAGGAGAGCACCATGCACGAGATGATCGGGCTCCTCGAGCACGCCGGCGACGACCGGTCGGCCCTGCTGGTTCTGAACGATCAAGTCGGCAGGCGCGCTCCCGGGGAGACCTGACCGCCGGCGGGGTGGATTGGGCCGGGGGCCCGGACTCCGGAGGCGTCGGGCGGTTTCCGCCGCCCGTCCGCTTGATTTCCGGATTCTGAGTTGAACCGGGGGCGGGCTTTCCGCATCGTCCACCGCTTATGAACGACGCCTCGCCAGTGCTGCCGGAGGCCTCGCCCGACGGCGAGGTGGGTATTGTGCGGCACCACGATTTCGATTGCGGGGAGGAATTCCGTTTCGAGAGCGGCGAGAGCATTCCCTCGTTCCGTATCCGCTACGAGACCTACGGCAAGCTGAACGCGGAGGGCACCAACGCGATCCTGATCTGCCACGCCCTGAGCGGCGACCACCACTGCGCGGGCGTCTATTCGCTGACCGACCGCAAGACCGGGTGGTGGAACCGGATGATCGGCCCCGGCAAGCCGATCGACACGAACCGATTCTTCGTGATCTGCAGCAACTGCCTCGGCGGCTGCCAGGGCTCGTCGGGTCCGTCGAGCGTGAACCCGGAGACGGGCGAACCCTACCGCCTGGCTTTTCCCGTGCCGACGATCCGCGACATGGTCCGCGCCCAGCGCCGCCTGATCGATCATCTGGGCATCGGGAAACTCGCGGGGGTCGCCGGGGGCAGCATGGGGGGGATGCAGGCCCTGCAGTGGGCGATCGAATTCCCCGACCGGGTGGCCTCGGTGATCGCCCTGGCGACGACGCCGCGGCAGAACGCCCAGGCGATCGCTTTCAACGCCGTCGGCCGCACCGCCATCCTCCAGGATCCCCTCTGGCGGGACGGCGCCTATCCCGAGGGGGAGGGGCCCCGCGTGGGGCTGGCCGTGGCGCGCATGATGGCCCACATCACCTATCTCTCGGACGAGGGGCTGGAGGAGAAGTTCGGGCGCGCGCGCCGGAGCCTCCACCCGCGGGCGACCCTGGAGGAGATCGAGTTCGAGGTGGAGAGCTACCTCCGCTACCAGGGGCAGTCGTTCGTGAACCGCTTCGATGCGGTCACCTATATTTATTTCACCAAGGCCCTCGACCGGTTCGACCTGTACGGGCCCGGAGGATCGATCGAGGAAACCTTCGCCGGAATCGAGGCGAGAAGCCTGATCGTCGGCTTCACCTCCGACTGGCTGTTCCCGCCGGAACAGAACCGGCGGATCGCGGCGGCCCTGCTCCGGGCGGGCAAGCGGGCCTGCTACGCGGAGGTGGACATGAAGTTCGGCCACGATTCCTTCCTGATCGATTCGCCGGACCTGAACCGGTTCATCCGGGCCTTTCTTTCCGACGCATGAGCGAGCGCTCCTCCAGAAGTCCCTTCCTCCACCGCACGAACAAGAAGCGGCAGATCGATTTCGAGATCATGGTCGATTGGATCGAGGAAGGCAGCCGCGTGCTCGATCTGGGATGCGGGCGCGGGGTCCTGCTGCGCGAGCTGGCGGAGAGGAAGGGCGTGTCCGGCATCGGCGTCGATTCGGATCCGGCGAAGGTCGCCTCGTGCGTCCGGAAGGGGCTCAACATCGTGCAGGAGGACGTCTCGGCGGCCATGGAGCGGTTCGCCCCCGGATCCTTCGACTATGTGATCTTCACCCGCACGCTGGAGATGATCGGAGAGCCGGCCGGGGTGATCCGGCGGGCGCTCCGCGTCGGCCGGGCGGTGCTGGTCGGCGCGATCAACCGCGGATACTGGAAGAACCGCCTGCACTTCCTGCTCCGGGGCCGCACGCCGCGCAACGACGTCTATCCGCTCCACTGGGAGGAGGCCCCGCTCTCCAACCACCTGTCGGTCGGCGAGCTGGAGAGATTCGCGGCCCGCGCGGGACTGGTCGTCTCCCGCAAGGTCTGCCTGCGGGGGGACTGGCACACCCCCTGCCGCATTCTGGCCGCGTGGCGGGCGGGCTACGCGGTCTTCGAGATCACGGATCCTCAGAGTCCGAAGAAAGTTTCGTGAACGGCGGTGCCGACCTCGTTCAGGCGCCCCTGGAGGTAATCGAGGTATTCGTGGAGACCCCGGTCGAAGACGTCCTGGAGCGACAGGTAGGTCAGGTCGCTGAAGAGGCGGCCGCACTCCCGCTCGGCCTCGTTGGCGAAGCGCCGCTGGTGGTTTCCCGAGATGAGCGCCAGGTTCGACCCGACCCGCCCGAGCGAGAAACGGATGGCCCGGGGGAACCTCGTCGAGAAGAGCAGGAACTCCGTGACGAGGGCCGGATCCACGTTGGCCACGTAGTCGCGGTGGTAGGCCTCGAACGCGCTGCACGAGCGGAGAACGGCGGTCCATTGCGCGGTATCGACGACCCCGCCGACATCGCGCACGCTCGGGAGAAGGATGTGGTACTTGATGTCGAGGATCCGGCTGGTCTTGTCGGCGCGCTCGAGAAATTTGCCCATCTCCATGAAATAGTAGCCGAGCCCGCGGACCACGGTCGAATCGGCCATTCCCTGGAAGAGCTGCGAGAAGTTCTGGATTTTCTGGTAGAACTCGTAGGGCCCGTCCCGCCACACCTTGTCCGCCCCGGAGTTCCGCAGCCCGAGGTAGGCGTCGTTGACCGCCTCGAACAGCTCGCCGGGGATCTGGTCCCGGACGGTCCGCGCGTTCTGCCGGGCGGCGATGAGGCAGTTGATGATGGAATTGGGATTGTCGCGGGCGAAGGTGAGGAAGTCGGTGGCCGAGCGCGAGGTGGGCCGCAGGCCGAAGGACTGGAAAAGGTCCCAGTCGCCCGTGCTGCGGATGATCGGCTCCCAGTGCTCGACGAGGCGGGAGTCGTCCAGACCCTCGAAATCGGTCAGGATGTTCAGGTTCACGTCGAGGAGGCGGGCGATGTTGTCGGCGCGCTCGATGTAGCGCCCGATCCAGTAGAGGGACTCCGCGACTCTCGAAAGCATGCTCAGTTGTCTCCGTAAAGGACCCAGGTGTCTTTGCTGCCCCCGCCCTGCGAGGAGTTCACGACCAGCGAGCCCTTCCGCAGGGCCACGCGGGTCAGTCCGCCGGGCAGGACGCAGATGCGCTTCCCGCAGAGGATGTAGGGCCGCAGGTCGATGTGGCGGCCTTCGATGCCGTTCTCGGTCATGGTGGGGTGCCGGGAGAGCGAGATCGGCGGCTGGGCGATGAAGTTCCGCGGATTGGCCCGGATGAGGTCCCGGAACTCTTCGATCTCGCGCTTCGAGGCATGGGGGCCGATCAGCATCCCGTAGCCTCCCGCCTCGTTCGCGGATTTGACGACCAGGTTCTCCAGATTCGCGAGAATGTGGGAGAGCCCGGCTTCGTCGGCGGCCAGGAAGGTCTCCACCCCGTCGAGGACCGGTTCCTCGGAAAGGTAGAAGCGGATCATGTCGGGGACGTATTTGTAGATCAGCTTGTCGTCGGCCACTCCCGTTCCGATGGTGTTCGCCAGGCTGACGTTGCCCTTGCGGTAGGCTTCGACCAGGCCCCGGACCCCGAGCATCGAGTCCTTGCGGAAGACGTCCGGATCGAGGAAATCGTCGTCGATGCGCCGGTAGATGACATCGACCTTCCGGAGGCCGTCGGTCGTCCGCATGTGGACGAAGCCGTCCTCCACGACGAGGTCGCCCCCCTCCACGATCTCGATGCCCATGCGGCGGGCGAGGAGGCTGTGCTCGAAGTAGGCGCTGTTGTACACGCCCGGGGTCAGGAGTACGGCCACCGGGTCTTCGACCCCGGCGGGGGCGATGAACTTGAGCGTGTCGAGGAGGTCCTCCGTGTAGCGGTCCACCGAGCGGGTTCCGGAGTTCGGGAAAAAGTTGGGGAAGACCTTCTTCATGGCGTCGCGGTTCTCGAGCAGGTAGGAGACCCCGGAGGGCGAGCGGGCGTTGTCCTCGAGGACGAGGTAGCGGCCGCCGCGGTCGCGGATCAGGTCGGTCCCGCAGATGTGGATGTAGATGTCCCGGGGAACGGGCACGTTCATGAACTCCGGCCGGAAATGGGCCGCCGACTCGACGAATCCGCGCGGGATGATCCCTTCGGCGAGGATCCGCTGGCGCGAATAGACGTCCTTGAGGAAAAGGTTCAGGGCCTGCATCCGCTGGGTCAGGCCCCGCTCCAGGACCTCCCATTCCCGGGCGGGAATGATCCGGGGGAAGAGGTCGAACGGGATGATCCGCTCCGTGCCCTGCTCGTCGTTGTACACGGTGAAGGTGACCCCCTGGCGGAGGAAGGCCCGGTCCACGGCCTTCTGTTTCTGCACGACCTCGGCGGGCTCGAGGTCCCGCAGGCGTTCGAACAGACCCCGGTAATGGGGCCTGACCGAACCGTCGGCCTCGAACATCTCGTCGAAAAAACCGCCGACCTCGTAATTGGAGAAATCCATCGGAGCGAAGGAAGTGCAAGGAACATGCCATTCCGGATCAAGTCCGGAGTTTTCACTCGCGCGGCCCCGGCGCGGCGGTTCGGCGCACCCCTGGCTGCCGCGCGTTCTTCGGGCCGCCGAGATTGCGCTTGTCCCCCGGTCCCGCCTGCGGTTTCCTTCAGCCTTTTTTCCAATGATGAAGCGCACACACAACTGCGGCGAGCTGCGCGAGGACGCGGCCGGTGTATCCGTTGTCCTCGCGGGGTGGATCGATTCCGTCCGCGACCACGGCGGGGTTCTTTTCGTCGATCTGCGGGACCGCGAGGGCGTGACCCAGGTGGTCGTCCACCCGGGCGAGCGCACCATCGACGAGGCCCTGGCCCACTTCAAGCCCGAGTCCGTCCTGCAGGTGGAGGGAGAGGTCGTGCTCCGGGAACCGGGCACCGTGAATCCGCGCATGGCGACCGGCGCGGTCGAGGTCTCGGCGGTGCGGGTCGAGCTGCTCAACCGGGCGAAGACGCCCCCGTTCCCGCTCGAGGACGAGAAGGCCGACAAGGTCAACGAAGACCTGCGGCTGCGCTATCGCTACATGGACCTGCGGCGCCCCCGCAACCTCGGGGTGCTGCGGCTCCGGCACCGGGCCAGCCAGGCCGTGCGCTCCTATCTGGACGGCGAGGGCTTCGTCGAGGTGGAGACCCCCACGCTCTTCAAGAGCACCCCGGAGGGCGCCCGCGAGTTCCTGGTGCCGAGCCGCCTGAACCCGAACGAGTACTACGCCCTCGTCCAGTCCCCCCAGCAGTACAAGCAGATGCTCATGGTGGCCGGGGTGGAGCGCTATTTCCAGCTCGCCCGCTGCTTCCGCGACGAGGACCAGCGCGCCGACCGCCAGCCGGAGTTCACCCAGATCGACCTGGAGATGTCGTTCATCGACCGGGAGGACATCCACGCGCTGGTCGAGGGGTTGATGAAAGCCATCTGGAAGGAGACCCTCGGGGCCCGGATCGAAACGCCCTTCCCCCGGCTCTCCTACCGGGAGGTCATGAACCGCTTCGGCAGCGACAAGCCCGACACCCGGTTCGCGATGGAGATCGTCGATTTCTCGGCGGCCTTCGCGCACTCCGGCTTCAAGGTGTTCGCCGGGGCGGTCGCCGGCGGCGGAGTCGTCAAGGCCCTCAACGCGAAGGGCTTGGCGGACCTGACCCAGGGCGAGCTGAAGGCGCTCGAGGAGGCCGCGCGGTCCCTCGGGGCGAAGGGGCTGGCCTTCATCAAGGTGGAGAAGGGCGAGTGGAAATCGCCCATCCTCAAGTTCCTCTCCGACGCGGAGAAAGAGGCGTTGCGGGAGGGGCTGGCGATGGAGGAGGGCGATGTGGTCTTTTTCGCGGCCGGCGGGTGGGAGACCGCCGCGACCATCCTCGGCCGGGTCCGGCTCGATGCGGCGAAGCTTCTGGAGAAACGGGGGCGGCTCCGCCGCGATCCGCGCGACTACCGCTTCCTGTGGGTCGTGGACTTTCCGCTCATGCTCTTCGACGAGGAGGCGGGCCGCTACGTGGCCACCCACCACCCGTTCACCGCGCCGGTCGAGGAGGACGTGGCCCTGCTCGACTCCGATCCGAAGGCCGTCCGGGGGCAGCACTACGACCTCGTCCTCAACGGGGTCGAGCTCGGCGGGGGCAGCATCCGTATCCACAACCCGGACCTGCAGAAGAAGGTCTTCGAGGATGTCCTCGGGCTCCCGCCGGAGGTGGTCGCCGAGCGCTTCGGCTACCTGCTGGAGGCCTTTTCGTATGGCGCGCCGCCCCACGGGGGGATCGCCTTCGGGCTCGACCGGCTGGTCGCCGTGCTCGCCGGGCGCCCGAGCATCCGCGACGTGATCGCCTTTCCGAAGACGCAGAAGGGGCAGGATCTCATGGCGGACGCCCCTTCGCCGGTCGGCGAAAAGCAGCTCCGCGACCTGCACATTCGCAATGTGCAGCCGGTGGTGGAGTAGGGCGGAGAACTCCCGTCCCGCGGCGTCGGGCTGGATTCGGAACGGGTTGGCGGGCAGCGGTGGACAGGAGTGTCCACCCTCC
>JBKHCX010000092.1:0-11776 GCA_046541615.1 Puniceicoccaceae bacterium
GGGCGGGGCCGATCCCGCTTCTTCGAGGATCTCGACCTCGACGTCGTAGCTCTTGCCGTCAACGGTTACTTTCAGCTTCTTCATGATGGTTCGGTGCGATTGTGTTCAAGGATTCGGGTCTGCCGCCGGTCAGCGCAGGCGGTGGGAGGAAAAGATCTGGCGCCTGCCCTCCTGCGCCCATCCGGGCGAGGTCGGGCGGATGGAGCGGACGCGGAACTTCCGGTCCTGCAGGGCGACGTGGATCGCCGCGGTGACCACGGCGGCGACGCGGTTTTCCTCCTCCTGCCTGTGGGCCTGCAGTTCGGCGGCCCTGGGGGGCCTCTTTTCTTCCGCCGGTGCCGCCGCGGCGTTCCGCGCGGCGAAGACTCTTCCGGCGAGGAAGGTGATCAGGAAGAGCAGGCAGAGAACGAGGACGACGAAGAGGAAGCCGGTCGCCAGCACGTTGGTCGGGTCCGGCGGTTCGGCGGCGGCGAGGATGAACTGGGTCGGAAAATGCATGGGTCTCGGAGATCAGAGGGGGATGTTTCCGTGTTTCTTCGGCGGACGCGAATCGCGTTTGTTCAAGGTGTTGCGCAGGGCCAGCGAGATGACCGACCGGGTTTCGGCGGGCTCGATCACGTCGGTGACCATGGCCCGCTCGGCGGCCTGGTAGGGCGAGGCGAACTTCGCCCGGTATTCCGCCCGCAGCTCTTCCTCGCGGGCCTTGGGATCCTCGGCCTTTTCGAGTTCGCGGCGGTAGAGCACCTTGACCGCGCCCTCGGCGCCCATGACCGCGATCTCGGCGGTCGGCCAGGCGAAGACCTGGTCGGCGCCCAGGTCCGCGCTGCACATGGCCAGGTAGGCGCCCCCGTAGGCCTTGCGCATGATCAGGGTGATCTTCGGCACGGTCGAGGCCGCGTAGGCGAAGAGCATTTTCGCCCCGTGGCGGATGATCCCCCCGCGCTCCTGGGCCAGCCCCGGCATGAAGCCCGGCACGTCCACCAGATTGACCAGCGGCAGGTTGTAGATGTTGCAGGTGCGGATGAAGCGGGCGCCCTTGTCGGACGAATCGATGTCGAGCGTGCCGGCCTTGTGCATCGGCTGGTTGGCGAGGATCCCGACGACGATCCCGTCGATCCGTGCGAAGCAGGTCACCAGGTTCCGGGCGAAATCGGGCATGATCTCGAAGTAGTCTCCGTCGTCCACGAGCCGGGCGATGACCTCGTGCACGTCGAACGGGGTCTTGCCGTCGCCGGGGACGATCTGGTTCATCCCCGGATCCCTGCCCTGGGTGATCGTATCGGTCGGCTGGTGGGGCGGATCCTGGAGATTGTTCGAGGGCAGGTAGGAGAGGAGCCGCGTGGTCAGCTCCATCGCGTGCCGGTCGTCCTCGGCGACGAGGTGGATGTTTCCGCTGACCGAGGCGTGGGCGGCGGCCGTGGCGAACTGGTCGAGCGAGGCCTTCTCGCCGGTGGCCGACTGGATGACCCCCGGCCCGCAGATGAACATGTTGGCGTTCTCGCGGGTCATGATCAGGAAGTCCGCCAGGGCGGGGGAGTAGGCGGCCCCCCCGGCGCAGGGGCCGGCGATGACCGCGACCTGCGGGACGACCCCCGAGAGGAAAACGTTTTTGAAGAAGACCTGGCCGTAGCCGGAGAGCGAATCGACGCCTTCCTGGATGCGCGCCCCGCCGGAGTCGTTGATTCCGACCACCGGCATGCCGTTTTCGTGGGCGAACTCCATCAGCTCGCAGATCTTCTTCGCGTGGATCCAGCCGAGGGCGCCGCCCCCGACGGTGAAATCCTGGCTGTAGGCGGCCACCGGACGCCCCTCGACGTAGCCGGTGCCGGTGATCACCCCGTCCGCGGGCAGGCTCACCTTTTCCATGCCGAAATTCTTGCACTGGTGGATGGCGTGCATGCCGAATTCCTGGAAGGTGCCCGGTTCGAAGAAGACTTCGAGCCGCTCCCGGGCGCTCAGTAGGCCTTTTTCCCGGCGTTTGGCGAGCTTCGCCTCGCCGCCGGCCTTTTTGACGAGGGCGCGGCGTTCGTTCAGGTCTTCGAGAAGTTTGGGATCGATGGGCATGGTCTTTCGCTTGTGAAAGGGTTCGTTCGGAGCGGTTCAGCTCTTCGGCATGCAGAACTCGGTGAGCACCCCGTGGGTGCTTTTCGGGTGGAGGAAGGCGACCAGCTTGCCGGCGGCGCCTTCGAAAGGTTCCTCGTGGATCAGGGTGACGCCTTCCCCCGAGGCCTTGGCCAATTGTCCCTTGATATCGTCGGTCGCAAAGGCAATATGGTGGATCCCTTCGCCGTTTTTCTCCAGGAATTTGGCGACCGGACTCTCCGGATCCGTCGGTTCCAGCAATTCAATATGAACATCGCCCGCTTCGAAAAAAGCAGTCTTCACCTTTTGGGATTCCACTTCCTCCGTGCCGTGGCAGCGAAGCCCGAGGGTGTTTTCGTAGTAGGGGATCGTCTTCGCAAGGCTGCGGACGGCGATGCCGAGATGGTCGATTTTCTGGATCATGGTGCGTTTCGAATGGGTTGGAAGGAGTTGGATAGCGAATAAGGAAATCTAAAGTCAAATAAGAATTCGAATAAATTAATTTAATTGACGAAGGGAACGGTCGTTGTTGAAGAAAGCGTCAGAAAAAGGTATTCCGTCCCTTTTGTCCACAAACATTCATGAGCGAGAACAGTAACCATTCAAACGAGTCCGGGCCCCTGCTCGGAGAGTTCCCCGTGCCCACCCGCGAGGAGTGGCGCTCGGCCGCCGAAGCCCTCCTGAAGGGGGCGCCCTTCGAGAAAAAGATGCGCACCCGGACGGTCGAGGGGATCGTCCTGGAGCCGATCTACGACCGGGAGTCGGTGGAGGGGCTGCCCCACATCGGGAGAATGCCCGGCGGACCGGCGAGCCCGCGCGGGGCGACGGCCTCGGGCTATCTCGCGGCCCCGTGGGACAGCCTCCAGGAGATCACGGCCGGGGATCCGGCGGAATTCAACCGGCAGGTGCTCGAAGGTCTGAGCCGCGGACAGTCGGGGGTTCTGCTCGCGCCGGACCGGGCGACGGCGCTCCTCCGCGACCCCTCCGAGGCCGGCGCCGGGGAGGTGGCCGCCTGCGGTCTCTCGCTCGCCCGGCTGGACGATCTCAAGCGCGCGCTCGACGGCGTGCTCGCCGAGGCGGTCTCCCTCCACCTGCGGCCCGGCTGCGCGATGGTGCCGATGGCGGCCTTTCTGGCGGCCTGGAGCGCCGAGGCCGATGCCGACCCCTCCCGGATCCGGGGGGCTCTGCACTCCGATCCGATCGGGGAATGGGTTTCCGCCGGGTCGCTCCCTGCGCCGTACGATACGGTGATGGACCAGCTCAAGCTGTCGTGGGATCTCGTTTCGCAGCCGTTGCCGCAGTTCGGTCTGGCGGGCTGCTCGGGCGTGCCCTTCCACGCGGCGGGCGCCTCGGCCGTGGACGAGCTGGCCCTGGTCCTCGCCGAAGCGGTCGAATACCTGCGGCAACTCGGTTCGCGGGGTCTGGCGGCGGCCGAGGTCGCCGAGCGCATGGTTTTCACCTTCGCCCTCGGGTCCGACTTCTTCATGGAGCTGGCCAAGGTGCGGGCCGCCCGGATCGCCTGGGCGCGCGTGCAGGAGGCCTTCGGGATCGGGGAGCCGACGCCCATGCGGATCATCGGGCGGACCGGCTTCTTCAACAAGACGGTTTTCGACCCCTACGTGAACCTCCTGCGGACCACGACCGAGGCCTTCTGCGGGGTGCTCGGCGGGGTCGAGGCCCTTACGGTCGGTGCCTTCGACGAGTGCGTGCGCGAGTCCGACGCTTTCTCCCGGCGCATCGCCCGCAACACCCACACCATCCTCGCCGAAGAGTGCGAACTCGCCCGGGTGGTCGATCCGGCCGGCGGTTCGTGGTACCTCGAGAACCTGACCGACGAGGTGGCCCGGGCGGCCTGGGGCCGTTTCCAGGAGGTGGAGGCCGCCGGGGGCGTGGCGGAGGCCTTCCGCTCCGGCGCGGTCGCCGCGATGTGCGGGCGCTCCCGGGCCGAGCGCGAGAAACGGCTCAACCAGCGGCGGTTCTCCCTGATCGGCACCAACGTGTACGCCAACCCGGCCGAGGTGCCCATGGATCCGCGCCTGCCCGACTACGGTTCCCTGCGCGAGCAAAGCGCCGCGCGGACGGAGGCCCGTTCCGACCTCGATCTCCGTGCCGACGATCCGGTCGGCCTCGTCGAAGCGGCCCGCAAGGGCGCCACCGTCGGCGACTACCGCCGCGCCCTCCTGCCGGAGGCCGGGCCCTCCGAGGTGACCGAGGCGCTGCCCCACCACCGGCTGGCCGAGGATTACGAGAAGCTGCGCAAGGCCGCCTTCGCCTACGAAAAGGAGAACGGCGCCGCGCCGAAGCTCTTCCTCGCCAACCTCGGCCCGCTCCGCAAGCACAAGCTCCGGGCCGATTTCACCCGCGGGTTCTTCGGCCCCGGCGGGTTCGAGGTCGTCTATCCGCAGGGATTCGGGGACCCGGAATCCGCCGCCGCCGCGTTCGCCGACTCCGGGGCCTCGGTCGCCGCCGTCTGCGGGACCGACGAGCAATACGCCGAGCAATTCGTCTCCTTCGCGCGGGCGCTCAAGGGCGCCGTCGAGGGGGCGGCGGTCCTCCTCGCCGGCCACCCCGGCGAGCGCGAGTCCGAATACCGCGAAGCGGGCATGGACGAGTTCATCTGGATCAAGAGCGACAACTACTCGATGAACCGCACCATCCTCCAGCGGGCCGGAGTGGCCTTGTCCTGCGAGACCTGATTTTCAATCCGAATCCGAACCAACAACCGCCGACATGAAAAATCCTGATTTCTCCGCAATCGAACTGGGCACCGCCCCGGCACCCATGAGCCGCGCCCGGTGGGAGGAGGCCGTCCGCGAGGAGACCGGGCGTCCGGTCTCCGAATGGGTCACCGAGGCCCTCGAGGGCTTCCCGGTCCAGCCGGTCTATACGGAGGAGGACACCTCCGGCTACGAGCACCTGGGCTTCACCGCCGGGTTGCCGCCGTATCTGCGCGGGCCCTACGCCACCATGTACGTGACCCGGCCCTGGACGGTCCGCCAGTACGCCGGCTTCTCCACCGCCGAGGAGTCCAACGCCTTCTACCGCCGCAACCTGGCCGCCGGGCAGAAGGGCCTCTCGGTCGCCTTCGACCTCGCCACGCACCGGGGCTACGACAGCGACCACGAGCGGGTGACCAGCGACGTCGGCAAGGCCGGGGTCGCCATCGACTCCATCCTCGACATGGAGATCCTCTTCGACGGCATCCCGCTCGACCAGGTGTCGGTCTCGATGACCATGAACGGCGCGGTCATCCCCATCATGGCCTTCTACATCGTGGCCGGCCTCGAGCAGGGCTGCGAACTCGCGCAGCTGGCCGGAACGATCCAGAACGACATCCTCAAGGAGTTCATGGTGCGCAACACCTACATCTACCCGCCCGCTCCCTCCATGCGGATCATCGGCGACATCTTCGAGTACACGGCCCGGAACATGCCGAAGTTCAACAGCATTTCCATCTCCGGCTACCACATGCAGGAGGCCGGGGCGACCGCCGACCTCGAAATGGGCTACACCCTCGCCGACGGCCTCGAGTACCTGCGCACCGGGACCTCGGCCGGACTGTCGGTCGATGAATTCGCGCCGCGTCTCTCCTTCTTCTGGGCGATCGGGAAGGACTTCTTCATGGAGGTCGCCAAGATGAGGGCGGCGCGCATGCTCTGGGCGAAGATCGTCAAAAAGTTCGACCCGAAGAACCCCAAGAGCCTCGCCCTGCGGACCCACTCGCAGACGAGCGGCTGGTCCCTGACCGAGCAGGATCCCTACAACAACGTGGTCCGCACCTGTATCGAGGCGATGGCCTCGGCGACCGGCCACACCCAGTCGCTCCACACCAACGCGCTCGACGAGGCGATCGCCCTGCCGACCGATTTCTCGGCCCGCATCGCCCGCAACACCCAGCTCTTCCTCCAGGAGGAGACCGGCATCTGCTCCGTCATCGATCCCTGGGGCGGCTCCTACTACGTCGAGGCTCTCACCCACGAACTCATGCACAAGGCATGGGCCCACATCCAGGAGTGCGAATCGCTCGGCGGCATGACGAAGGCCATCGAGGAGGGCATGCCCAAGATGCGGATCGAGGAGGCGGCCGCCCGCCGCCAGGCGCGCATCGATTCGGGCAAGGAAACGATCGTCGGCCTCAACAAATACCGCCTCGAGAAGGAGGATCCGCTCGACATCCTCGACATCGACAACTCCGCCGTGCGCGAATCGCAGATCCGGCGGCTGGAGAAACTCCGCGCCGAGCGGGACGGCACGGCGGTGCGCGAGGCCCTCGGGGCGATTTCGGAGGCGGCCGGGAGCGGGAAGGGCAACCTCCTCGAACTTGCCGTGGACGCCGCCCGCAAGCGGGCCTCGCTCGGGGAGATCTCCGATGCGATGGAGAAGCATTTCGGCCGCTACCGGGCGCAGATCCGCTCGGTCTCGGGGGTGTACGCCAGGGAATTCGGAAAAGGAGGGAAGATGGAGGAAGTCAGCGAACGGATCGCCCGCTTCGAGGAGCGGGAAGGCCGCCGCCCGCGGATCATGGTGGCGAAAATGGGACAGGACGGCCACGACCGCGGCGCCAAGGTCGTCGCCTCGGGCTACGCCGATCTCGGCTTCGACGTGGACATCGGCCCGCTCTTCCAGACACCGGAGGAAACCGCCCGGCAGGCCGTCGAAAACGATTGCCACGTGGTCGCCATGAGTTCGCTCGCGGCCGGCCACAAGACCCTCCTGCCCGCCCTCAAGGGCGAGCTGGAGAAGCTCGGCCGTCCCGACATCATGATCGTCTGCGGCGGGGTCATCCCCGCCCAGGATTACGACTACCTCCGGGAGCAGGGCGCGGCCGCCATCTTCGGCCCCGGCACCGTGATCCCCGACTCGGCCCTCAGGATCCTCGACCTCCTCCTCGAATGAGCGGAGACGCCGGGAGACCCGAATGGGCGCCGGAGGGGGCGGACCCGGCCTTCTTCACCTCGGTCGTCCGCAAAGGGGTCGGCCCGTCCGGCTCCTCCTCCGGTGATCCCGCGCCGCGCCCCCGCGCACCCGTCCCCGACGCCGGCTGGCTGATTGAGGGCGTGCTCGCGGGCGACCGCATGCGCCTCGCCCGGGCCATCACCCTGGTCGAGAGCAAGGCCCCCGCCCACCTCGCGGTGGCCCGCGAGGTGCTCGCCGCCTGCCTTCCCCACGCCGGGAACGCCCGGCGGATCGGCATCTCCGGCGTGCCCGGGGCGGGCAAGAGCACTTTCATCGAAGCCTTCGGGCTGCGGGTCTGCGGGCGCGGCGGCAAAATCGCCGTCCTCGCCGTCGATCCCTCCAGCTCGCGCAGCGGGGGCAGCGTGCTCGGCGACAAGACCCGGATGGAGGAGCTGAGCCGGCACCCCAACTCCTTCATCCGCCCCTCGCCCTCCTCCGGCACCCTCGGCGGCGTCGCCGCGCGCACCAAGGAGGCGATGGTCCTCGTCGAGGCGGCCGGATACGACACCGTCCTCGTCGAGACCGTCGGGGTGGGGCAGAGCGAGATCGCCGTGCGCTCGCTGGTCGATTTTTTCCTCCTCCTCCAGATCGCCGGGGCGGGCGACGAACTCCAGGGCATCAAGAAAGGGGTTATCGAGATCGCCGACGCCATCGCCGTCAACAAGGCCGACGGCGACAACGAAGGCCGCGCCCGCCTCGCCCGCGCCGAATACGGCCGGATCCTCCACTACCTCGACCCCTACACCGAAGGCTGGGAACCCAAGGCCCTGACCTGCTCGGCTCTGACCGGCAAGGGGCTCGACCGTCTCGAAAAGCTGATCGACGAATTCATGGAGACGACCGGCGCGAGCGGGGTGCGCGACAAGGAGCGCCGCCGCCAGAACGTCGAGTGGTTCCGCACCCTCCTGAAAGAGGCGGTCCTCGCGCGTTTTTTCGCCGACAAGGCGACCGTCGAAACCGTCCGCGAACTCGAAGAACAGGTCGCCGAGGGCGTCCTGCCGGTGAGCAACGCCATCGATAGGATTTTTCAAGGGGGGGCCTGAACAGGCCCGGTTCCAGGGGGCGGATTCGAGAGACGATCAACCTCCGCGGCCCGGGCCGCCGATCCCGGACCCCTTCCCCGGCAGGGTCAGGCGGACCCGGGTGCCCTGTCCGGCGGCGGATTCGATCACCAGGGCGGCTCCGATCCGGCCGGCCCGTTCGCGCATCCCGAGGACGCCGAAGTGTCCCTTGGGGAGCCGCCCCGGATCGAACCCGCGGCCTTCGTCGCGCACTTCCAGAAGCAGGTCGTTCCCGCGGGATTCGCCGCTCAGGGTGATCGTCCGCACATCCGCATGATGGATGGCGTTGTGGATCGCCTCGCGTAGGATCAGGAGAACCTGCCGCTGGGTTTCCGGTGGCAGCCGGTGGGGCGGGGGAAGCCGGAGATCGAGCGAGATGCCGTTTTCCATTTCGAAGCGTTCCGCCAGCCGCCTGAGGGCGCCGTTCAGCTCGTCGTGCGCGAAATCGACCTCGCGCAGCTCCTGGATGGAATGGCGGCTTTCCCGGCGCGTGCGCTGGAGAATGCGTTGCGCGCGCTCGAGATTCTCGCGGGAGCCGGCGTCGGCGCCGTTCATCCGGTCGTGCGCGAGGTTGAGGTGCATGGAGAGGGCGACCAGATCCTGCTCGAGGGTGTCGTGCAGCTCGCGGGCGATGCGGTTGCGCTCTTCCTGGACTCTTTCCACCTCCTTCCGGGCGGCGAGGTTCTTCGCCTGGCGGCGCACCTTCCGGCTGAGCCAGATCGACCAGGCGGAGAGAACGCCGATGGCGAGCAGGGCCAGACCGAGGATGGTGACGACCCGCGCGCCCGTCCAGAAGGGCGGACGCTCCAGCACGGCGATATCGCCGATATCGCGCAGCAGCAGTTCGAAACCCGGGCCGGGATTTCCGGGGTCGGGCGCTTCCACGAGAATGCCGGTCAGGGCGAGCAAGCTACCTTTCGGGGGCGGAAAATCCCGGCGCTCGATGCGACCGGGCAGGCGGGCGGTGAACGAGTCGGGGCCTTCGTCGATCACCAGCAGACTTTCGCCGGCCGCGGAAACCGCATCGGCGAGGCGTCCCTCGACACGGATCAGCTCGCCCTTGCGCATGGAGGCGACCGGCGAGGTGATCGAGACGGTGCGGGGTTCGGGCGGCGGTCCCCCGCCCTCGGCCCGGAAGACGGCGGTGTGGAGGTAGGGCGCGCCCGCCTCCGTGCCCCGGTAGCCGGCCACGCCGACCCGGGCGCCGACGGGGGGCGGATCCGCAAGGTTGGTCCGGATCTCGATCGGCCCGTCCTCCATGCGGAGGTAGAGGCGCGAGGGGGGGAAGGCGGCGGTCACCACGCCCCGCAGGTGGACGCGCTCGCCGGTCACGGCCTGGTAGCCGGTCAGTTCGTCGTAGCTCAGGGGTTCTTTGGCGAAAGTCGCCGCGGCCCCGCGTTCGATGATTTCGATGGAAGCGGGTGAGGGAACGAAGAAGCGGGCGCCGACCAGCTCGCGGCGGTCGTTGGTGAGGGCCCCGAAGACACCGCGGGCACGGATGCGGGAGTTCACCAGCCCCTCCGGCAGGCGGGCGCTGTCGGGGCGGCCTTTGATCAGCAGGTCGAAGTCGTCGAAACCGTCGTTGAAGGTGACGGCCGTTCGGCCGTCTTTCGTGCCGACCTCGGTGACCACCCCCGTCACTTCGACCCAGTGGCTGTCGAGAGGCGGATCGAGTACGACGGTGGGGAAGAGCTGCATCGGTTCGGGCGGAGGCGCCTTGCCCAGTTTGTCCACGCGCACGTTGCCGTCTTCCGGATACCAGATGGATGGAGTGAAACCGCCGGGATGGCTGATCCCCCGCAGGCGGACGCGGTCGCCGGCCTCGAGCGAGAGACCCGGCCGGCCCGCGACCCGGCCGTTCGCGGTGCGGATGTTGACGTATGCGGCGCCGTCCTCGTTCTGGATGAACACGATGTTCCGGGAAACTTCGGCGTAGGTGATCACTCCTGTGACATCGACGGGCAGGCCGAGGGCCGCTTCGACGGGACTGAGCTGGCGCAGCTCGCGCAGCGAGGTGATCGGGCCGTAGTCGGCCGCCCTGAGTTCGGAGGCATGGTCGATGAAGGCAGGATCGTCGGTCGCGAACCCCTCCGGCTGGGCCTTTCCGGCGGGAACGGCGGCGAAAAGGGCCGGCGCCATCCAGAGGGAAAGACAGGCGAAACGCCGCCTGGAAAACGATTTCATGGTACTCGTGGTGGATGAAATTTCACGGATCGGATTCCATGCTGCCACGGACGATCCATGGAGACGATTCCAAAACGGCCTCCGGACGGGTTTCCGTGTCGTTGCCGGCTTGTCGGCGCGTCCGCGGCCGGACGACTGAAGTCATCCGGCTACGGGGGCGGGGCGGGGTGGTCGCATGACTTCAGTCGTGCGTCCGGGCTTAGGGGGGGTGCCGCGGGGTCCGCGGCCGGACGACTGAAGTCATCCGGCTACGGGGGCGGGGCGGGGTGGTCGCATGACTTCAGCCGTGCGATCCCGTTCACCGCAGCAACTCCATCACGCGGATGTCGGTCGGCTTGAAGAAGATTTCCGTATCGGTCACCTCGCCGGTTTCTTCGTCGAAATCGTCGCTGACCATGCGCAGATTGGCGAAGAAGATCAGCATGCGCTGGCGGTCGAGGAGGGATAGGCTCTTCCAGGAGGGCTTGCGGCGCGGGCCTTCGTCCTCCGGGAGGTCGATCAGGTAGCGGTACCAGAAGTTCTCGCCGCCTTTGAAATCGAGATCCACCCACTGGTCCTGTCCGGGGCGCAGCGGTATGTTCTTCCGGCCCAGCCGGTCGTTCTGGATCTGCACTCCCACCCGGCGGTCCATCAGGTTGATCAGGCGCAGGGTGCGGGGCTGTGGGCCGTCGGCCGATTCGGCGATGACGCGGCGTTGCATGTTGTTCTCCAGATCGAAGTAAAAGACGAGCAGGACGCTATCGGCCCCTTCCGGGAAGCTTTCCCGCAGGGCCGGGTATTTGACCATTTCCCCGGTTTCCGGGTCTTTGCGTTCGCGGTAGAGGACCACCAGGCCTCCTTCGTCGACCACGTCTTTGGGCGGGCCGAAGCGGTTCCGCCCGATGGTGAAGCGCATGAACTCGCCATCGGCCCCGCGTGCGAAAAACTGGGGGAGTTGCACGCTCGAGAGGAAGGCGGCGGAGAGCCGCACGGTGGGCAGTTCCTCCTCCTCTTCCTCCGGTGGGTTCTGGGCGGCGGTCGGAAGCGCGGCGAACAGGACGGAAGCCATGAGGAGGAGGATAGGAGGATGTTTCGTCATAAGAAGTGGATGAGGGGGGATCGTCTGGCGGATCAGATTTCGTCCTCGCCCAGCCAGCGCATGGAGATGACCTCGAAGCGCCGCCCGAAGGAGTCGGCGGGGATCCATTTATTGTCGATGCCGTCGGCGTCGGACGAAGCGGGATTGACCGGCTCGACGGTGCGCTGAACGACGGTTTCGAGGTAGGCGCGGGCGCTGACCTCGCCGCTAAGGGGGTCGATGACATCGCCGTAGCTGCGGATGAGGAAGGTGTCGCCGCGGGTGGTCAGGGCCGGGCCGATCATGCTGAGGATGTCCCCCTGGGTGATGAAACCGGGCGCGCCCTGGAGGAGCTGCCCGGCCTCGCTGGCGGGCGCGCCGGCGATGTGCTCGGCGTCGAGGTGGTGGCGGCGGGCCGGCTCGAGGCGCAGGTAGG
>JBKHCX010000093.1:0-11679 GCA_046541615.1 Puniceicoccaceae bacterium
GAAAGCGGGGGCGGAAATCTCCGTGGGGGGGTTGCTTCAGCGCCCCCCTCTCCCGAGGCATCCGTGGAAAGCGAAGTCGGTGCAAGCCGACGGAGAGCCGGCGGCTCCCAACCGGAGAGCGTTCGGAACCAACTTCTCGGCGAGGTCTCCCGCGCCTGGCAGCGGCCCCGCGACTTTCAAGAAACTTTATCCGAGTCCCAATCGCTCACTGAGGAATACGACAGAGTCTCCGGTTCCTCCCGCAGCGAAACCTTCCGCTCCGGATTGGCGCTAGGTGGCGTGCAACCCGGCGCACCTATGGACGATCCTTTCGCGCCTCCATCCCTATCCCGGCCTTCGGCGGCGCCCGCCCGCAGCGAACCGTCGATCGCCGGAGAAAAGGCGAAAGACGCACGTCCCGCGGACGAAATGCCTCTCATGGGGCGACTCTTCGCAGACGAAGCGGGAAGATCAGAGAGAAGGACCGCCAACGAAACTGCCGAACTGAAAAAACTACCGGACGCCCCGCCGGCCGAGCGTGAGCCAAAGCCTCAACCCCGCCCGGCTCCTCCTCCCGCGCAGCCTGCGAGGTTCACCGACACCGGGCGGGACAACTTCTCCACCTTCTCCCTGAACGTGACCGATGTCTCCTTTCAACTGGCGGCCCGCCAGCTCGAACAGGGGATCGCCCCCGATCCGCGGTCCATCCGGCAGGAGGAGTTTTACAATGCTTTCGATTACCGCGATCCGGCGCCCGCGGCCGGCGAACCCGTCCGTTTCGAGGTCGAATCCGCCACGGTTCCCGGCAGCCACAACCGGAAAGTGGTCCGGCTCGCCGTCAAGACCGCCGCCCAAAGCGGCGCGGCGGGAAAGCCCGCCCAGATCACCTTCGCCGTGGATAATTCGGGGTCGATGCAGCGTTCCGACCGCAAGAGCACCATCCAAGCCGCATTCGACCGGCTCACTGATGGGCTCGGCCCGCGGGACCGGATCAACATCGTCACTTTCGCGACCGATTCCCGCCTCGAACTCCTGCAATCACCGCCGTCCAACCCCTCCGGGATCAAAGCCGCCCTGAACTCCGCCCCCGAGGGCGGAACCAACCTGGAAAAAGGTCTCGCGACCGCCTACGGGGTGGCCGCCCGCTACTACGATCCGGCCTACGGGAACCGGGTGGTCCTTCTTTCCGACGGAATCGCCAACCTCGGCCGTACCGAAGCCGATCAACTGGCCGGGATGATCGAGGGGAACCGGAACCGGGGAATCGCCTTCGACGGTTTCGGCATCGGCTGGGAGAACCTCAACGATCCTCTGCTCGCCGAACTCGCCCGCAACGGTGACGGGCATTACGCCTTTCTCAATGCCCCCGCGGATGCGGAAAAGATTTTCGCCCGGGCCCTCTCGCGTTCCCTTCAATCGGTGGCCCGCGACGTGAAGGTCCAGGTGGAATGGAATGCCGACCGCGTCCGGCGCTTCCGCCTCATCGGCTACGAGACCCACCTCCTGAAGAAAGAGGACTTTCGCAACGATGCCGTGGATGCCGCCGAAATGGCCGCCGAGGAAACCGGCAACGCCATCTATCTGGTCGAGCTGAAACCGAACGGAACCGGTCCGCTGGGAACGGCGCGCGTGCGGTTCAAGATGGCCTCCCCGCCCGCCCCTCCCAGCGAGGAGGCCGAACGCATCCTGGATCGGCTCGAATCCGTCGTAATTCCCCGCGTCACTTTTGCCGGGGCAAGCCTGTCGGACGCGGCACAAGAGCTCACCATGCTGACGGAGGCTCAGAACCCTGACGGAATCGAAGGGATTAGCATGAGGGCAACCGGGGACTCCGATGACCGCCAGGTGAATTTTTCGGTTCGCAACCTTCCGGTGATTAGGATTCTCGACATCATGTCACAGCAAACCGGCTACGAATGGGGAATTGCCGACAACATGGTCACCTTCCACCCGCGGGGCGAACGACTGACATCAACCCAAGAACACCCCGGATCCAGCCCGACCGTGGAAGAACGCTCCTGGATCATCCCCAACCCACCCGTCTGGCCGGAAATCGAGGCCGCCTCGCCACGGCTCCAACTGGCAACGGCCGCCGCTGTTTTCGCGGACAAGCTCCAGGACTCAAACCGCTTCTCCGCCGTTGACCGCGCCCAACTCCTCGCCTGGACCCAACAGGCGCAGGCCTTTTTCAACAACCCCGCCGAGATTGAAACTCTCGCCAACATGATCCGCAACGCGACCTTCCTCCCATGAAACCACACAAACTCCTTCTCCCCCTGATCCTCCTGTCGGCCCTGTCTCCGGCGGCCGAATCCGTCGGACAGACGGAGACCGGCGGCGGCCGCTCCGGCAGCTTCACCATCCACGGAGAATTCGATCCATCGGAGGATCCCCACAAGGGTCAGATCGCGGCCACGATCAAAGGAGCGGTCACCGTGGGGCCGACCCGGACGACGGGCAGATGGACCGTCACCCTGGAGCCCGTCGCGGAGCCCCTGACCCTGATCTACCTCGACGTAAGAAACGCCGAGACCATCCGGAATGTGGTCGGCGGCGATCTGCGCGGATGGGGCGTCCGCACCACCGAGAAAGGCGTCCGCCTGGGCCTGGCTTTCGCTCCGACGCAGTCCCCCGCCGGCCGGACCGTCCACATTCTGACCTCCGTTGAGCGTTCGCTGCCCTGGACATCGAACGACTTCCTTCAGATCGCCCCTCCCTTCGCGGGTCTCTCGCGATCAACCATCGGGTTCGACGCGGATCGGGGAATCGGGCTCCGGTTCGAGACCCGGGAGAACGTGAAGCCCTTGGAAGATTCCCCGCCGAACGGCTCCACCTTCGCCGTAACCGGTTTCCCATACGAAATCTCGGTCGCCGCCCGGCGGGCGCCCATCCATGATTTCACCATCCGGGATTATTCCATCCGGACGGTGTTTTCCGAAACGGGGCCGGATCATGTCTGGAGCGGGAAGGTAACCGTTCACGCCGGCAACGGAGTCGAGATCCCGGTTCTCAGGGGACCGCTCGCCCTGACCGACGTTCCGGCGACGGAAGGCTACGAGATCAAAGCCTCGGCAGGCGAAGTCCGTCTCCATTTCCCGGAAGCCGGTGAATACAGGGTGGAACTCCCCTTCACGGTCGAAGTGAGCGAAACCGTCGATGGGGGTTCCCTCGAATTCACCCCCGTCCCGGGGACGGTCCGCCGTTTCGAGGCGGTCAACGACCGGAAAGACCCCGTGGTCGCAACGGTCGATGGACTGACTTATCTTCTCACCGAGGCGGACTCCCCGAAGCGCTTCCCCATCCGCCGCGAGGGGCCTGTCCATCTGCGCTGGAGAAGCGCCGGGGGCGCCACGGATGCGAAGAGATTCTTCACCGTGGACGGCGCGACCACCATTTCCTTCTCCAAGGGAGCTTTCGAGCAGGATACCCGTTTCGCCTACTCGCTGACCCAGGGTTCCCTGCGGGAGGTCCGGCTCACTGTGGATGGAGAGGCTGACATCCTCGACCTGACCGGCCCTTCGATCCGCGACTGGAGCGTTCATGAAAATCGAGACGGCTCGCGTCAAATCCTCGTCCGGTTCTCCGAAGCCCAAAGCGGACAGTTTCTTCTCCGGGTCAAAATGATGGAAATCCCGGGCACCTTCCCGGTGGAGGTGCGGCCCACCCGGTTGACCCCGGTGGGCGCCCAGCGCTTCAGCGGATTCCTCCGGGTCGATTTCGACGCCGAGACCAAGGTCGATGTCACCGGAACCAGCGGACTCCTCCAGATCGCGCCCAACCTTTTCCCCCTCGCGCGCTTCGAGTTCAAGGAATCGCCCGGCGACCGGCCGGCCATCGCCTTCCGCCACGGCGCGGCGGACTACGGCCTCTCGCTCCGCGCCGAACCCGTCACCCCGGAAATCTTTCAATCCGTCGTCATTCTTTACGAGAGCGACTTCTCCGGGATCCACCTCTCCGCGGACTTCGACGTCGAGATCCGGGAGGCGGCCGTCGCCATGATCCCCGTCCGGATTCCCGGGGACTACATGGTCCTGTCCGTTTCCGGAGGGGACGTAAAGGACTACCAGATCGTCGAGGATGGCGAACAGACTCTCCTCCAGATCTACCTGAACGGCGAAATCAAAGGCCGTACCGCCTTCGGGATCGAAATGGAGAAACCCGGCTCCTTCGAACCGCGCCCGCTTTCCGTCCGGCCCGTGACCATTCCGGGCGCCAGCCTCGTGCGCGGATTCGTGGGCATCGGCACCGTCGAAGGGATCAGCGTACAGGTCGGGCGGACCGAGAACCTCACCGAGATCGGTTCCGCTTTCCTCCCCCGGTTCCAGGACCGCGCCTCCTTCGCCTGGCGCATGCAGGAGGAGGACTGGAAACTCTCCGCCGCGCTCTCAGCGGTCGAGCAGTCCATCCGGCTCGACACCTTCCGGCTCCTGACCCTGGCCGAAGAGACTCTCTTCGGAAGCGCGGTTTTCAACTTCTCGGTTACGGGGGCCCCTCTCACCGAACTTCAGTTCGAACTGCCCGCAGGATACGATAATCCGGACTTCCGGGGGGAGGGACTCCGCAGCTGGACGCTGAAAGACCGCACGGCCACCCTGCGGTTCCAGTCGCCTCTTTCCGGCGCGTTCACGATCCTCGCCACCTACGAGTCGCCCATCTCCCGTGAAAGCCTTTTCCCGGCCGCCGGACCCACGCCGCTCCTCGATGCGGACGAGCAGGGATTTCTCGCCTTCGTCTCGCACTTTCCCTTCGAGATCGCGAAACAGGAGAAATCCGAAGCCCTCACCAGGATCGAGGCGAGGGACCTGCCCGGGGAATGGCGTCTGCTATACTCCTCGCCGCTCATCGAGGCCTTCCGCTACGAAGGCGCCCGGCCGGAACTCGCGGTCGCGCTTCGATCCCTGCCCGGCATCGAATCGATTCAGCAGAACATCGAGAGCCTCGCCGCCCACACCCGCATCAACCCCTCGGGCGAACTCCTCACCGGGATCGACCTCACCCTTCGCAGTATCCAAAGGCCGTATCTAGCGATAAAGGCGCCCGACGGCTCCCGGATCTGGGAAACCCGGGTCGCCGGCCAAGCCGTTACTCCGGTGACGGATGGAGACCGGACGCTGATTCCGCTCCCGGCCACAACCGGTCCCGCCGGAACGATTCCGGTGTCCCTCATCACCGCCGACCTCGGCGATCCATCCTCGAAAAAACAGATCTCGCTCCCGGTTTTCCCGGCGCCCGTGCAGGACTTTTCCTGGACGGTCAGCGCCGACGGCACCGTCGCGCCCGTCTTCAAGGACGGCCCCCTGGCGCCCATCAACCTGCCGCAGCCACCTCCGTTGCAGGCGTCCGTATTCGCTTTCGGATTATTTCTGTTCGGCATTGGATCCATTGGACTCGTCTATTTCGGCCGCATGGCGGTCCGTGTGCCGGTCTGGTGGAAGCGTTTCCTCCTCGGCGTGGTGATCAGCGCCTGCGGACTCGCCGCCTTGTTCGGCGCCCACACCTCCCTGACCACGAACCTCGTCCAGGGGAACCCGCTCCCCCCGCCCGAACCGATCGAATTCACAGGCAAAGTTCTTCCCGCTTCGGAATCCATTTTTGCGACCGTCGAACTGACCGACCCCAACGGCCCGCCCGATTTCCGCCCCAGCCTTCCGTGGCTCGGAGCGGGGCTGGTTCTTCTGATCGCGGCCATTGCGCTCAAGAGTCACCGCATTCCGGCTCTCATCCTTTCCGCCGGCGGGCTCGGCCTGATCTTTTTCGCATCGGCGGCCTCCTTCCCGGCGGGCTGGCCGCTTCTCCTGGTCGGGATCCTGGCGGTCGTCGCCCAGATTCTTTTCGCCCGTCGCCTCGCCTCCCTCGCCGCCGGCAAGGCGTCCATGGTTCTCGCCCTGGCGGCCCTCGGCGCCGGAACCCCTCCGGATCTATCGGCCGCCCAGGCGGAGAGGATCACCCACAACCTGGAACTGGAGGGCAACCGCCTGTCCGCTGAAAGCCACATCGAATGGGAGGCCTCCGCCGGAGACACCCTTGATCTCGCACCCGCCGGAACCCGAATCACCGCGATTGACTACGACCCCGACGCCATCGAACTCGTTCGGGAAGAAAACGCTCCCCTCGTCGCCCGGGCCACGGCGGACGGGCTGCAGAAAATTCGCATGGAGGCCCTGTGGGAACCACACACCGAGGACAAAACACGCACGGTTACGCTGGCCGTCGGGCCCGCCTTGATCCAGGAAGCGACCCTCGCAGGCGCCGGTCTGGATCGCCACACCTTCCAATCGCCCCAGGCGGTGGCAACCCGAAGCAGCGGGGACGGGCGGACGATCCACCTGAGCTTCCAGGCCGGCACCCTCCCCGAACTCTCCTGGTCACCGGCGAAACGGGATCCGGCGAAAGAACCGCTGCGATTCTTCAGCGAATCGAAGCATGTCTTCGTCCCGATCAGCGGCGTTGTCATCGGCGAGCATCGCTTCGACCTCTCCTTCGCCCAGGGGCAATCCTCAATCTTCTCCATTCCAATCCCCGAGTCCCAGATTGTCACCGCGGTTGATTCCAGTGTGGCCCACACCTGGAAGTTCAACCCGGAAACCCGGGTTCTCGACCTGCTCGCCAACCAACCGGTTTCCAACCCGTTCTCCATCCGGGTCGTGACCGAGATGGTGAAATCGAACCTCCCCTACGAGACCAAAATCGAGATTCCACGGGTGGGGAAGGTCGAGTCCTCCCTCGGCTCCGTGCTCCTCGCCACGCCCTCCGAGGTCGAAATCGCCAAAGTCGTTCCCACGGCGATGTCCCCGGGCGGCAATGACAATTCCATCGACGACTCGCTGGTGCGGATCGCAGGGGAGGACCTCAACGTCCGCGAGCGTTTCCGGTTCGGAGAGGGAGAACCCTCGCTTACCTTGACCGCGCGCGGAGTCGAGCCCGAGATCCACATCGAAGCCCGCCAGAACCTCTCGCTCGGCGAGGACCGCACCCTCCTCAGCTTCCAGGGGACGGCCACCGTTGAACAGGCCGGTCTGTTCTCCATGCGCTTCGCCGTTCCCGCGCCCTTCGACGTCGAGAACATCTCCGCGACCGACCTGGCCTATTGGACAAAGGAGCCGGGCGGGGACGGCCTGGCGATCATTCTCCATTTCCAGAAGAAAGTGCTCGGTCCGATCCAGATCGCCCTCACCTTCAGCGGCCCCGGGGCCGGCCGCCTCGCCGACGGCCCGCTGCCCGCGATCCGGTTCGCCCGAGTGACCCGGGAGTCCGGCTTCTACCAGATAGCGCCCGAGCTGGGCCTCAAGGCGACCGTCGATCCCCGGAGCGCCGCCCTCCAGGTCGATCCCCAAAGCCAGGGCATCCGCAAGCCGGGCGGGCACCTTATCCGACTCCTCGCAAAGGACTGGCGGGCGGACTACTCGATCGAGAAACTCAGTCCCTGGATCGAGATCCAGAGCCTCGCCCGGGTCATCGTTGACTCCAGCCGGGTCGAGCACCGGACCGTCTTCGCCCTCGATATCGAAAACGCCGGAGTGAAAGAACTGTCTCTCACCGTTCCGGAAGGGCACAGCTCCCTGGTCGTCGAACACCCGCACCTCTCCCACTTCCGCCAGGAAAGTCCGGATGAGCCGTCCTCGTGGAAAATCATCTTCAACCGCCGCATTATCGGAGCCTCGCAACTCGCGGTCCACTACTTCACCGAAGCGGTTCCGGAAAACGCCGACTGGAAACTGGAGCTGCCCCGCGTCCAGGATTCCGACCGTTCGACCGCCTACGCCGCCGTATTCACCAATCCGCGACTGGACTTTGCTCCGGAAGCATCCGCCGCGAACAGCCGCGCCCTTTGGACCAACATCCCGGAGCGCCTTCGCGGCAGAACCGAGGCACCCGCCTCCGGCCTGGTCTTCCGCCTGACCGACCCCGGGCGGCCGATCCATTTCTCCGTCCGCAACCTGGGCGAATCGGAATCGCTGCTCCAAGCCCGGGTCCTGGCCGTCAACGCCCGCACCATCGTCGCCGAGACCGGGATCGCCCTCACGGAGACGGTCGTCCGCCTCCAAACCCGGAGCCAGCGCTACCTGCCGATCCGGATCGGTGCGGAGACCGCCCTCTGGTCCGCCTTCGTCAACGGACAAAACGTCCGCCTTTGGGAAAGTGGAGAAGAGATCCTCATACCGCTCGCGGAGAGTTCGGTTCCGGGCGCCGAGACCGAGGTGCGGCTGATCAGCGCCGCGGAAGGGCCACCCCTCCCGCGAAGCTCCGGCGAGCGCCGGAGCCTCGCGCTCCCCGACCTGGGTCTTCCATTGGAGAACATCGAATGGCTGGTCCACACCCCGGGGAAATGGAGAGTGCCCGAGGACTCCATCCGGACCTCCTTGAACCTCGCCGGAACCGGCGTCCCGGTGCCCGGAAAAACCAGTCCACCTCCGAGCCAGACCCCCGCGGACAACAACCTCGAATCGGCCCGCGAACTCTACGGCCTCGGAAACGCGCTCCTCCGGCAGGGGAAGACGGAAGATGCGAACCGCGCCTTCGAATCCGCCTACAACCTCTCGCTGAACGACGCCGGTTTCAACGCCGACGCCCTCGTCCAATGGAACGAAGTGCGCAAACAGCAGGCGCTCTCCGGAATCAGCCAGCGGCGGTCCAAAGTCGCCAATGCTTCTGAAACCATCAGCCAGATGGCGCAGATGGAGAGCCAAAGTGGAGCGATCCCGGTCCAGTCCGCCGCCTCCGCCGAAGGCCTGGCCGCGGTAGTCCAGCAACTGATCGAACAGCAGAACGCGGCGCTTCCCTCGCCCGCCCAGTTTGATCTCACCGTGCCGGACGCCTCCCCATCCATCCGCCTCCAACGGGTCGTGGCCGTCGATCCCTGGGCGGAACTTACGGTCAGCTTCCAGACCGGGCCATCCCAAAGCCGAGCAAATGAAGGCCGCTGGTGGATCGCCCTGGTCGCCTTCGTCCTCCTCGGCGTCCTCGGATGCCAGTTCTCCCGGAAGGCGTTCCCCGGGCGAGGCTGAAGGCGCGGTCCATCGTTCAAGCTCCGCCTTCCGCCGCGGCGATCATCTCCGGGACGCCGACCCGCCCTTCGTAGAGCGCCCGGCCGACGATCACGCCGGAGAGGTTGGGGCGGGAGGCGGCAAGAACGGCGAGGGCTTCGATGTCCGCGAGCGTCGAGACGCCGCCGGAGGCTATGATCGAGAGCCCGCAGGCGTCCGCCAGTTCGGCCTGCCTCTCCAGGTTGGGCCCGGTCAGGGCGCCGTCGGTGGCGATGTCCGTGTGGATCACCGTTTGCACGCCGTCACTCTCCAACTGCCGCGCGAAGGCCAGGGTGTCGAGGCGGGTGTCCTCGACCCAGCCCTTCACCGCGATGCGGCCGTCCTTCGCGTCGAGGCCCACGGCGATTCGCCCACCCCCGAACCGGGCGACCAGGGCGCGGACCAGCTCGGGCTTCTCGACGGCCGATGTGCCGATCACGCAGCGGGCCGCGCCCGCCTCCAGAACCGCGGCCGCGGCGGTTTCGTCGCGCAGCCCCCCGCCGACCTGGACGCGGCAGCCCAGTCCGGTGATGCGGGTGATGGTCCCGAGGTGGGCCGGCTTCCCCGTGAACGCACCGTCGAGATCGACCACGTGGAGCCACTCCGCCCCCCCGGCGATCCATTTGCGGGCCGCTTCGAGCGGGTCTTCGAAGTAAACGGTTTCGTGCTCGGCTTTTCCGTGGAGCAGGCGGACGCAGCGCCCCCCTTTCAGATCGATGGCCGGATAGATGGTGAACATGGCCGGGGTCAGCACTTGGGACGGTGCTTGCCGTCGGTGGGATCCGGTTTCGCCTCGCGGCGCCCGCGGGCGGCGTAGTCGTCGATGATCCGCCGCAGGTCGTCCACGAGCATGGAGGCCATGTAGCGGCCGAAATCCTCCTTGACCACGATCCGGAGCACGGCGATGTCCCCGGCGTTTTCCGGCAGGGTGTAGGCCGGGATCAGCCAGCCCCGGTGCCGGACTTGTTCCGACAGGTCGAAGACCGAGAAGTTCACGTCGGCGTCCTCCCGTATCCGGAAGGCGAGGACGGGCAGATCCTCGCCGGGGCCGAGAATTTCGAACACGCCCAGTTTTTCGATTTCGGCGGCGAGGAAGCGGGCCGTCGAACGGCAGGTCTCCATGACCCGCGTGTAGCCCTCGCGGCCGAGGCGGAGGAAGTTGTAGTACTGGGCGACGACCTGGTTGCCCGGGCGGGAGAAGTTCAGCGCGAAAGTGGGCATGTCCCCGCCGAGGTAGTTCACCTTGAAGACCAGCTCCTCGGGGAGTTCGTCCTCGTCGCGCCAGAGGATCCAGCCGACCCCGGGGTAAACCAGTCCGTACTTGTGGCCGGAGACGTTGATGGATTTGACCCACTTCAGCCGGAAGTCCCACTCGAAGTCGGGCTGTATGAACGGGGCCACGAAGCCTCCGCTGGCCGCATCGACGTGGAGGGGGATCTCCCAGCCCGTCTTGCTGTTCAGATCCCCGAGAGCGTCGTTGATCTCCTTGATCGGTTCGTATTGCCCGGTGAACGTGGTGCCGAGAATGCCGACGACCCCGATCGTGTTTTCGTCGCATCGTTTGACGACTTCCTGCGGATTGACCATGTAGCGGCCTTTTTCGATGGGGATGTAGCGGGGTTCGATCTCCCAGTAGCGGCAGAATTTCTCCCAGCAGACCTGCACGTCGATGCCGAGGACGAGGTTCGGTTTGTCGGCGGGTTTTCCGGCGGCCTCGCGGCGTTTGCGCCATTTCCATTTGAGGGCCATGCCGCCCAGCATGGAGGCTTCGCTGGAGCCGATGGTCGAGCAGCCGCAGGATTTCGCGCCTCCGGGGGCGTGGTAGAGGTCGGCCAGGATGTTCACGCAGCGCATTTCGATCTCGGCCGTCTGCGGATACTCGTCCTTGTCGATCATGTTCTTCTCGAAAGTCTCCTCCATCAGCTGGCGGGCCTCCGGCTCCATCCAGGTCGTCACGAAGGTGGCGAGGTTCAGCCGGGCGTTGCCGTCGAGCATGAGCCCGTCGTGGATGATCTGGTAGGCGGACCGCGGGGGCATTTCCCCCTCGGGCATGCGGAAGCGGGGGATCTCGCCGGTCAGGTAGCGGGATCCGAACGTGGGATCGAGGGATTCTTCGTGCGGTGCGGGAGCGGCTTTCTTGTGGAGCATGGGATCGGTGGTGTGGTTTCGGTTGGGTGGAGGGAAGTCGGGACGGGCGCCCCGGACGGGGATGAAAAGACGCCGGACCGGAGGAGAGTGTCGCGACCGCCGGGTCCGGGTCAACCGGGAAAGGGCGGAGCGGTATAGGATTGAAACGGGCGGACGGAGAGTCTTGTCTCTCTTCCGGCCGGGAAGGGTGGCAGAGCGGTCGATTGCGGCGGTCTTGAAAACCGCTGAGGTGAAAGCCTCCGGGGGTTCGAATCCCCCCCCTTCCGCCAGCGCTCCGTTGGATGCGTCCCGCCAGGCGGGGAGGGATGAGGAATGGCGAATGACGAATGACGAATTGACGAATTCACGCCCGCCATCGGATTTCCGCTTTCGAACGGCTTCTCTCAACTACAAAGAACGCCAGGGGGGCGGGACACTCCTGTCCCGCGGCTTCCCTCAACGACTTCGTCGTCGAGCCACAAAGAACACCAGGGGGGCGGGACACTCCTGTCCCGCGGCTTCCCTCAACGACTTCGTCGTCGAGCTTCCA
>JBKHCX010000094.1:0-11472 GCA_046541615.1 Puniceicoccaceae bacterium
CCCCTAGCCTCTTCCGTAGATCAGATGGTAGAGCGTGGGCACCAGGAGCAGTGTGAAGACGGTGGATACGAACAGGCCGAAGATGAGGGACCAGGCCAGGCTGCTGAAGACCGGATCGAAGGCGATGGGGACGACCGCCAGCATGGCGGTGCCGGCGGTCAGGAGGATCGGACGCACGCGGAGGGCACCCGCCCGCAAAACGGCCTCGCGCACGTCCCGCCCCTCCTTCTCCATGTTCTGGGTGAAATCAATCAGGAGGATGGCGTTGCGGACGGCGATGCCGGCCAGGGCGACGATCCCGATCATGCCGGTGGCGGTAAAGGGGATCCCGACCGCGTATCCCCCGGTTTCCCGGGTGAGCAGAAGGTTCAACAGCCAGAATCCCGGCATGATCCCGATGAGGGTCAGAGGGACGCTGGTCAGCAGGATCAGGCCGATCACGTATCGCCCCGTCTGATACACCAGCATGGCGTAGATGGCGAGCACGGCGACCCCGAGGGCGATGCCCAGATCACGGAAGACCCGCCGGGTGATGAACCACTCCCCCTCCCCGTCGAAGCGGATCTCCGCGCCGGAGGGCAGCACGCCGTCCTTCCGGTCGCCGCGGACCGCGTCGGCGAGTTCGAAGACGGCCGAGGTCGGGGTTCGGCCGGCCACGTCCGCGGTGACGTAGATCACCTGCCGGAGATTCTTTCGCTCGATCGTCTGTTCGATGACCGCGGGTTTGAAACGGCCCAGCTCGCCGAGGGTGAGCAGCCCCTCCCCGACCCGTGCCACCGGCAGATCGAGCAACCGCGAGGGGTCGTCCCGCATGGAGGCGGGCAGCCGCAGTCGGATGGGGCGGGGCCGAAGCTCGCGTTCCTCGCGCAGGTGGGAGAGATCCAGGCCCCGGACACCGGCCCCGAGCCATCGCCCGAGGTCGGCGGGCGTGAGCCCTGCGAGCGCGGTTTTTTCCCGGTCTATCCGGAAGTCCCATTGGCGGGCGTCGTGCTCCATGCTGGTATCCACATCGACGACCCCGGCGGTGCGCCGGAAACGCTCCTCCACCGTTTCGGCGGCGCGAAGCAGTTCGTCGTACCCCATGTCCGGAGGCCCGCTCACCTCGGCGACGACCGGTGCGAGCACCGGCGGACCCGGGGGGCGTTCGACCACCTGGACCGCGGCATCGTACTTCGCGGCGATCGGGCGGATCCGCTCGCGCAGGCGGATCCCGATCTGGTGGCTGCTGTGGCGCCGGTAGTCGTCGTCCACGAGGTTGATCTGGATATCGCCCAGATGCGCTCCGCCGCGGAGGTAGTAGCTCCGCACGAGTCCGTTGAAATCGACCGGCCCGGCGGTTCCCGCATGGACGGTCAGATTCCGCACCTCGCGCTGCCGCAGCACCTGGGCGGAGATTTCCCCCAGGAGCGCCAGGGTGTCCTCCAGGGTGGCGTCTTCCTTTTGATCGACGACGATCTGGATTTCCTCCGCATCGTCATAGGGGAGAAGCTTGAGCGGGATCCACCGCATGAGGGGAATGGCCGCCGACAGCGCGAACAGAAGCAGGAGCGCGCCGACGAACCCGTAAGCGAGGGGTGGTTTGTCGAGCAAGGGACCGACCACCCGGGAATACCACCGGTAGCGGGAGGTCCCGCAAACATCGTCGCCGCTTTTCCGGTCCTGCGCTTCGGCGTCCGGCTCGTACCCGCTCCGCCGCTCCGCGCCTGCGGCTTCAGCCGTGGAATCGGCCGCCTTTCCCCTGGCGGCGAGCAGCAGGTGCGCCAGCCAGGGCACGGCCAGGGCGGCCACGGCGGTGCTGGAGATCATGGCCACGGGAACGGTCAGCGCCATCGGCGCCATGTAGGGGCCCATCAATCCGGTCACGAACGCGAGGGGCACGAAGGCCGCGACCACCACGAGGCTGGTCAGAACCATCGGCGGCACGACCTCCCGCACGGCGGCGGCGATGCGGTCGAGACCGCGAAGACCCTCGCCGGCCCGGGTGTGGAGGTAGCGGTGGATGTTGTCGATGCTCACGATGGAGTCGTCCACAATCAACCCGAGGGCGACGATGAGGGCGAAGAGCGTGACCCGGTTGAGGGAGAATCCGGCGAGATAGTTCACGAGAAGGGCGATGGAAAAGGTGGTGGGGATGCTCACCGCCACGATCAGCGCCTCTTTCAGGCCGAGGGCCGCGGCCAGCACGGCGATCACCAGAACCGAGGCTCCGAGTAGGGAAAAGACCAGCCAGTCCACCGCGTCGTCGGCGCTCCGCCCGTAGTCGCGGGTGATCGCCATGCCGACGCCCCGGGTCTCGAACGCGGGCCGCAGGCGGTTCAGAGTCTCCTTCACTTCACGGCTCACGGCCACGGCGTTGGCCCCGGATCGCTTGGCGAGGGCCAGCGTGACCGCCCCCCGCCGGAGGGGATCGCCTCCGAGTTCGGAGGCCTCCCCTCGGGAAGCCGGTCCGGCGGCGTAAAAGAGATAGGATTCCGGATCGGGCGGCCGCCAGGACACCTTGGCCACGTCGCGCAGGAAGACCGGGCGTCCCCCGGCAACGGACACGACGAGATTCTCCAGTTCGGACAGGTCCCCGAGGGCGCCCCGCACCCGGACGGGCGCGCCCTGGTTCCCGGCCACCAGCCGCCCGGCCGGAACCCGCACGTTGGATGCTTCGACGGCTTCCCGCAGATCCCGCAGGCCGACCCCGTGGGCGGCCATCTTTTGCGGATCCATCTCGATGTGGGCCTCTTCGTTGCGGCCGCCCACTATGAAGACCAGCCCCACCCCTTCGATGGAGGTGAACTCGACCAGATACTCCTCGGCCAGGGAGAGGAGCCCGGCGTCGTCCATGGACTCGCTGTGCAGGGTCAGGTTCATGAAAGGCACGTCGTCCACGTAAACCGGCCGGATCTGATAGTCCGTCATTTCGGGCGAGTAGCGGTGCCGGTTCCTGGCGAGCCGGTTGCGCACCCGCACCTCGCTTTCGCTGGGAGAGACACCGACATAAAACCGGGCGGTCAGGACGGCCCCGTCGGCGAAGGAGTTGGAATAGACGTACTCGACGCCTTCGGTTCCGAAAAGAGTCTGCTCCATGGGCCAGGTGATGCGTCGTTCGACTTCGGCGGCGGAAAGCCCGGGCGCGCTGACGAATATGTCCATCAGGGGCACGTCGATCTGCGGCTCCTCCTCGCGGGGAGTGAGCAGGAGGGCGAATCCGCCGCCGGCCAAGGCGAGAGCGAGCATCAGGGCGGCCAGGCCGGAGCGGAGCCAGTTGTTCAGAAACCCCGGGTTGTCGGGCGGCCCGCTCATGGCGCATCCGGAAGAGCCCCGGCGTCCGCCGGCTCTTCCGCCGGGAGAACGACCCTTTCGCCGGGGCGCAGGCCGGCCAGTATTTCAATCCGGCCACCCGCTGCTTTTCCCGTCCGCACGAACCTGCGGTAGGGCCGGTTCCGTTCATCCAGAACCCGCACGCTGTCCAATTGCCGGATGCGTTCCACGGCCTCTTCGGGGACACGCAGCGCCCGCCGCGGTTCGCCTTCGACCGCGACGACTCCGTACATCCCCGGGACCAGATCCTCCGCGGGATGGATGGCGATTTTCACCTCGACGGTGCGGGTGCGGGGGTCGGCCCGGGGAATTTGCGCGCGGACGGTCCCGCTCAGGCGGAGAGCCCGGGCCGGGAAGCGGCAGGCGACCTCGGCACCGGGCGGAAAGTGCCGCACCATGGAAGCCGGCACATGGGCGGCCAGCTCCAGCCCGGCGGGGTCGTAGGAGAGAACCGCCGGCCGCCCGGGCATGGCCTGGTCGCCGACCTCGAGCAGAGTTTCCATGACGACCGCATCGCGGGTGCTGCGGATCTCGGTGTAGTCCAGTTGAATCCGGGCGCTCCGCAGCGCCGCCCTTGCCCGCTCGACGGCGCGCGCTGCGGTCTCGGCCGATTGCTCGGCCTCGATGCGGCGGGTCTCCGGCAGCGCATCGGCGCCCGTCGCCCGGGCGATCCGCTCCAGCAAGGCGACCGCCCCACGCCGGGCCGCCTCGGCTTCGCGCAGGGCCGCCTCCGCCTCGTCGCGCCGGGCCCGGGGAGCGGCGCGATCCAGGCGGATCAGGAGATCGCCCTTCCGGACCCGGTCGCCCGCCTCCACCGGAACCTCCTCGACCGTGCCCCCGATCCGCGGGGCGCTCTCGATCCGGATCCGGGGCTCGACCGAACCGGTGAAAATCCGTTCGGCGGGAACCGACGTTTCCTCCACTTCGACGAAAGCGATCCCGGCCGCTCCGGACCGTTCGCGGGCGACCTCGCCCGGGGCGATCCTGGAAACGAACAGGTCGGCCTGCCATGCCAGAACCAGTACGATGACCAGAAGGGCGAGACCCGCCCGCAACCATGTGCGAGCGGGCTTCTTCTCCGCGTTGTCCGGGACGTCTCGCCGGCTCATTTCATCCATCGTTCCGGGATGCCCGCTGCCGGAGGACGAGCAGGGCCACCTGCGCCAGGACGAAAGGAACCAGGCTGAGCGCCAGCACCAGGCCCAGGGCTTCGAGGGGCAGCGGCACCGTATCGAGAACCCGCCCGAGCGGACGCCATGCGACCGCCAGCGCCAGCAAACCCAGGCAGAGGACCACCGCCCCCCACACGTAGGGATTGCGGGTGATCTCGTTGCGCCAGAAGGGCGAGGCGCTGTCGCGCAGGTTGAAGGGAAACCACACCTTGCTCAGTCCGAGAGTCAGAAAGGAAAGGGTGGTCGCCGCCGTATCGGAAAGACCCAGCCATTCCTTGGCCAGAATCAGTCCCGCCAGTGTCACCGCCGCCAGCACCACACCGAGAACGATGACCGCGAGCCAGTGGTCCCGCGCAAGGATCGCGCGGGTTTCCTCCTCCTCGCGCCGCCGCATGACATTCCGCCCCGGCGGACCGACACCCAGGGCGAGGGCGGGAAAGACATCGGTGATCACATTCAGATAAAGAATCTGCAGAGCCAGCAGCGGCAGGGGATAGTCCAGGGCCGCGCCAATGGTCAGGGCGATCATTTCGGCGAGGTTGGTGCAGAGGAAGAAGATCACCGCCTTGCGGATGTTGTGCATGATCGTGCGCCCGAGCCGCACGGCCTCGACGATCGTGGCCAGCGAGTCGTCCCGCAGGACGATGTCGGCGACCTGTTTCGCCGCCTCGGTCCCGCGTTCGCCCATGGCGATCCCGACGTTGGCCCGTTTCAAAGCGGGGGCGTCGTTGACGCCGTCACCGGTCATGGCGACGGCCGCTCCGCCGCCCTGGGCCAGTTCCACCACATCCATTTTCTGCCGCGGCTCGACCCGGGCGATCACATCCGCCTCCAGGATCGCCTGCTCGTCCGTTTCGCTCTCGGGGTCCAGGTCGCGCAGTTCCCCGCCGGTCAACACACGGGAAGACCCCCTCTCCTGGCCGACGCCGGACTTCCGGGCGATGGCTTGGGCCGTCTCGGGCTTGTCGCCGGTGACCATGATGACTTTGATTCCCGCGGCCTCGCATTCGTCGATCGATTCATCGACCCTCTCGCGCGGAGGATCCTCCAGCGCGAAAAAGCCCAGGAAGGCGAGGCCGCCGTAGGGTTCGGCATCCCCCGAATCGACCGTTTTCCCGGCCGCTCCCAGGACACGGTAGCCGTTTTCCGCCAGCTCGTTCGCCCGCTCCGCCCACTTCTTCCGGAGCTTTTCGTCCAGTTCCTCCGGTTCCCCGTTCCGGGCGATCCGCGCGCACGCCTCCATCACCCGTTCGGGCGCTCCTTTCACCGATACGGTGATTCCTCCGCCGTCCCCGGCGCGATGGAAGGCGGCCATCATCATGGTCTCGCGATCGAATTCGACGACCCTCAGCTCCTCGCGCTCTTTCAGCAGGCGCTCGCGCTCCAGGCCGTGCCGGCGTCCGGCTTCGAGGAGGGCGACCTCCATCGGGTCCCCCCGGCCCCCCTCGTCCGCGGAGTCGTCCAGGGCGGCCCCGTTGCAGAGGACGCCCAGCTCGAGCACCCTCCTGACCGAGTCGCCGGGCTTCTCCCCGTCCTCCTCGAAAACGTGGCTTTCCGCAGGGGTCGTCACCCGCATCAACCGCATCCGGTTCCGGGTCAACGTGCCGGTCTTGTCAACGAACAGATAGGGCACCGATCCCAGCGCCTGGACGGCCTGCAGGTGCTTCACGACCGCGTTGCGCTTGCCCATTTTCCACATGCCGTGCGCGAGAGCGATGGTGGCCACGATGGGCAGCCCCTCGGGTACGGCGGCAATACCGAGGGCGATGGCGGTCTCGATCACCTCGATCGGATCCCGTCCCCGCCACCAGCCGGCCAGGCCGACCAGCACCACCGAAACGAAGACCAGGCCGACAAACTGCCGCCCCAGCTGGTCCAGACGCTCGGTGAGGGGCGCCTCGGTGCTCTCGGCCTCCATCGCGGCGCGGGCGATCTTTCCCAGCTCGGTCCGCATTCCCGTGGCGGTCACCACGGCCCGCCCGCGGCCGTCCATGATCGCACACCCTTTGAAGAGGAGGCAGCTTCGTTCCGCCAGGGGCGCCTCCTCTTCGACCGCTTCGGTGTCCTTGGAGACCGGCTCGGACTCTCCGCTGAGCGTCGCCTCGTTCAGACGCAATCCCCGGGAGTCGATCAAACGCGCGTCGGCCGGCACGAGTTCGCCGCCTTCGACCTCGATCACATCCCCCGGAACCAGTTCGCGGATCGGCACGGTCCGGATCTCGCCCCCGCGGCGCACCCGGGCATGGCTCTCCTCCTGCTCGCGCAGGGCGTCGATCGTCCGGACGGCACGCCACTCGGCGACGAATCCGATCAGGGTGTTGACCAGAATCACCGCCGCGACGGCGATCGCTTCCGGCCACTCGGCCATCGCGACGGCCACGGCCAGGGCCGCCACCAGCACCCAGATGACCACCCCCTTGAACTGCCCGAAGAGAATGGCCGTCCAACCGCGCTGGCTCTGCTCCTCGAGTCGATTTGGACCAGCCTTGCGCAGGCGCTTGGCCGCTTCTTCCTGGCTCAGGCCGTCTTCGCACGAAGTTTTGAGTTCATCGCAAACTGCTTCGTAGGATTTCGCATGGGCGGACTCACTGGCTGTTTTCCAATCACTCACCGCGGATCTCCTGAAATCGGAAAACACGTCCCCAGGCGGCACGCGCGCAAGCACGCGGCCCTACGAAATTTTCCAAAACCACGATCCATCCGTAATACGGATTTTTGCAGGGCCTTGCGCTTGGGCGATGGCCGCGAGTCGATCTTATCCCTCATTTGCCGGCGTCAATCGATCTTCAGGAAAGGATGGTGCCCGGGGAGATCCGGGGCGATCTCCCGGCTCAGCGGAGTGACCGCCTCGGAAAAATCGAACCATATGTACTCATCGAACTGCTCTTCCAGGCGGGCTTCGAAGTAGTGGGACACGAGCTCGCTCCGAGGCCGGTAGATCACACCGATGGCGCGTTCCATGGCTTCGCCGAAACCGATGCCCTGTTTCCTCGCCGGGCGCATCGGCAGAAGAAACCGGGGCACGGCTGACTCGTGGCAGGTGCGTTCGTGACTCCCCGGCTGCGACTCGTTGACGGCGGCCTGTTTGACCGGCCCGCCCCAGTCGTCGGCCGCCGCCACCGTGCCGGTGTGCGTGCCGAATCCGATCGAATAGACCTCGTCGCCGTAATCCTCGCGGGCGAGTTGCCCGATGTTGTGCTCCCCTCGCAAACTCATTTCCGTCGCCCGCGCGTCCCCGACGTGGGAATTGTGGGCCCATACGACGATTTTCGAGCGGTCCCCCTCCAGATCCAGGAGGTTCTGCATGGTCTCGTACATGTGGGAATCGCGCAGGTTCCAACTCTCGGAACCCCGGCGGAACATGCTGCGGTAGTATTCCTCCGCGTTCGCCGCCACCCGTGCGTTCTGCTCGGCGTCGAAGATCGTTTCCCGGCAACCGTTGGCGGCCTGCAAACGTTGGTGAAACAGGTCGTTCAAAACCGCCAGGACCTCCTTTTGCTGGCCGCCCTCCAGACCGAGATGCACGGCCCTTCCGTACGCCTGGGGCTCCGGCTCGTAGGCCAGGATACCGGAGTAATGGGCCAGGGCCGACTCCAGCATCTCCGGGTCCCCCTGCCGCTCGAGAAACCCGATGACCGCGTGGATCGAAAGGTATAGGCTGTACAAATCAAGTCCGTGCAAGCCGACCCGCCCGGTATCCGGATCCCGACCTTCGTTATAGCTTCGCAACCACTCGACGAACTCAAGCACCTCCCGGTTCCGCCACATCCAGGAAGGAAAGCGATCAAACGCGTCCCAGGCGCGATCCGGCCCGGGCTCCCTTCCGCGCACGTATTCATCCACGCGTTCCACATCGGGCCAGTCGCCTTCGATACCGATCCTGCGAAAGCCCTTCCGCCGGATCAGCTCCGCCGTGATGCGCTGACGCATCCGGTAGAACTCGGAGGTACCGTGGCTGGCCTCTCCGATGAGGACAATCCTGGCATCGCCGATGCGCTCCAACAGGGGCGACAGATCGGCGGTTTCGATCGATTCGAACGGCTCCCCGTGATCCGTGATCCAGCCGGCGAGGTCGAGGTTCCTGATTTCGGTGAGAAGGCTCATTGGTCGTGGTGGCTGTTGGTTGTTGGTTGTTGAGTTCGATGACCCGGCCGGGTGAGAAGTCCCGGCGGATACGCGATAGCGGGAACAACGTCCGCGCACATTGTATGCCAATCACCGGCAATCGAAGGGTTCTTGCCTGAATGGCACGAACGTAAGCGAAGTGGAAGCGGCATCTTGCCGCTTGAAAGCGGCCGGAAGCCGCTTCCACCCTGCATTCCATGGCTTAAGTTAGTACCATTCGGGTCATGCGTCCGATTGGGAACCCCTTTGGTCCGGAAGGCCCGCTCCGCACCAAAGGCCGGAAAACAGCGGCCCACCAGGCATGGCAAATTGCAAAGAAAGGCATTGCGAAGATTGTGAAATGCCCGCCTCGCGCTTTTCGAGCCCGCGCGGTCGATTCGGAACCTGCCGGGGGGGGGGCGCGCGCAGCAGGCGGCGCTCTTCAGGAAACGATGGTCTTATCAGCCAAACATTTCCTTATTCATCGTCTCCATTGGGAGGATTCTGTTTTCATCCGCTTTCTGCGTTCCTCCACTTCCTTCTTGACGACGTTCGCATCGCCCTCCGGAGGATCCGAAACCGGATGGCTCTGTGTGCCGATCGGAGAGGGATTCTTTCCCGGCACTTTATCAAGATATGGTTCCGTTCTTTTGTTTGTGGTCATAGGAAGGGCCTACTCATAAGTTGTGCCAATCTGGAAGCGACCAAGGATTCGTCGGTTGATTTGATGCGCGCAGTGCCGTTCTCCCGGATGGCCCATCGGCGACGCATCGACCGCAGGCCATGATCGCCAATCTCCGGGCCGCATCGCGGCCATCGCGCGACCGTCTTCGCTCTGCGAGCTACGCCGCGTCAAGAGCGCGAGGCCCTACAAAGAAACCGCTGTCGCGATTCCTCTCCAGAAAATCACGGCCACTTTCTTTCGGCGATTACGATCTACCCCGTGCGAATCAAGCGATTTGCATATGTCCGCCACAGCCAGTATTGCATTTCGCACGTCCCTTTTCCGATGAATCCCCCCACAGGCTCCCGAAATCCGGTTGGCACGCGATCTGCGCACATTCCCCAACCATGGAATCCCATTCAAGCGACCATTCGAAATCCCCCTTTTTCACAAAAGAAATCAAGGGAACACCGGTCCCGGCCCTCGGCTTCGGCACCTTCGAATTGAAAGGCGCCATCTGTCGGAACGCGGTCGCCGAAGCCATCGAAACCGGCTACCGCCATTTGGATACCGCCCGTGCGTATGGGAACGAAGTCGAAGTGGGGGAGGCCGTGCGGGATACGGGATTTCCCCGCGGACAACTTTTCATCACCACGAAAGTCTGGCGGGAGGATCTAAGCCCGCATGGCATCCGCTCCGCGGTCGAAGGCAGCCTCAACGCCCTGCGAACGGACTACCTGGACCTGGTTCTCATCCACTGGCCGAACCCGGCGACTTCCCTGGAGGAAAGTATCGAAACGTTTCGTATTTTCCAGGAAGCGGGGAAGATCCTACACTATGGCGTCAGCAATTTTCCGTCGGCGCTGTTCGAGGAAGCCTGCGTTTACGGAGACATATTCTGCAACCAGGTCGAGTATCACCCGCTGTTGAAGCAAGACAAGGTTCTCGCAGGCGTGCGCCGGCGCAAAGCCGCGCTCACCGCGTATTCGCCGCTGGCCCAGGGGGAGGCGATCGGCTACCCGGAACTGGAAGCGATCGGGGAGCGCCACGGAAAGAGCAGCGAGCAGGTCGCCCTGCGCTGGCTGATCGAACAGGACAACGTCCTCGTGATTCCGCGTTCCTCCAATCCCGACCACATTCAAAACAACTTCGATATTTTCGACTTCGGACTCGACGCGGAGGACAAGGACCGGATCGCAAAGCTTCCGAAGGACAAGCGCCAGATCAACCCTTCCTTCGCTCCGGAGTGGGACGAGGAATAAAACCACCAGACAACTCGGTGACAGAAAACCAACCCATCCAGCACAACCCAAACCCAGACATGAACAAATACATCCAAGCCTTCCTTGAAAACGGAAACGAGAGACTGATCGAGTACCGGTGTACCGCGATTCCGAAGGAGCGTCTCACCCTGCCCGAACCGCGGTTCGTTGACCGGAGCTTCGTCCCTTCCGACCGCTCCAACCGGGTGATCGGCAACCTGCAATGGCTCTACTCGGCGGGACGGCTCGGAGGCACGGGATACCTGTCGCTCTTTCCGGTGGACCAGGGCATCGAGCATTCGGCCGGGGCCAGTTTCGCCCCCAACCCGGACTATTTCGACCCGCGCAACATCGTCGCCCTGGCGGTTGACGGCGGATGCAACGGGGTCGCCTCGACCGCCGGCGTGCTCGGCAAGGTGGCCCGCGAGTTCGCCCACCACATCCCCTTCATCGTGAAGCTCAACCACAACGAGCTGCTCAGCTATCCGAACACCTACGACCAAATCTTTTTCAGCGACGTCGAACGCGCCGCCGACATGGGCGCGGCGGGAGTCGGCGCCACCGTGTACTTCGGATCGGAAGAATCCAACCGGCAGATCGAGCAGGTTTCCGAAGCCTTCTCCATGGCGCACGAACGCGGACTCTTCACCGTGCTCTGGTGCTACCTGCGAAACAACGCTTTCAAGCACGGGGACACCAACGACCAGACCGCCGCCGATCTGACCGGCCAGGCCAACCACCTCGGGGTGACGATGCAGGCCGATCTGATCAAACAGAAACAGGCGACCCACAACGGCGGCTACCAACGGCTCGAAGGCTACGGCAAAACGCATCCTCTCATGTATGACAGCCTCTGCACCGACCACCCCATCGACCTGTGCCGCTGGCAGGTGGCCAACTGCTACATGGGCCGCATCGGCATGATCAACTCCGGCGGGGCCTCGGGCGAGAACGATTACGC
>JBKHCX010000095.1:0-11397 GCA_046541615.1 Puniceicoccaceae bacterium
CTGGTGAGTTCATTTGAGTGGTCGGCCTTCGCGCGATCCTTCGACGGGGCGCGGCTCGATACGGTCCTGCCGGGAAACCTGCCCCTGGCAGCGTCCTGGCTCTATCCGACGCAAGGCGGCTGGGAAGAGGATTTCAACGAAAGCATGACGGATGTTCGTGTTGCGAGCCTGGCCATCACGGCGCCGAAGGGGCGGTATTTGGCAAACACGGAGTTGCAGGGGTTTCTCCATCACTACGCGGACGAGCGCAACTGCTCCCAGCGGGTCGATAACACAGGAAAAACGGCGACCCGCGCGGATATCGACGTCACCGCGTTGGGGCTGCATCTGCTGGGCGTTCGGCCGGTGGGTGAAAACCAATGGGACTATACACGATTGCAACGCTTATCCTTGGGCGGACGACGGGGATCGGTTTCATTGCTCAAACGGGAACGGTCCTCGGGTGGCTCGTGCTGGCCGGCTGGTTGATCGTTATGCTGCTGACCCTGCGCGGATTGGCCGATCGAAGCATCTTCAAACCGCCCCCCTCGTTTCAGGAGATTCTTCAAGAGAGATCATAATATGACTATGAAGAGAATAGATATGGATAAAGACGTTGTTCATGCGAGCGAAAAGGTCCCGGTCCTGGTTGACTTTTGGGCCCCATGGTGCGCCCCGTGTCAAATGCTCGGACCTGTTCTTGAGAAACTCGAGAGAAAGGCCGGCGGAAGCTGGAAGCTCGTGAAGATCAACGTCGATGAAGAACCGCAACTGGCACGGCGGTTTGGTGTGCGCGGCATTCCGGCGATGAAGCTCTTTAAATCAGGAGAAGTCGTGGCCGAACTGTCGGGCTACCGGCCGGAGGAAATCCTTGAATCGTGGGTTCAAATGAACCTCTGATCCCCGGGTAGGCCCAGCCACTTTCTTGGGACGGGTGTTCCACGGCCGTGGCGACGCCCCGGTGGGCTTGGATGGCGCGGGCCGGGATTCCGTTCCCCCCGCTGCCCGGTTGGGCTGGTTCCACTATTGTAAGGGCTCGATCTTGTCAGGCGGTTCCAGGGCCTGCGCCTTGCGGAAGGCTTCCCGCAATTCTCCCTGATGATTTCGGAAAGACCTGATCTGGACGTCTGCCCGTCAATTGCAGATAGAGAGCATCCGGACAAAGGTCGATCCCCCCCCGGCCATTCCGGGTGCCCGGCCTCTGCAAGACGCACCTGCTCGAAGACGCCGGATTCCTGCCATCCGGCAAAAACACCGCGTCCGACGTAGCCGGACAAATCCACATCGCCACTGGCACCATCATCGTAACGGACGAAGAGGCGAAGGTTCTTTTGGGGTCTGATCTCTAAGAGTTTCATACTTCAATGGTAGGCTTGATCCGTTGCCAAGTCGAGTCCGTTCCTGAGGTTGCGCCTGCGAGGAATCCGCCTGCCGGAATGTCTCCGAACACACACACGTGCGCGGGGTTCGTTTACTTGCCGGCGCTTCCGGGGGTTGGCGGGGTTGTGGCGCGGCGGCGAGGCGGTTTTCCGAAACCCTTTGTCCGGCAGACGTTTGGATGCCCGGAAGCCGGAGAACGACCCTCCGGCACAAGATGTAGTGTTCTTTTTCCGAAAAAATCCTCTATTTAGTGGTTGACTCAGGGATTCTTATCGATGTCATTCGCTCCACTTCATTCACTCCGCCCCAGGAAACCAGTCCCCGGCACGCTCGTTCCACCGCCTGTCGTCATGGATTCGATCCCGGCGGCGGCCCACTCGAAACCAACAGACCATCGGCAACCCAATCATGGAATCCACCTACACCATCGGCAACCGCACCTTCGTGCTCGACAAAGACAAGGCGGAAGAGGCTTTCGCCGCCAAGCGCATCATCCTCGGCCGCGAGACCATGACCTTCAACCTCCTTCCGCTCAAATACGGGTGGGCCTACGATCTCTACCGCACCATGAAGGCGAACCACTGGGAGCCGGAGGACATCCCGATGCAGAAGGACGTCGAGCAGTGGCGCTCGAGCGACGAGCTGTCGGAGGTGGACCGCTGGATCATCATGATGGGTCTCGGCTACTTTTCGGCGGCCGAGGGCATCGTGGGCGACAACATCATCCACGTCGTCCGCGAGCTGGTCACCGCCCCCGAGCTGAAGCTGGTCCTCGGCCGCCACGCCCACGAGGAGAACATCCACGCCGACAGCCTCCTCTACATGATCAGCTCCCTCGGGGTGAACCCGCACGAGTGCGAGGCCATGTTTGAACAGATCGAGACGATCCGCCGGAAGAACGATTTCGTCACCCGCACCTCGCGCGGGCTGCGCCGCGACATCGACCTGCGCGAGACCGCGAACAAGCAGCTCTTCGCCAAGAACCTGTTCGTCTTCGGGCAGTGCATGGAGGGGACCCAGTTCTACGGCCTTTTCGGCATGGTCCTGAGCCTCTACCGGCAGAACAAGTTCCCGGGGATCGGGCAGATGTTCCGCTACACCCTCCGCGACGAGTCGAACCACATCGAGCTGTTCCGCAACCTGCTCATGGACCTGATCGACGAGAATCCCGACATCTGGACCGCCGCTTTCCGGGCGGAGATGGTCGATCTCATGCGGGAGGCCGTCGATCTGGAGAAGGCCTTCATCGCCGACTGCCTGCCCGTCAACGCGATCGGTCTCAGCTCGGAGGAGTTCCTCGCCTACATCGACTACATCGCCGACCGCCGCCTGGAGGGGGTCGGGCTCGATCCGCTCAACCCGGGCATCCGGAATCCGTTCCCCTGGCTGGCGGAGATGATGGACATCCAGAAGGAGCAGAACTTTTTCGAGGGCCGGGTCACCGAGTACCAGAAGTCCTCCTCGCTTTCCGCCGTCGACGACGACGAACTCTGAACCACCACCCCGCACCGACCATGATCTCCCGCATCAACGTAGAAGAAGACAACGAACTCAAGCGCTTCGCCCTCGCGCCGCACGACGAAAAGCCCCGCTACGACTGGCGGGCGCTGGCTCCGGACGACGGCGACCTCCGCCCGGCCTTCCGGATCCGCGACGGCGCCGACCTCCGCGATTTCAACCTGGCCGAGATCGCCGAGTGGGTCGGCGAGGCCCTGACCAACCTCCTCCTGTCGCGGCGGGAGCGCGAGATCTTCACCGAGAAAAACAAGGATTTCGTGGCCCTCGTGGTCCGCGAGGTCGGCACCCGCCTCCAGAGCCGGTCGGCCGGCGGCCGCGGTCCCGCCCTCTCGTCCAACGACATCTCCCTCCTCGTCGAGAAATCCCTCATCGAGCACGAGGCCCACGACGTGGCCAAGAGTTTCGTCTTCTCGCGCAACGCGACCAACGGTTCCCACGGGGGCGACGACGATGGTTCCTCCCCCGAACTGGCGGCTCTCCGGCTGATCCGCCGCAACGGGCAGGTCGTCCCGTGGAACCGGAACAAGATCGAGGTCGCCGTCCGCAAGGCCTTCCTCTCCCTGGAGATGGATTCGGATCCGGCGGTCGGGGTCTCGCGCGGGGTCACCGAGCGGGTTCTCTCCCTCGGGCAGTCCTTCGTCCACATCGAGGACGTCCAGGACATCGTGCAGGAGGAACTCATGCGGCAGGGCCATTTCAAGGTCGCCGAGGCCTACATCCTCTACCGCGCCCAGCGCGCCCGCCAGCGGGTCGAGGACGCCGCCCCGGCCCCCTCCGACGACCGTCAGGAGGCGATGACCGTCGTCCGCAGGGACGACGGCGACACCTTCTTCTGGGACGGGGTCGATCTCAGGAAGCGGATCGAATTCGCCAGGATCGGCCTCGATCTGGACCTCGGCGCCGAGGAGATCGAGGCGGAGCTGCGCCGGTCGGTCTATGCCGAGATGAAGGAGAGCGACCTGCGCAAGACCATCATCCTCAACGCCAAGGCGCTGATCGAGCGCGACGCCGACTTCGCCCGTTTCGCGGGCCGCATTCTCCTGACCTACATCTACGAGGAGGTCCTGCCCTGGGATATCGCCGCCGACGGCATCGCCGCCCTCAAGACGGCCCATGTGAAGGGCTTCCGCCGCTACCTGAAACGGGGCGTGGAGATCGAGCGCCTCAACCCGGAGCTGCTCGGATACGACCTCGACGCGCTCGCCGCGGCGCTCGACCCGTCGGCCGACCTCGACTTCGACTACCTCGGCGTGCAGACCCTCTACGACCGCTACCTGATCATCGACAAGAAGGCGGCCCGCCGGACGCGGCTCGAAACGCCCCAGTTCTTCTGGATGCGGGTGGCCATGGGCCTCTTCCTCGGGGAGGAGCGCGACCGCGAGGAGCGGGTCGCCGCGCTCTACGGCCTCTACAAGAGCCGCCGGTTCTGCTCGTCCACCCCGACCCTCTTCAACTCCGGCACACTCCACTCGCAGCTCTCCTCGTGCTACCTCTACAAGGTGGACGACAGCATCGAGTCGATCATGAACCGGGGGATCGCCGAAAACGCCTTCCTCTCGAAATGGGCCGGCGGCCTCGGGGGCAGCTGGACCTCCGTCCGCGGCACGGGCAGCTACATCAAGGGGACCAACGGCGAGAGCCAGGGGGTGATCCCCTTCCTGAAGCTGCACAACGACCAGCTGGTCGCCGTGAACCAGGGCGGGAAGCGGCGCGGCTCCGGCTGCGCGTATCTGGAAACCTGGCACAACGATCTCTACGACTTCCTCGAACTCCGCCGGAACGTGGGCGACGACCGCCGCCGCACCCACGACATGAACACCGCGAACTGGATTCCCGACCTCTTCATGAAGCGGATGGAGGAGCGCGGCATGTGGACCTTCTTCCGCTCCAACGAGGTGCCCGACCTCCACGACCTCTACGGCAGGGCCTTCGAGGAGCGCTACGTCCAATACGAACGCATGGCCGAGGCCGGCGAGATCCAGGGCACCCGGGTCGAGGCCATCGAAGTCTGGAAGCGGATGCTCAAGATGCTCTTCGAGACCGGCCATCCGTGGATCACCTTCAAGGACGCCTGCAACGTCCGCAGCCCGCAGGACCACGCCGGGGTCATCCACTCCAGCAACCTCTGCACCGAGATCACCCTGAACACGGGGGCGGACGAAACCGCCGTCTGCAACCTCGGATCGGTGATCCTCGACTCCCACCTCGACGAAGACGGCGGACTCGACCACGCCAGGCTCCGCGAAACGATCCGCACGGCCGTACGGGCGCTCGACAACGTCATCGACATCAATTTCTACCCGACGAAGGCGGCCGAGACCTCCAACCGCCGCCACCGCCCGATCGGGCTCGGGGTGATGGGCCTGCAGAACGCGCTTTTCCTGCGCGGGCAGCCCTTCGAATCCCCCGAGGCCATCGAGTTCAACGACGAGTTCATGGAGGCGGTCGCCTACTACGCCTACGAGGCCTCGAGCGACCTCGCCGCCGAACGCGGCACCTACTCCAGCTACAAGGGCTCCAAATGGGACCGCGGCCTACTGCCCCAGGACACGCTCGCCCTCCTCGAGGAGGAGCGCGGCCTGCCCCTGGAGGTGCCGCACGGCGGACGGATGGACTGGACCCCCCTCCGCGAAAAGATCGCCGCCCAGGGCATGCGCAACAGCAACGTGCTCGCCATCGCACCGACCGCGACGATCTCGAACATCATGGGGACCTCCCCGTGCATCGAGCCGACCTACAAGAACCTCTTCGTCAAGAGCAACCTCTCCGGCGATTTCGTCGTGCTCAACGGCTCCCTCGTCCGAGCCCTCAAGGCGCGCGGACTCTGGAACAAGGAGATCCGGGACCAGCTCAAGTACTTCGACGGCGAGCTGGCCTCGGTCGAGGGTGTTCCGGAGGATCTGCGCGACCTCTACAAGACGGCCTTCGGGGTGCCCTACCAGGCCTTCATCGACGCGGCGGCCCGCCGCCAGAAGTGGATCGACCAGGCGCAGTCGGTCAACCTCTTCCTCGCCTCGCCGGACCTGAAGACCCTCTCCCACATGTACCGGGCGGCCTGGCGCAAGGGGCTGAAGACGACCTACTACCTGCGTTCGCTCGGGGCCTCGAACATCGAGAAGGCCACCGTGAGCGTCAAAAAGGAGGTCCGCGGCCACGCCGGAAAGAAGCAGTTCTCCGCCGGGGAGAGAGCGGCCTGCAGCCTCGACGCGGTGATCAACGGCGGCGAGTGCGAGGCCTGCCAGTAGGCTGCGTGGGACCCGGGGATCCCGGCGCCGGACAGGAGAGCGCTCGCACGACAACACCGGTGCTGGGATTCCCGCGCCGACCCCGCGCCGGCGATCCACCGCCGAACCGGATCCGCGGCACCGGGGGGGCGCCTGGATGCTGGCACACCTGCGGCATCGCTGCGCCATCTCGCCGCCTTCCCGGCACGGAAGTCGTGTTTCTTGTTTTTGTTAATAAGTTATTAAAATACCGGTTTGCAAGCACTTCCGAACTATTATGCTTGTTCCGGCCGCGGAAAATTTCGCGAATAAGGCTCCGCATGAGCCGCCCCTCCATAAATGGATTCCCGAAAACCGAAGGAACGCGATCTCCCGCCGAGGGGGCCTGTCCGGATGTACTCTCCGCCGATTCCGTCGATGTCCTCGTGGTCGATGATCTGCCGACCAATCAGAAGGTCCTGCGCCACGTGGTCGAAAAATGCCCTCCGGTCCGGGTGCGGACCTGCGGGAGTGGCGTGGAGGCGATCCGTCTTTGCCGGGAGCGGAAGTTCGAACTGGTGCTGATCGACCTTCACATGCCCGACATGACCGGATTCGAGGCCGGGGCCGCGATTCTCGCCGAGCGGGAGGGGCCGTTCCCCCTGGTCGTCGCCCAGACGGCGGACGAGACGCCGAGGGCCTGCGGGAGGACCGTGGAGATCGGCTTCGACGGACACCTGGTCAAGCCGATCCGTCCCGAAAGCATCCGGGCCATCCTCGACTCCATCCGCCGCGGGGGCTTGCGGACGTCCCGGGCCTGACCGCGCGGAGCGCTCCGATCAGTCCGCGACGGCGAAATCGATCTGCCGCTTGAACCGGTCCACCCGTTCCGTCACGACCTGGATGGTCTGCCCCAGCCGGAAGGTGCGCCCTTTCTTCCGCCCGCGGAGGCTGGCGCCGTCGGGCGAGACGCGGTAGAGATCGTCGCGCAGCGTCGAGATGTGGACGAGCCCGAAGGCCAGCGATTGCGACAGCTCGATGAACATCCCGTGGTTCTTGATGTCGGTCACCACCGCGTCGAATACCGTCTTCTTTCCGGAGCGGGAGACCTCCCGTTCGAAGTACTCGAGGAGCTTCACCTTGATGGATTCGCGCTCGGCGTCCGTGCTGTTGCGCTCGGTGATCGAGAGATGCTCGCCGAGGGATTCGAGTTTCGCCTGGGTATAGACGATCCCGAGGTTGCCGGGGGCGCTCTGGATTCCGCGCTTGAGGAGGAGGTTTTCGAACACGCGGTGCACGATCAGGTCCGAATAGCGGCGGATCGGCGAGGTGAAGTGCGTGTAGTCGTTCTTGCACAGGCCGAAGTGGCCGTCCGGCGAGGCCCGGTAGCAGGCCTGCTTGAGGCTGCGGAGGAACTGGATCCGCAGGGTGTAGGCCTGGGGGTGCTCGCTGATCGCCCGGAGCATCCGGGTCACCTCCCGGCGGCGGGTCAGATCGCCGACGTTGATCCCCACGGTGGCGAGATATTCCCGGAAGTCCTGGAGCTTTTCGGTGTCCGGCTCGTCGTGGACGCGGTACAGACAGGGGATCTTCAGCCGCCGGATCTCCTTGGCCACCGCTTCGTTGGCCGCGAGCATGAACTCTTCGATCATCTGGTGGCTTTCGTCGTTGACGATGCTTTCGATCCGGTCGGCCGCCCCGTTCTCATCGACGAAAATCTTCATCTCCGGCATGTCGAGGTCCAGGCTCCCGTCGTTCATCCGGCCCTTGCGCATCTTCTCGGCGAAGGACCACAGCTTGCGCACCATCCGCCGCAGGTCTTTCAATTCCGCTTCCGGCAGCTCCCTCAGGTCGCGGCCGATCGATCCGGTCTGGTGCTTCGGGGGAACCGGAGTCGCGCGGATCCTGCCGAGGTCGTCCTCCGTCATCATCGCGTAGGCCTGCCGGTAGGTCATCCGCTTGTTGCTGCGGATCACCGTGTTCGCGAATTTCCAGGAGAGGAGCCGGGCCTGCGGCGTGAAATCGAGAAAGACCGTCTTGGTCAGGCGGTCCTCGTCCTCCACGAGACTGCAGATGCCGTTGGAGAGCTTGTGCGGAAGCATCGGGATCACCGTGCCGGTGAGGTAGGTCGAATTCCCCCGGCGGGCCGCCTCGATGTCCAGGGGCGAGCCCGGTTTCACGTAGGCGTTGACGTCGGCGATATGTACGCCCACCCGCCAGTTGCCGTCCTCCAGCTTCTCCAGCGAGAGGGCGTCGTCGAAATCCTTGGCGTCGTCGGGGTCGATGGTCACCGTGGTCAGGTCGCGGCAGTCCAGCCGGCCCGCGACCGCCTTGGCGGAGACCGACGAGGGCACGTTCTCGACCTGGCGCAGGACCGCTTCCGGAAAGTCGGGGTCGAGGTCGAACTTGTGGAGGATCGCCTTGTACTCCGCCATCGGCTCGTGGGTGCGGCCGAGGACTTCGGTGATCTCGCCCTCGGGATTCATGTGCCGCTGCGTCCATTCGAAGAGTTTCACGATGACCTTGTCGCCCACCCTGGCCTCCGGAGAACCGTCGCGGCCGGGCTCGGGTACGAGGATGTCCTGGATGATCCGGGGGTCGTCGGGGATGACGTAGAAGGCGTGGCGGGCTTTCTTCAGGGTGCCCGGCATGCTCGTGCGCGCCCGCTCGAGGATACGGATGACCCGGCCGGTCGTCTTTCCGGGGTTGCCGCTGTCCGCGGGCCTGCGCCCGCTCCCTTTCGCCTTGCGCCGGGGGCGGTCGGAGTTGAGCCGGGCGACCACCCGGTCGCCGTGGAAGGCCAGCCCGGTGTCGTCGGAGCGGATCTCGACCGGCTCCGGCGTGGCCTGGTAGGTCTTCGTGTCGGGGCGGACGGTCGCCTTGCCCGTCTGCCGGAAATAGATGATCCCGGTAACGAGGTCGGCGTCCCGGGGAAGGCAGAGCCGGTCGCGCTTGAGCCGGACGATCAGTCCGCTCGTCTGCATCGCCTCGAGTTCCCCGGCGAAACGGTCGCGCTCGCCCTTCGGCACTTTGATTGCGTCGGCCAGCTCGGCGGCGGTGGAGGGCACGTAGTCGGCCCCCAGCATGTGGGCGGTGATGGATTCCTGGTAATTCATGGATGAAAGAGACCGGAAAACGGGCGGCGCGCGGGGAAGGGCCCCGCCGGCCGCCGGTCGGTCGGTCGGTTGGTCGAAAATTCGGGTAAAAGAAGAGCGGTAGGGCATGCGACCGGAAAAGGCTATCCTGAAACGCCCTCTTTTTCGGGAGCGCTTCCCGGCCGGGGCGCCTACAGGGAGCGGCCGAAACGCTTCTCCAGATCGCCGTCTTCGAATTCGAGGAAAGTCGGCTTGCCGGCCGGGCAGGAGTGGGGCACGGATGTGCGCAGGAGGCGGCGGACCAGCCGGAGGGCCTCGTCCTCGGAGAGGCGGCGGTCGCGGCGGTGGGCCGTGCGGGCGGCCAGGGCCGCCATCCGCTCCCGGAACGGCCCCGCGTTGCGGGGGCGGAGAACCCCTTCGCGGATCAGCGAGACGGCGTCCCGGAGAAAGGTCTCGGCCTGGCCGGGCTCGAACCAGGCCGGCACGCCCGAGACCCGGAAGAAATTCTTTCCGAACGATTCCACCTCGAATCCGTGGTCGGCGAAGATCTCCCGGTTCTCCTCCAGGCACTGGGCCGGAACCGGATCCCATTCGAAGGTCTGCGGAATGAGAAGAGTCTGGGTCGGTATCCCCCCGCGCTCGGTTTCCGCCAGAAACTGCTCGTAGAGGATGCGCTCCGAGGCGGCCCGGGGGTGGAAAACGACCAGCCCGCGAGGAGAGCGGAAGAGCAGGGTGGACGGACCCAGGGGCCCGATCCACCGCCACCGGACCGGGTCCGCCGGGGCAGGGGGATCCGGCGGAAAATCCGGCCGCGCCGCCGCCGGTGTCGGCGCGGGTTCCGGAAGGCGGACGGGATTCCCGGAACCGACCGGCGGGGGTCGGCCGGCGGCCGGGTTCCCCCCGGGCGGGCTTCCCGGCGGCGGCGCGGCCGGGGCGACCGGTTCGAAGTTCGGCGGGAGGGGAAGGTCCGGGGCCGGCGACCCAGCCGCCGACGAAGCCTGGTCGAGAAGCAGGTCCAGCACCGTTTCGACGACCACCCGCCGGACCTGGGGCTCGTCGCGGAATCGGATTTCCCGCTTCGTCGGATGCACGTTCACATCGATCGCCTCCGGATTGATCTCCAGAAAGAAGAACGCGACCGGGTAGCGCCCTTTCGGAAGGAATCCCGTGCAGGCCTCCAGGATACCGTACTGGATCGTCCGGCTGTCGACCGGACGCCCGTTGACCACGCAGACGAGATCCTGGCGGGTCGCGCGGCTGAGGGGCGGCCTGCCCAGGCGGCCGTAGAGGAAGAGCGGGCCCGAGCGGCGCTCGAAGGGGAGTGTGTCGGTGAGCATTTTTTTGCCCCATATCTCCGATATCCTTTCGGGGAGCCCGGCGCAGGGCGGGGAGGACAGGTGGTCCTTTCCGTCGAGCCGCAGGGTGAATCCCACGGCCGGATGGGCGAGGGCGAACAGGCGCGCGATCTGGACGATGTGGGCGGCCTCCGTCTGGTCGGTCTTGAGGAACTTGCGGCGGGCGGGCACCGTGTTGAACAGGCGGGCGACTTCGACCGAGGTCCCCGGCGGATGCGCTTCTTCGACCGGTTCCGAAAGCTCGCCTCCGGTCACCCGGATTCGCACCCCGGCCGGAGAACCGGCCGTCCGGGTGCGGAGAGTGAAATCCGAAACGCTCGCGATCGAGGGCAGCGCCTCGCCCCGGAACCCGAAGGAGGCGATCCGGAGGAGGTCCTCCGCCGTCTCGATTTTGCTCGTGGCGTGGCGCCGCAGGCAGAGGACCGCCTCCGCGGCGGTCATGCCGCGCCCGTTGTCGCTCACCCGGATCAGGCTCTTCCCGCCGCGCCGGGCCTCGATCTGTATCCGGGTCGCGCCGGCGTCCAGGCTGTTCTCGATCAGCTCCTTGACCACGGCGACCGGACGCTCGACCACTTCGCCGGCGGCGATCTGGTTGGCGACATGGTCGGGAAGAACGTGGATTCGGCTCATGAAGGAGGGAAGAGGCGTAAGACCGGGTCCAATCTGTAGCTCCGCGCCACCGCGTTCAAGACCGGATCAGGGGTCCGGTCCCGCCCCGGCAACCATGCCGGCAATCCGTACCGAACCGTCGCACCGAAGTCATGCGACTGCGTAGTTGGATGACTTCAGTCGTCCAACCCGGAACGCCTTGGCGGGAATGACATCCCCTTTAGCCGCGAAACGCCCGGAGAATCGGAGAATCCCTTC
>JBKHCX010000096.1:0-11087 GCA_046541615.1 Puniceicoccaceae bacterium
TCTCCCGGCCCTTGGAGGCCCACCGGAAACGCCCGATCCGCCCCAAGCCGGTGGAGGGCCCCGGCTGGGACGGGCTGAACGTTTTCCCCGGGATGCACGGGTAGTCGGCGATTCCGGTGGAGACAGTTTGAATCGCTGGTCGCATTTTTGAAGGCCCCCCGGCCTCCTTGATCCACTCCCATCCTGCGGGTTCAGGAAACCTCTTCCAGAAGCGCGACAAGGATTGTCAATCTTTTATAGTCTGGTCGAAAATTAGACGGAGGTCAAGTCAACCTTTTATTGTCCGGTCGGGAAGTGAAAATGAATGAATCATCTGACAATTTCCCGCACTTTTGATCCCGGCCCCGCCTTTCTCCACGCTTGCCGGGGACCTCTGCGGAGCACACGATGGGGGTGGATGAGTGCGCAGGACACAACCGGGCGGTCCTTCCAGGGCGGGGGGCGCGAGGGGACGCTCCGACGTCTCCGCGAGGGGTTCCCCCTTTCGCTTTGTCCGGTCGAGGTGTTGGACCTGTTGCGCGCGGGCGGGCCTTCCGCTTCGCGGGCGATCGCGTTTTCGGGCGGTCCCGATTCGCTCTTCCTGCTCCTGTGGCACCGGGCGCATTTCCCGGAATCCGGTCGGATCACGGCCCTGCACTTCAACCACCGGACCCGGCCGGGCGAGAACGAGCGCGAGGCTCTTCGCGCGGGGGAACTAGCGGCTGAGTGGGGTTCTGCTTTCGAGCCGGGGGAGCGGGAGGATCGCGGCCCGGCGTCCGAGGAGGAATTGCGCAGGGCGCGCTTCGGTTTCCTTCTGGGGGCGATGCGCGCGGCCGGCGCGGATGTTCTTCTCCTCGGGCACCAGGCCGATGATCGGCTGGAGACCTTTCTCGGGCGCGCCGCGCGGGGAGCGGGGCCTGAAGGGCTGGCCGCGCCCCGGCCGGTGACCGACCACCGGCGTCCGTGGCCCCACCGGAGGGTCAGGCCGCTGCTGCGGATTTCCGCCGGGGCGATCCGCGCCTTCCTGGCGGAGGAGGGGCTCCGGCCCGTCGAGGATCCCTCCAACCGGGTCGGTGCCTGCCTCCGGAACCGGTTGCGCCATCAGGTGGTTCCGGCCTGGCGGGAGGCCGAAGGGAGGGATGTGGCGGCGGGAGTGGCCCGCGCGCAGGAGCAACTGGCGGAGATGGCCGGTTTTCTCCTGGAGTCCGCGCGGACCCTCTTCCCCGGCGGCTGGGAGAGCGGCCCGCTGGCGACCGGACCGCTGGTCGGGGCGCACCGGGCCCTGGCCCGCTTCGTCGTCCAGCGCTGGCTGGGGGCGGCCGGCCTCCGCCCCGCGCCGTCCGCCGCTGATTCCATCGTCGAAGCGGTTCTCGAGGGGCGGAAGGGGCGGTGGAGTTCCGGTCCCGGACGTTGGATCGTCGCCGGCGGGGGCGTTCTTGCCTCCGTGGCCGCGCAGCCCGCGGTGGAGTGGGGGGGCGTGGGCTGGGCTGCGGGTGCGGCGCTTTACCTTCCCGGCGGCGGCGTTCTGCGCAGGCGGGAGATCCCGGTGGATTCCGCGTTGGCGGAACGAATCGCGCGGGGGCGGGTCGATTGCGCGCACGAAGCGTTTCTGCGCGTGGAGGGCGGCCCGGGGCGCGGGCTCACCGTCCGCCGCCGCCGCGCGGGCGATTCTTACCGGCCGCTCGGGTCTCCGGGCACGCGGAAACTCCAGGATTGCCTCGTCGATCGGAAGATCCCCGGGGAGGCGAGGGACGCGTTGCCGGTCGTCGCCGCCGGAGACCGGATTCTCTGGGTTCCCGGGCTGCCGCCCGCCCACGAGGCCCGGTGGACGGGTGCCGAAGCCACCCTTCTTCGTTTGACTTACGGGGATAGGTGAGGAAACTGAACTCGAACGACGGCTTTTCCGGTCGCCGATGTGAAAATCCATGAACGAAGACAACCAACGGAAGACGCCGCAGCGTCCCCCCCAGCCGGATCGTTTCCAGCCCAAGGTGCTGATGATCTGGATGGGGATTATAGCGGCGATTTTCACTCTCTACGCGCTCAGTGATTCGCAGCGGACCACGGCATCCTCCAAGCTGAGCGTGCCGGAGGTCATCGAGGCCGCCGAGAAGGACCGGGTCATCTCCGGCACCATCAAGCCCGATCCGAACGCGGGCCGCGAGTGGTACAAGATCACCGGGATCCTGGCCCCGGAAGGGCATACCGCCCAGCAGGTCAAGGAGCGCAGCGACCTGACTCCCGCCCACTTCCAGACGATCGGACGGCTCACCGATGCCGACTACTCCAGGATCCGGCGGCATTTCCGCGAGGAACCGGCGAGCACCTTCCTGACAAGCCTGATCCTGAACATTGTTCCCTTTCTACTGATCATCGGTCTTTTGTACTTCCTGTTCGTCCGCCAGTTGCGGAGCGCCGGGCGCGGGGCGATGAGCTTCGGCAAGAGCAAGGCGAAGCTCCTCACCCGGGACCGGGAAAAGGTCCTCTTCAAGGACGTGGCCGGGTGCGACGAGGCGAAGGAGGAGGTCAGCGAGATCGTCGATTTCCTCAAGGATCCGAAACGGTTCCAGCGGATCGGTGGCAAGATCCCGAAGGGCGTGCTCATGGTCGGTCCGCCCGGCACCGGGAAAACGCTGCTCGCCAAGGCGGTCGCGGGCGAAGCCGACGTTCCTTTCTTCACGATCTCCGGGTCGGATTTCGTCGAAATGTTCGTCGGGGTCGGCGCCGCCCGCGTGCGCGACATGTTCGAGCAGGGCCGCAAGAGCGCCCCCTGTCTCCTGTTCATCGACGAGATCGACGCCGTCGGCCGCCAGCGCGGGGCCGGACTCGGAGGGGGCAACGACGAGCGCGAGCAGACGCTCAACTCCCTTCTCGTCGAGATGGACGGTTTCGAGGGGCACGAGGGCATCATCGTCATCGCCGCCACGAACCGGCCCGACGTGCTCGACCGGGCCCTTCTGCGCCCCGGTCGCTTCGACCGCCAGGTTCTCATCGATCCTCCTGATCTCGTCGGCCGGGAGGACATCCTCAAGGTCCACGCGAAGAAGATCAAGCTGTCGAAGGAAGTCGATCTCCGCGTGATCGCCCGCTCGACTCCGGGGTTCGCCGGGGCCGATCTCGCCAATCTGCTCAACGAGGGCGCGCTCATCGCCGCCCGTCGGAACAAGAAGGAGGTCGAGATGGCGGATATTGAGGAGGCGCGGGAGAAGATCTCCTTCGGCCGGGAGCGCCGGCGCCTCATGGACGACGAGGACAAGAAGATCACCGCCTACCACGAGGCCGGACACGCCGTGGTCCAGGCCGTCATCGACGATGGTCACCTGCCCATCCACAAGGTGACCATCATCCCCCGCGGTCAAAGCCTGGGCAGCACGATGTTCACGCCCAAGAAGGATATCCTCAACCAGGCCAAGAACCGGCTGTTGAACCAGATCTGCTGCGCCATGGGCGGTCGCGTCGCCGAGGAACTGGTCCTGGGCGAGATCACCAGCGGCGCCTCGGGCGACATCAAGATGGCCTCCAAGCTCGCCCGCAAAATGGTCTGCGACTGGGGCATGAGCGACCTCGGGCCCATCGCGTACGGCGAGAACCAGGACCATATTTTCCTCGGCAAGGAGATCACCCGCGACCAGAATTACAGCGAGGCGACCGCCCAGGCGATCGACAGCGCGATCCGGGGCATTATCGAGGCCCAGTACAAGCGCTGCCGGGAGATCGTCGAAGAACACCTTGGTCACCTGCACACCATCGCCGAGGCGTTGCTGGAGTTCGAGACGATCGAGGGCAGGCACGTCCACGAGATCATCGACACCGGAGCGATCCAGTCGCCCGTGATCCGCCCCGCTCCCGGCCCCGAGCCGGAGAAGAAGCCCGCCGGGGAAGCCAAGGGCGCGAAGACCGGCGGGGAAGAGAACCTGGGGGGCGGTCCCGCTCCGGCCGGCGCCCCCGCGTGAGTTCGCCGGTCCGCTTTCCGGGAGAGTGGGAGCCCCACCGCGCGACCTGGATCTTCTGGCCCACCGACCCCGGGCGCTACTTTTACGGGCGGGCCGGGGATTTTCCTTCGATCCTCGAGGCCTACCGGCGGCTGGCGGATGTCTTGTGCGCCTTCGAAACCGTCCACGTGGCGGTCGATCCCAGGAGGGAGGCGGAGGCCCGGGCGACGCTCGGCGGGCGCGCCATCGTGCATGGGATTCCCCTCGACGATGCGTGGGCCAGGGATGCGGCCCCCACTTTTGTTTCGAGGGGAGATGATCTGTCGGCGGTCTGCTGGCGTTTCACGGGATGGGGGGGCCGGTTCGGGCCCATCGACCGGGACGCCGCCGCGGCACCCCTGGTCGCCGGGCTCAGCGCCGCCCGAAACGTTTGCAGCACCACCGTCGGGATGGAGGGCGGCGGCATCCTCTCCGACGGGCGCGGCCTCGTCCTGACCACGGTGCCGGTTCTTTCCGATCCGGGGAGGAATCCGGGGAAGGATCCCGCCTCGCTCCGCGCGGAGCTGGCCGGTCTGCTCGGCGCCCGGCGGCTGGTCGAGCTGCCGTCCGGCTTCGCCGGGGACGATACGGGCGGGCATGTGGACGTGGTGGCCGCGGTCTCCCCCTCGGGCGCGGTCCTGCTGAACGACTGCCGCGACCGCGATGACCCAAACGCCGCAGGCTCCGCCGCCAACCGCCGGGCTCTGGCCGACGCCGGTTGCGAGGTCGTGCCGGTCCCCCAGCCGGAGGCCCGCTTCGCGGGAAAGGATCGGCTGCCGTACAGCTACCTCAACCTCTACCCCTGCAACGGAGCCGTTCTCGTCCCCGCTTTCGGTGATCGGCTCGACGGATATGTCCGCGGCCTGGTGGCGGAGCACTTCCCGGACCGCGAGGTGATCCCGCTCGACGCCCGCCCCTTCTACCTCGGGGGCGGCGGTCTGCACTGCGTGACCCAGCCTGTGCCCGAAATCGGTTGCCCGCGCGGACATCGCCGCTAGAAACACCCCATGGAAAGAAAAGCACTTCTCTCGGTGTCGGACAAATCCGGCCTAGCCCCCTTCGCGAGGGCGCTGGTCGATGAACACGGCTTCCGCCTCTACTCCACCGGTGGGACCGCCCGCCTTCTGCGCGGGGAGGGAATCCCCGTGAGCGACGTCAGCGAGTTGACCGGTTTCCCCGAGATCATGGAGGGGCGGGTCAAGACCCTGCATCCGAAGGTCCACGGCGGTCTGCTGTGCCGGCGCGACAAGGAGAAGCACCTCGCCCAGGCGCGGGAACAGGGGATCGGGCTGATCGACCTCGTGGTGGTCAACCTCTACCCTTTCGAGGAAACCGTCGCCCGCGCGGATGTGGAGGAGGAAGACGCCATCGAGAACATCGACATCGGCGGCCCTTCCATGCTGCGCAGCGCCGCGAAGAATTTCGACGCGGTCACCGTGGTCTGCGACCCGGGCGACTACGACGAGGTGCTCGGATCGCTGCGTTCCACGGATCCCGCCGCCGGGCAGGCGCTCCGGCGTCGCCTCGCCCGCAAGGTGTACCAGCGCACGGCGGAATACGACCGGGCGATCGGCCGATACCTCGAAGGGACCGGGGAGGACGAGCCCGACCTCGGTTCCATCTCCGGATTCCCCCCGGTCCTCCGCGTCGAGCAACCCCTCGCGCAGAAGCTCCGTTACGGCGAAAACCCCCACCAGCAGGCCGCGCTCTACGGAACCTTTTCCGATTCTTTCGCCCAGCTTCAGGGCAAGGAGCTATCTTTCAACAACATCATCGACATCTCCGCGGCGGCTTTTCTGATCGGCGAATTCGAGAAGCCCACCGTCGGCATTCTCAAACACACCAACCCGTGCGGGGTCGCCTCGTCCATGGATTTGAACGACGCCTGGGAACGGGCCTTCGCGACCGACCGCCAGGCGCCTTTCGGCGGCATCATCGTCGTCAACCGCACGGTGGCGCCCGATCTGGCGGAGCGGATCTGCAGGATTTTCTGCGAAGTGATCATCGCGCCGGAGTTCACCCCCGGTGCGCTCGGAATCTTCGCGAAGAAGAAGAATCTGCGCCTCATTGTGGCGAAAGCGGGCCTGCGCTCCGACTCCCTCAGGGACATCCGCAGCGTGGCCGGGGGGCTTCTCGTCCAGGACCGCGACCAGCGCCGGCTCCAGCCCGGGGATTGCCGGGTCGTCACCGAACGCCAGCCGACGGAGGAGGAGTGGGCCGCGCTCCTGTTCGGATGGCGGGTCGTCAAGCACGTCAAGTCGAACGCCATCGTGTACGCGGGGGCCGAGCACACCCTGGGTATCGGCGCCGGGCAGATGTCCCGCGTGGACAGCTCGCGGATCGCGGTCTGGAAGGCGGGCGAGGCCGGCCTCTCCCTCAGGGGCTCCGTCATCGCCTCGGACGCCTTTTTCCCCTTCGCCGACGGCCTGGCCGCCGCAGCCGACGCCGGGGCCACCGCCGCCATCCAACCCGGAGGCTCCGTCCGAGACGAGGAGGTCATCGCCACCGCCGACGAGCGCGGCATGGCCATGGTGTTCACCGGAGTGCGCCACTTCCGGCATTGACAACGGCAGGTTGACAGGCGGCGGGTTTCCGGCGAAACTATTTGGTAATGAAAGAGGATGTACAGCAGTCGCATTCCGGTCCGAAAATCTATCTTACCAAAATCATCGGCGGGAAGGTCTTCTCCACCGTGCTTCCGAAAGGGGCGGCCGCGGAATCGCTCCTGCACAAGCCCGGCTATGCGCTGATCGAACAAGGCGAGGGACTCGGCCGCGTCACCGCCGTCGCCTCCGTGCGCTGCCCGTCGTGCGGGTACTCCAAGGAGCGGTTCGAAAAGTCCGGACGCCTCGGGTGTCCGGACTGCTACCAGAGTTTCGCTCCTTTCCTAAAGGGTATCATCGGGAAGATGCACGCCGGTCCGCGCCATGTCGGGAAGGTTCCGCCCGGGCGGCTGACTCCGGCCGTCGTCGATGCCCGCGTGAAGGCTCTTTCCGAGGAACTCGACAAAGCCGTGCGCGTCGAGAAATACGAAGAGGCCGCCCGCATCAGGGACGAGATCCGCACGCTGGCCGGGGCAACCGAAGCCACCCGGTGAAGCCGCGCCGGAGGACCCTCCTTCTGGGAGCCGCCGCACTCGGGCTGGCGGCCTGCGCCGTCGCTCTGTGGATTCCCGGGAGCTTCTGGAACGCCGCCTGGACGCTCCTTCTCGACGGGTGGGATCTGCTGCGGGGGCACCCTGTCATTCTTTATCTCCTGATCGTCCTCCTGCCGGCCGCACCCATTCCACTGAGCCCGTTTCTCGTCCTCGGAGGAATCGTGTACGGGGAGTCTGTGGGAGCGGTTCCCGGTGCGGCTCTCGCCGCCAGCGCGGTGGGGCTCAATATCATCTGGTGCTATTTTCTTACCGTGGGTCCGCTCCACCGGCTCGTCTCCCGGATACTCGGGAGCTTCGGTTATGGCGTTCCGACAATTCCCCGGGAGGATTTTTTGAAGTTTTCCCTCCTCGTCCGCGTGACTCCGGTCTTTCCGCTCTGCGTCCAGAACTACATCCTGGGGCTGCTGAAAGTTCCCTTCCCCACCTACCTTTTCGCGAGTTTCGCGGTCCAGGTTCCCCTGGCCTTTGCCATCGCCCTCACATCCGGGGCGATCATCAAGGGGAATCTGCTCATCATCCTCCTGGCCGCTGCGGTTCTGCTCGGGCTGGCCATCGGGCTGAAGTGGCTCCGGAAGGCCCTCCGCAAGGATCCCGGTATGGCACAAGCCGACCGGGGGCTCAGGGTTGACGCGGTCGCGGCGGAGAAAGGCCGGGGGACATGAGAGCAGGCCCCGAGAGCGCGATCGGAGTGGGCGAGCTGACCGCCGCCCTCAAGCGGATGATAGAGGATGGATTTCCGGCCGTCTGGGTGCGGGGCGAAGTGTCCAACCTGCGCAGGCAGGCCAGCGGGCACAGCTATTTTTCCCTCAAGGACGAGCGGAGCCAGATCCCGGCCGTCCTCTTCCGGGGGAACGCCATGCGCATCGACCATCAGCTGGCGGCCGGACAGCAGGTCATCGCCTTCGGGGAGGTCTCCGTTTACGAGCCGCGGGGGAGTTACCAGCTGATCGTCCGCGACCTGGTCGAGGATGGGATCGGCCGTCTCCAGCGCGAGTTCGAACGGCTCAAGGAACGCCTGCGGGCCGAAGGTCTCTTCGCCGCCGAAAGAAAGAAACCGCTTCCGCCGCTGCCCCTTGTGGTGGGCGTCGTGACCTCGCCGAGCGGTGCGGCCGTGCGCGACATCATCAGTGTTTTGAAAAGGCGGGACTGGCGGGGCTCCCTGCGGATCTTTCCCTCGCTCGTCCAGGGCGCTTCCGCGGCCGCTTCGGTGGCCGCCCAGGTGGAACGGGCGGGGCGCATGGCCGATCTCGACCTGCTTGTGATCGCCCGCGGCGGAGGCAGTCTCGAGGATCTGTGGTGCTTCAACGACGAGGCGCTGGCCCGTGTCGTGGCCGGTTGCCCGGTCCCGACCGTTTCCGCGATCGGACACGAGACGGACGTGGTTCTCACGGATTTCGTCGCCGATCTCCGCAAGGAGACCCCGACCGGGGCCGCCGAGTGGATCACCAGCGCCCATGCGGACGCGCGCCACGGCCTGCGCGGGATCGGCGCGGATCTACACCGGAGCGCGGCCGAGATCCTAGGGCGGCGGCGGGAGGCCCTCGACCGGATCCGGTCCAGGGCGGTCTCGCGCCCGTTTCTCCGGCGGATCGAAACCGGAGCGCAGCGCATGGACGAATGGCGCGAACGGATTGTCCGCGCGGTGGACCGGCGGCTCGCCGACAGGCTGGGGGAGTGCCGCGCCATCGGCGGGAGGTTGGCGCGGCGACGCCCCGACCGGGAGTGGGAGATCCGTCGGCGCGAATTGCGGAACCTGGCCGCCCGGCTCGGGAAGAGCGCCGACCGGGGGCTTCTCTCGAAGAAGAAGGATCTCGAGCGATTGCTCGTCGCGCTGAGGACCGGCGGGCTCGACGGAACGCTGCGGCGCGGGTTCTCGGTCGTACGCGATTCGAACGGCCGGCCGACCGGAAGGGCTGCCGCGATCCGCGAAGGGGAGGAACTGACCCTCCAGTTCCAGGACGGGCGCCTGGCGGCGCGGGCCGGAAAACTCCTCGGCTGACACCTTCGGCGCTTGCGCTCGCCTCCTTTGCGGATTGCCTCGGGATATGGCTTTGGATCGATTGAAAGGAATCCGGGATCGCTACGATGTCGTCGTCATAGGCAGCGGGCTCGGCGGACTCACGGCGGCGAACACCCTGGCGAAGGCCGGCCGGTCCGTCCTCGTGCTCGAGCACCACTACCAACTCGGGGGGCTGGCGACATGGTTCAAGCGCCCGCGCGGCCACATCTTCGACATTTCCCTGCACGGGTTCCCCTACGGCATGGTCAAGTCCTGCCGGAAGTACTGGACCCGCGGGATCGCCGATTCGATCATCCAGCTCAAGGACGTGCGGTTCATCAACCCGGAGTTCGACGTGTGGACAACCTTCGACCGGGCCGATTTCAGCCGGATTCTCGAGGAAACCTTCCGCGTTCCCGGCGCGACCGTGCGCGCCTTCTTCGAGCACCTGCGCGGGATGAACTACTACGATCGCGACAACCGGACGACCGGCGAGTTGTTCGAGGAATTCTTCCCCGGGCGCCCCGACGTCAAACGGCTTCTCATGGAACCCATAGCCTACGCCAACGGCTCGTCGGAGGACGATCCCGCGATCACCTTCGGCATCGTGTTCTCGAATTTCATGAGCAGGGGCGTCTTCACCTTCCAGGGTGGCACGGACGTTCTCGTAAACAAAATGGAGGAGGAACTCCGATCGAACGGCGTTGACATCCGGAAGAAGGTTCTCGTCGATAAAATCGAAGTGGAGGAGGAGGACGGCCGCCCGGCGGTCCGCGGGGTCGTGGCCAACGGGCGCTTCATCCCCGCCCGGGCCGTCGTATCCAACGCCAACGTGAAGAACACCATCGAGCGCCTGCTCGGCGAGGAGCACATCGACGAAGACTACACCGCCGCCGTGAAGGCGGTGCGGGTCAACACCAGCTCGTGCCAGGTGTACATGGGCTTGCGGAAAGGCGAGTCGATCGAGAATATCGGTGATCTGGTTTTCACCTCGGAAGCGCCGCGCTTCTCCAGCTCCGAGCTGACGGATATGCACACCACCAGCCGGACCTTCTCACTCTACTATCCCGGGATGCGTCCGCACCTCGATCCTCCGCGCTACTCGGTGGTGGCTTCTCTCAACGCCAAATGGTCGGACTGGGCGGATCTCGACGAAGAGACCTACCGGCGCGAGAAAAACCGTCTCTGCGAGGAGTCCCTCCGCGCGCTCGAAGCATACCTCCCCGGCATCCGGGGGAAACTCGATCATGTCGAGGCGGCCACCCCGCGCACCGTCCGGCACTTCACCCGCCACATCGGCGGCACCTCCTTCGGCACGAAATTCGAGGGGCTGCAGGTCTCCCTGGATCTACCGGAAAAGGTCCCGGGCCTCTACCACGCCGGCAGTGTGGGGATCATCATGTCCGGCTGGCTGGGGACGATCAACTACGGGGTCATAGTCTCCGCCAAGGTGGACCGCTTCCTATCCGCCAGCCCCGCGCCAGCCGCGTGATCCGCAATCCTCCCACAGCCTGGATCGGCCATTGATCGAATTGCTCAATTACTCAACCGGGTCGCAATTTGGATTGACACTGCGACCGTTCCTCGACCGGGCCGAAAATATTGTTGACAGATGAAATCGACTGATACACGACCGGGTCGAAGAATAGTATTGACATTCCTCGGATTATTAGCCGGGTTAGAAATTGCCATTGACAGTTTTCAGATCAGTCAAAAGTAATTTTTGACCTGTTCGTAATCTTACGTGATGCGTGATGCGATGTGCTGGGATTTCTCGGATTCTTTTCTGAACGGCTGAAGATGGTTCTTGAAACTTGGCTGTGGGTCTGCTAGGGTGGGGTTATGATTATTATAAAAAATAAACGGCGTCCGCGCATTAAGTTTGGAGAGGGAACTAGGGCTTTTTATCATCTGATGAGCCGCACCGTGAACGGGGAGAAATGGTTCGGGGTGCGGGAGAAGGAGTACCTGCGGAAGCTGA
>JBKHCX010000097.1:0-10656 GCA_046541615.1 Puniceicoccaceae bacterium
ACGATGGAGAGGCCGGGATGTTCGGCCTGGAGCGCCGCCGGATCGCGGGCCAGCAGGATGTAGCTGTCGGCCGGGAGGGTGGTGCCCGCCGGAAACTCGAACCGGATCCCGTCGGTGAAGGCCCAGCCGCCCAGATCGACGGTCGCATCGCCGCGGTTGTAAAGTTCGATCCATTTCGCCTCCGACTTCTGGAAAGGGGCGCCTTCGGGCGTCTCGTAGTGCGGGGTGGGGTGGTACAGGATCTCGTTGATCACGACCGCGTCGTTGAAGGCGAAAACATTGGCCGAGCCGAAGGTCGCCTCCGCCGGATGGAGCCATCCGCCGTCGCGCCAGCCCACGGCGGCGCGTCCGCGCAAGGATCCGGTCACCTCGCGGCCGTCGAGAACCTCGTGACTCTCGTCCGCGCCGGGGGAGATCAGGAAAATCCGCTCTCCGTCGGCGGGCCTGTAACGGAGATCGCGCGAGGAAACCGTGACGAAACCGCCGGGTTCGAGTTCCAGGGCGGGAAAAACGTAGTCGCGGCGTTCCGCGGCCGAGGACCGGAGGATCCAGCCCTCCAACTGCTCGGTGGTTGCGCCGAGGTTCGTCAGCTCCAGTTGAAAGAGGGTTGTGCCGGCCGGGGAGACTTCGTTGATCACCACGCCGGGGGCCGCCGGAGGCGAAGGGAAGTTGGGCTGGCCGGGGGTGCCGCCGACCGTCCGGCTCCAGGTCCAGGATTCGGGCTGGTTTCCGGCTTGCGTCTCGTCCAGCCGGGCGAGTGTCGCGTCGGAACCATCGGCCTCCTCGGGCCACAGGCCGTCGTCGCCGTAATCGAGCACGTTCATCCGCCGACCGTTGCGGTCTTCGATACGGATCTCCTCGCCGCCGTTCGAAAGGCGGCCGGAGAAAGGCCCGTAGGCCCCCGCGGCCGCCATCGTCGGGTCGGAGGGATCATCCGCGACCACGATCAGCCCGCGTCCGGGAACGACCGTACCCTCCGGGAAGGTGAATTCGATCCCGCCGTCCAGCCGCCAGCCGGAGATATCCACATCAACCCCGTTCAGGTTGCGCAGCTCGACCCACTCGGTGTCGGCGGAGTCCGCCGGATGGTAGTGCACCTCGTTGAAGACCAGGACGCTGTCGGCCGGGTCGGCGTGCGAAGGGGAAGGCGCCGCGAGCGTCAGCACGTGCGCGACAAGAGGCAGACGGAAAAGGAAACGCATGGGGGGGAATGCAAAGCGGAAAGCGAACCCATACTCTATTCCCGAAAGCATGACAGCGCAAGAGCAAAGATTCCGGGGGCAAGCGGATCCCACCGTATTTTCATTTCGAGCACTATCTCTGGGCGATTTGCCCGCGGGGAGGCATCTTTCATGGCCGCAGGCCGTTGAAACGGCTCAGTGCGACCACGCCTTCGCCTACCAACTCATCGCGAATGAGCGCCTCAAATGAAAATACCGTGTTTCTAAGGTTAGCGCTTACGGGCCTCCCTCTCCTCCCTCCGCCCCGGATCGGGTTGATCCGGGATGCGGTCGAGGGAAAGCGCCGCTGGGGCGGATCCGTTCGAGAGGCGGACTCAGTCGCCGCGCTCCTCGGCGGCCGCCGCTTTCTTCTTTTTCCCGTGGCCCAGGGATTCGATGATGTAGAACATGGCCGGAATGACGAAGATCGCGATGGCCGAGGCGGCGAGCATGCCGCCGATGACCGTGGTGCCGAGGATGCGGCGGGAGACCATGCCCGCCCCGAGCGCGAAGTAGAGCGGCACGCACCCGAGGATGAAGGCGAACGAGGTCATGAGGATCGGGCGCAGCCGCAACCGCGCCGCCTCGAGGGCCGCCTCGCGGATGGATTTGCCTTCCTCCTGATACTGGGCCCGGGCGAACTCGACGATGAGGATCGCGTTCTTCGCCGCCAGACCGATCAGCATGACCAGTCCGATCTGCGCGTAGATGTTGTTGTCCATGCCGCGCATCAGCAGGAACAGGAAGGCCCCGCCGACGGCGATCGGCAGGCTGAGCAGTACGCTGAAGGGCAGCGACCAGCTTTCGTAGAGCGCGGCCAGGATCAGGAAGGTGAAGATCAGCGAGAGGCCGAAGATGGCCGTGGCCGAAACGCCTTCGGCGGCCTTCTTTTCCTGGTAGGACATCCCGCTGTAGTTGTAGCCCATCGTCGAATCCATGGTCTCGTCGAAGGTGTCTTCGAGGATCTCCATGACGGCGCCCGTCGAATAGCCCGGGGCCGCCGTGACGTTGATCTGGGCGGAGCGGAAGATGTCGAAGTGCTGGATGAACTCGGGGCCGAGGCGCCGCTGGGCACTGGCGAAGGTGCTGAGCGGGACGGCATCGCCCCGGTTGTTGCGCACGTAGAACAGGTCGAGGTTCCGGACATCGGTGCGGAATTCGCCCTCCGACTGGAGATAGACCTGCCATTGGCGGCCGAAACGGTTGAAGTAGTTGACGAAGGCCCCCCCCATGAAGGCCTGGAGCGTCTGATAGACCGAGGAGAGGGGGACGCCCTGCTTGAGCACCTTGTCGCGGTCCACGTCCACGTAGATCCGGGGGATGTCGGTGCTGAACGTGGTGGAGGCCCGCTCGACCGCGGGATTTTTGGAAATCTCTTCGATGAACCGGCCGGCTTCCTTCGAGAGAAATTCGGGCGGGCGCCCCACCTTGTCCTGCAGCATGAAGGTGACGCCGCCGGAGGTTCCGATCCCCGGGATGGCGGGCGGGGGGAAGGCGAAGCCCACCGACCCGGTCAGACCGGACATCTTCCGGTTCAGGTTGGCGAAGACCGCCTTGAGATTCTGCTCGCGGACGTTTTCCTTCGAGTAGCGTTCGGACCAGGGTTCCAGGGTGATGAAGAAGAATCCGCTGTAGGTGTTCATGACCCCCGAGAGCAGGTTGAAGCCGGCGACGGAGGTGACGTCCTTGACGCCGGGGATGTCCTTGACCCGGTCAACCACCTCCATGGCCGAGTCGGAGGTCCGCTGGAGGGAGGAGGCGGGCGGCAGGTTGATGGCGGCGAAGGCGTAGCCCTGGTCCTCGTCGGGGATGAAGCCGGGGGCGAGGCGGCCGGCGCCGATCCCTCCCATGCCGCCGACGATGACGATCACGCCCACGGCGAGGATGCTCTTGCGGATCAGGCCGCCGCAGACCTTGACGTAGGCATTGGTCGCCCCGTCGAAACCTTTGTTGAACTTGCCGTAGAACCAGCCGAGGGGACCGCGCGTCTTCTTCCGCGGGCGGAGCAGGATGGCGGAGAGCGCGGGGCTCAGGGTCAGGGCGTTGAAGGTCGAGATAAGGACCGAGATCGCGATGGTGATGGCGAACTGCTGGTAGAGCTGGCCGGTGATGCCGGGGATGAAGATCGTCGGGATGAAGACCGCCGCCAGCACGATGCTGGTGGCGAGGATGGGGCTGCTCACGTCCTTCATCGCCCGCATGGTGGCCTCCCTGGGGGCGAACCCCTTCTCGATGTAGCGCTCGACCGCCTCGACGACCACGATGGCGTCGTCCACGACCAGCCCGATGGCGAGGACCAGGCCGAAGAGCGAGAGCGTGTTGATCGAGAACCCCAGGACCGGGAAGAAGATGAAAGTGCCGATCAGCGAGACCGGCACGGCGATCAGCGGGATGAGGGTCGCCCGCCAGCCCTGCAGGAAGATGAAGACCACGATGACGACGAGGATCAGCGCCTCGAGAAGGGTTTTCTGGATCTCCTTGATCCCCTCGGTGACCGCCTCGGTCGTGTCGAGGGCGACGGTGTACTCCAACCCGTCGGGGAAATTCCGCGACATTTCCTCCATGAGGTCCTTCGCCGCGTCCGCCGCCGCGAGGGCGTTGCTGCCCGGGGTCTGGTAGAGGGCGAGGATCGCCGCCGGTTTTCCGTTGTAGCGGCCGTCGGCCGTGTAGTTCTGGGCTCCGAGTTCGACGCGGGCGACGTCCCTGACCCGGACGACCGATCCGTCCTCTTCGGCGCGGACGATGATGTCCCCGAACTCCGACGGATCGGTGAGCCTGCCCTGGGCGCTGACCGAATAGGTGAATTCCTGACCCTCCGGAACCGGTTCGCCCCCGATCGTGCCGGCGGGGTTCACGGTGTTCTGCTGCTGGATGGCCTGGACGATCTCGGAGACGGTGATGTTGCGGCTGGCGAGGACGTTCGGATCAATCCATATCCGCATGGCGTATTGGCCCGCCCCGAAGATGGTGACGCTGGCCACTCCGGGGATCCGGGTGAACGCGTCGTTCAGGTTGATGACGGCGTAGTTGGTGAGAAAGAGGCTGTCGTAGGACTCGTCCGGGGAGGTGAGGGCGAAGAGGATCAGCGGCGAGGCGAGGGACTTGCGGACCGTGATGCCCATGTCGCGGACCTGTTGCGGCACCTGCGACTCCGCCTGGCTGACGCGCATCTGCGTCAGGATCTGGTCGGTGTTGGTGTCGGTGCCGACGTCGAAGGTCACCGTGAGAGCCATCGAACCGTTGTTCGAGCTGGTCGAGGACATGTACTCCATGCCGTCCACGCCGCTCATCTGCTGTTCGATCGGCAGGGCCGTCGATTCCTCGATGGTGGTTGAGTCGGCTCCGACGTAGGAGGCGTTGACGCTGATCTGCGGGGGAACGATGTCCGGATACTGCGAAACGGGCAGCATCGTCATGGAGACGAGTCCGACGATGACCGTCAGGATGGAGAGGACCATCGCGACGATCGGGCGGTTGATGAAAAATTTGTACATGGTGCCGGACGTTTGCGCCGCTCAGTCTGCCCCGGGTTTGGATCCGCCGGGGTCGGACGGGGCGTCCGCCTGCCCGGAATCCGCCTCACTTGATTCCGGCTGCCCTGACTGCCTGCCGCCGCCGGCGTCGGCGCCGGCGGCGGGATCGCCGCCGCTTCCGGCCTTGTCGTCGGGACTCCACGGCCGTGTGCGGACCTTCGCGCCGTTTTTCAACCGCTGGATTCCCTCGGCCACGACGGTCTGGCCGGATTTCAATCCCGAGGATACGACGACCCGGCTGCCCTTGGTCTCGCCCAGCTCGACCGGAACCGAGCTGACGGTGTCGTCCTTGTTCACGATGAAGACGGAGAACATCCCCTGCGTTTCCCTGACGGCCCGCTGGGGAATGAGGATCGCGTCGTCGAGGGTGTTCATGCGGCCGCGGATTTTGACGTACTGGCCGGGGCGCAGGACGCTTCCCGGATTGGGGAAGAGGGCGTAGATGCCGATCGTGCCCGTGCCCTCCTCGATCTGGCGGTTGATGAACTGCAGGCGGCCCTTGTGGGGGAAGGTGGTGCCGTCGGCGAGGATCAGATCAAGGTTGTCGGGCCGCTCGTTGTAGGGAACGGAGAGGGCCTTCTGGAAGTCGCCGGCCCGTTCGAGGTAGCTCCTTTCCGGGACGAAGAAGACGACCTGGACCGGGTCGAGGCTGGAGATGGTGGTGAGGACGCTCGTGCGCCCGACGAGATCGCCGACACCGGCCTGTGCCTTCCCGGCGATACCGGTGACCGGCGAATACACCTTGCAGTAGCCGAGGTTCAGCCGGGCGTTGGCGAGGGCGGCTTTCGCGGCCTTGACCTGCGCCTGCGCGGCCTGCTCGGCCTGGACCGCGTTGTCCAGCTGCCGCTGGCTCACGGCGTCGGCCTTGATCAGTTCCCGGTCCCGGGTCACGTCGAGCTGGGTCTTGACGAGCTGGGCCTCGGCCTGTGCGACGTCGGCGGCGGCTTTCTGGACGGCGATCTCGAACGGGTCCGGATCGATGGTGAAAAGGAGGTCGCCTTTCCCGACGAGCGAGCCGTCCTCGTATTCCTGGGTGAGCAGGTAGCCCTCGACCCTGGCCTTGAGGGAGGTGTTGACGGTGCCTTGGAGCGTGGCGACGATTTCGCGGTAAACGGGAACTTCGGTGCCTTTGGTCTCGATGACCTCGACGGCCGGCGGCGGTGGCTCGGCCGGAGGCGGTTCTTTGCCGCAGCCGGAGAACAGGACCAGGGCGGGAAGAGCGGGAAAAAGGAGGCGGATGTTCATGGTTGCTTCGAGGATGGGGACTCTTGGGAGGGAAGGGGCGGCGGCGCGGGAGTGTCGTTGACCGGGCCGCTCTCGAAGTTGCCCCCGAGAGCGAGGTGGAGATCGACCCGGTTGGTCAGGAGCCGCCCCCTCGCGGCGATGAGGTCGGCCTGCGCCTGGAGGGCCTGCCGCTGGACGACCAGGTAGCTGGTCAGGTCGGTTTCCCCCTCGCGGTAGCGCATCTCGCCGATCCGGCGGGCCTTCTCGAAGCTCTCGGCCGCCAGGGCGAGGTTGTCCACCTGCGCGAGGAGGGATTTCTCGAGGGCGAGCGTGTCCTCGACCTCCGCGAAGGCGGTCAGGGCGGTGCTGCGGTAGGCGGCCACGGCGGCGGCCTGGCCGGCCTCGGCCTCCTCGAACCGGGAGCGGAGCAGGCCGGCGTCGAAGAGGGGCTGGAAGAGGTTCACGCCCAGGTTGGCCAGCATGCCGGGAGCGTCGAACAGGTCGCCGAAGTTCTCGCCGCTGGTCTGGTAGGCCGCGCCCAGGGAAAAGCGCGGGAGGCGGGCGGCGGAGGCGGCGCCGGCCAGGCGGAAGGCGGAGGAGACCCGCCGCTCGGCGGCGATCAGGTCGGGGCGGCGTTCGAGGACGGAGGAGGGCAGCCCGGCCGGGACGGGGGGGAGGGTCCGTTCCAGCGGGCCGGCCACGGCGAGTTCGTCCGCCGGATAGCGCCCGAGAAGGACCTCCAGGCTGCGGATCGCGGCGCGGGCGGCGAAAAGGGCGTCCTCGGCGTTGCTCCGGGCTCCGGCGAGATCGGCGAGGGCGGTGAAGGAGTCCTGGGCGGACACGTCGCCGGCCCGGTAGCGGGCTTCGGCGAGTCGGTGGGATTCCTTGAAATTCTCGACGAACTGGTTCGCCAGTTCGAGTTGCCGTTTGGCGGTGAGCGCCTGGAACCAGCCCTTGGCGACCTGGGCGGCGAGACTCTGGCGGGCGAAGGCGTAGTCGGCGGCGGTCGCCCGGGCGGCGAGGGCGGCCCCCTCGGCCGAGTCGGAGACCCGGTCCCACACGTCCAGTTCCCAGCTCAGGTCGAGGGAGACCCCGAGATCCGTCTGGTTTCGACTGACCCCGAGCCGTTCCTGCTCTTCGGTCAGCTCGAAGAACCGGGTCTGCCCGGCGCCGGCCCCGAGATCGACCCTGGGGAACAGGGCCGAGTTCGCCTGCCGGGCCTGGGCCACGGCGGCCGAGAGGGATGCGGCGGCCCGCGCGAGATCGGGATTGGCCTCCTGTGCCTCCGCGACCAACCCGTCGAGCACCGGATCGTCGAAAGAGGCGATCCAGTCGTCGGAGACCCCGCCGGCTTCGCCGCCGGCCGTCCATCCGTCGGCGGGGGCCAGTGCGGAAACCTCGGTTCGGGGATCGGGCCGGGGGATCGAGCAGCCTGCCACCAACAGAAGGAGGAGAAGGGTGCCGGCGGCGGCCGGGCGGACCCTTTGCGAGGAGCGAAATGGCATTGCTTGCTGAGAGAAGAGAGTGGTTCCGGTTCCGGAGAGGGCGCGAGATTTGGATGACATCTTTTTGGGTGGCAAGCTTTTTATCGGTGGGTTCCGGCGGCCGCCGGAAACCGTTGACGCGGTCGCCCGGCCTGTGGAAATTTCCTCCGTGCGAATTCCCAAGGCGATCATCGTTCCGGCCCGGCTCCAATCGGTGAGGTTTCCGAACAAGCTGCTCCACCCGGTGCGGGGCCGCCCCCTCGTCCTCCACACGGCGGAGCGGGTGGCGGCGGCGGCTCCGGGCATCCCCCTCTTTTTCGCCGTCGCCGGCGAAGCGCTGGCGGATGTCCTGGGCGGCGAGGGTTTCCGGTGCGTGCGCACCGATCCGGATCTGGCCAGCGGCACGGACCGGATCGCCGCCGCCAACCGGGAGATCGGAGCGGAGATGGTCGTGAACGTGCAGGCCGACGAGCCGATGGTCACCGGAAAGCAGATACGGACGCTCTTCGCGCTGGTGGAGGCGGGGGCGGAGATGAGCACGCTCGCCGTCCGGTTGGGCGATCCGGCGCGCCTGGCGGATCCCTCGCAGGTGAAGGTGGTCCGGGATCTGCGCGGGCGGGCGCTCTACTTCTCGAGAGCGCCGATTCCCTGGAATCGCGACGACGGGGGGGCGCCGCCGGCTTCCGGGATGGCGGGGGAGGCGTTTCTCGGCCATCTCGGTCTCTACGGCTACCGGGCCGGGTTCCTGGAGAAGTTCGTTGGCATGAGGCCCTCGGCATTGGAAACGCTGGAGAAACTCGAGCAACTGCGGGCGCTCGAGAACGGCGCGCGGATCGAGGTCGCGCTGACGGAGTCTCCGACCGTGGGGGTGGACACGCCGGCCGATGTCGTCCGCCTCGAAGCCGCGTTGGCCCGGGACGGAGGATGAACGGCGGGGCGGAGGCGGACTTCAACGTATCCCGGCACCTGCCCCTGCGTGCGGCGGATTCCGGTGATCGTGCGGCGGTGCGCGTGCCGGCCGCGGCCGGTGGGGAGGTGGCCTTCGCCGACACCTCGTTCGCCGAATTGGAAAGAAGGGCGGCGCTCGTCGCCGGACGGATGGCCGCCGCCGGAATCCGCAGGGGCACGCGGGTGCTCGTGCTGGCGCGGCCGGGTTTGGAACTGATCGCCGGGGTGTTCGCCATTCTGCGCACAGGGGCCGTGCCGGTCGTGATCGATCCGGGCATGGGCTTGCGGGGGTTCCTGCGCTCGGTCCGCCGGACCGGTCCCCAGGCGGTGTTCGGGATTCCGCGGGGACTGTGGATTTCCCGTGTTTTCCGCGGGGCGTTCCGGGGCGTGCGGACGAGGATTCCGGTCCGGGCGGTTTCGGGGGCGGCTTCCGGGGGCGCGGGGCCCGCCTTTCCCGTCGTTCCGGCGGCGGCGGACGATCCGGCGGCCATCCTCTTCACCTCCGGGTCCACGGGTCCGGCGAAGGGCGTTCTCTACCGGCACGGCATGTTCGCCGCCCAGATCGACGCCGTCCGGGACCGGTTCGGGATCGAGCCGGGCGAGATCGATTTTCCCATGCTTCCGGTTTTCGCGCTTTTCAATCCCGCCCTCGGCATGACCACGGTCGTGCCCCCGATGGATCCTTCGAAACCGGCGCGGGCCGATCCGGCGAAGCTGCTGAAGGTGATGCGGGCGGCCGGGGTCACGAACAGTTTCGGCTCCCCCGTGTTGTGGGAGCGCCTCGTGGGCGAGGGGGAGAGGACCTCCGTGTCCGTCGGGAGCCTCCGGCGGATTCTCGCGGCCGGCTGCGCGCTGCCCCCGGCTCTGGCCGCGCGGATGGGCGGGGTCTTTCCGGAGGCCGCCGTCTTCAGCCCCTACGGGGCCACCGAGGCGCTCCCGCTTTCCGTGATCGACGGCGGAGGGATCGCCGGGTCGGCCGGGCGGGCGGAGCGGGGCGGGGGGATTTGCGTGGGAAGGCCCCTGCCCGGGGTGGGGATCCGGATCGTGGCGGTGGCGGACGGGGTCCTGGACGCCGGCCGGGTCGAACCCCTTGCCGCCGGAGAAGTCGGCGAAATCATCGCGAGCGGCCCCATGGTGACGCGCGAGTACGACCGGATGGAGGAGGCGACCCGCCGGTCGAAGGTGGAGTGGGAGGGCCGGCTCTGGCACCGGATGGGCGATCTGGGGTATCGCGACGGGGAGGGTTGCCTGTGGTTCTGCGGAAGGGTGGTGGAGCGTGTCGTTACGGCGGAGGGGTCGGTTTTCTACCCCGAGTGCTGCGAGCAGGTCTTCAACCGGCATCCGGAGGTCTATCGCACCGCCCTGGTCGGGCTGGGACCGGAGGGGAACCGGGTTCCGGCGATCGTCGTCCAGCCCCGGAAGGGGGCTTTCCCGCGGGTGCCGGACGCGATCGATCGATGGGTCCGCGAACTGCGGGAGATCGGGTCGCGGACCGCCGGGACGGCCCCGATCCGGCATTTCTTTTTCAAACGCGATTTTCCGGTCGATGTCCGCCACAACGCGAAGATCCACCGCCTGGCTCTGGCCCGCGAGTTCGCCACCCACGGTTTCCATCCGACCCAGGTGGCGGAAGGGGGGCGCATCCGACAATTGTAGGATACCCGATCGACGGGGAATCGTTTACTTTCCAGCTTTTGGTTTTTCTCTCTTGGCAATCGAATCCTCCGACCTTTTCTTCAAGCACCTGTTTCCCCGTCACTCATGCCTCTCTTTGTTTCCGGTCTCAGTCTGAAAGTGCTGGGCCTCGCTTTTGCCGGGCTTTGTTTTTGCGGCTGGGCGGTGTCCACGGCGACCGGACCCCTCGGCTGGCAGCGCGGCGCCGGGGTGGCGGTGCTGGCCATGGCGGCGCTCTCGTTTTTCGTTCTGGTGCTGGGGCTGGGCGCCTTGTGGAACCGCCTGTTCGGGAACGCCCTGCTGAGCAAGGCGGAGCGCTTGTGCCTGGTGTATTTTCTTCTGTTCGCCACGCCTTTCATGGGGCTGGGTTTCTGGGTGCCGGCCGTTTCCACGGCGTCGGCGCCGGAACGGCGCGGGGCCTGGGCGCTCGCGGATCTTTTTCCCGAACAGTTGAGCCCCGTCGGTCCGAATCTTCTGGCTGCGGAGCGCATCGATTTCTCCGATCGGATCGAGATTCGCTCCGGGGAGGGGAGCGTCGGGGCGGAGGATGGCGGGGCCGTGCTGGTGCTGGGG
>JBKHCX010000098.1:0-10612 GCA_046541615.1 Puniceicoccaceae bacterium
TGCCTTCCAGAACCACTGTTCTGTGGTCTGGGATGAGGTTGCGGGATGAAATTGGATTTTGGTTTATTTTACGTTGGTTTCAGGGGATGCGGGAGAGGGCGCGGCGGGTCGGGGTGTTTCCGGCCTTTTTCCATTCCCGGGGGGGGCCCGCGTAGAGCAGGCGGCCGCCTTCGGCGCCGCCGCCCGGCCCCAGCTCCACAATCCAATCCGCGAGGCGGACCAGGTCGAGGTCGTGCTCGACGACCAGGATGGTGTTGCCGGCGTCGCGGAGGCGGTGCAGCACGTGGACGAGGCTGGCGATGTCGTCCCAGTGGAGTCCGGTGGTCGGTTCGTCGAGGAGGTAGAGGGTGCGGCCCTGTTCGCGGCGGCTCAGCTCGGTGGCCAGTTTGAGCCGCTGCGCCTCGCCACCGGAGAGGGTGGTCGCCGACTGGCCCAGGCGCAGATAGCCGAGCCCCACCTCGCGGAGAAGATCAAGCTTGGCGAGGATGGCGGGGTTGCGGCTGAGGGCGTCGCGGGCCTCGTCGATGGTCAGGTCGAGCACTTCGGCAATGTTGAGGCCGCGGTAGCGGACCTCGAGGGTCTCGCGGTTGTAGCGGCGGCCCCGGCAGCTCGGGCATTCCACGAAGACATCCCCCATGAACTGCATGTCGAGCCGGATGACCCCGTCCCCCTTGCAGCGTTCGCAGCGGCCGCCGGGCACGTTGAAACTGAACCGTCCCGGGGTGTATCCCCGCACCTTCGCGAGCGGGGTTTTCGCGAACAGCGTCCGCAGGACCGAGAAGACCCCGGCGTAGGTGGCCGGGTTGGAGCGGGGGCTGCGGCCGATGGCCGACTGGTCCACCTCGACGACCGTGTCGAAGAAGTCGAGCCCCGCTATACCGCCGTGCGCGCCGGAAACCGTCCCGGCGCGGTTGAGACGGCGCGAGGCCTCGGCGGCGAGGATGTCGTGGACGAGGGTGCTCTTGCCGGAGCCGGAAACCCCGCAGACGACGGAGAGGCACCCGACCGGGAAGGAGACGTCGAACCCGTCGAGGTTGTTCGCGCGGGCCCGGCGGATTTCGAGGCGGTCGCCGCCGGGAGCGCGGGCGCTGCGGAGGGAGGCCAGGCCCTCGCGCCCGGAGAGGTAGGCGCCCGTCCGGCTGCCGGGGTCGGCGGCGGCGGCGGCCGGGGTGCCGGCGAAAACCAGACAACCGCCCTTGGAGCCGGCTCCGGGACCCATCTCGACGAGATGATCGGCGGCGCGGATCATGGCCCCCTCGTGCTCGACGACGACGACCGTGTTCCCCCGGTCGCGCAACCGGTGGAGGTTGGCGATGAGCCGGTCGATGTCGATGGGGTGGAGGCCGATACTCGGCTCGTCGAGCACGTAAACGACCCCGACCAGCCCCATGCCGAGCTGGGTCGCCAGGCGCGCCCGCTGGGCCTCCCCTCCGCTCAGGGTGTGGAACGGCCGGTCCAGTGTCAGGTAGCCGAGCCCCACCTCGGACAGGAAGCGAAGCCGGCCGGCGAGCCCGTCCACGGCTTCGGAGACCACCGGCCCGGCCGCCCCGCGGATGGACTCCTCGACCCGGTCGAGCGCCCCGGCGACGGACAGTCCGAGAAACGCGGGAAACGACAGATCGCCGATCCGGATGTTGCGCGGATAAGGCCCGAGGCGCCCGCCTCCGCAATCGGGGCACGGAAGTTTGCGCTGGAAGGCCACCAGGCGGGCGCGGAGGCCCTCGCTGGAGGTAGTGCGGAAGGACTCCTCCAGATCGGGGACAATGCCGGGAAACGGCATGGCGACCGGCCTGCGGTTGCCGGGTCCGAGCTTGAAAAGAAACTCCCTTTCACCGGAACCGCGCAGGAGGATTTCCCGCGCCGCCGGATCGAGATCCTTCCACGGGAGATCGGGATCGAAAGGCAGCTGCCCGGCGAGCTGCCGCAGCAGGGCGTTGCGGCGGATGATCATCCGCTTCGACCCCATCCGCCACGGTTTGACGGCCCCCTTGCGGACGGAGAGGGAGGGATCGGGCACGAGCAGGTCCGGGTCGAAACGGAGAATCTCGCCCACGCCCCCGCAGGTCGGGCAGGCGCCGTCGGGATTGTTCCAGGAGAAGAGGCGGGTGGAGGGCGCGGGATAGACCGCGCCGCAGATCCCGCAGGAATGGGCCTGGCTGAGCGAAATCTCCCGCCAGGGGCCTTCCCTGGCGTCCTGGACCAGAACGATGGCCCGGTCGCCGCCCTCGGCGAAGGCGAGTTCCAGCGAATCGGCGATCCGCCCGCGCTGGTCGGCCCGCAGGACGATCCGGTCGATGAGCAGATCGAGGGTCTGGGTGCTCCGGCCGCGGTCGATGAGATTCTTCTCGTCGAGTCCCGCGATGCGTCCGTCGATCCGGATCCGGGTGTAGCCCTTGTGGCGGAGGCTCTCGATTTCCTCGCGGATGACGGACGGCTTCGCCTCGATGAGCGGGGCGAGGATCTGTATCCGCGCGCCCCCGGGCTCCGCGAGAATCCGCTCCAGGCAATCGTCGATCGACCGGCGGCTGACGCGGCCGCCGTCGAGAGGGCAATGGGGCACGCCGGCCACGGCCCACAGCACCCGGGCGTAGTCGGCCACCTCGGAGATGGAGGCGACGGTGCTCCGCGGGTTGACGCCGTGGCCGGTCAACTGCTCGATGGCGATCACGGGCGAGAGGCCCTCGATGAAGTCCACCTCGGGCCGGTCGATCTGGTCGAGGAGCTGGCGGGCCTTCGGCGAAAGGCTCTCCATGTACTTGCGGTAGCCTTCGGCATACAGGGTGTCGAAGGCGAGCGACGACTTGCCGGAGCCGCTCACCCCCGTGACGACCGTCAACTTCCCCCGGGGGATCTCGACATCGATGCCGCGGAGGTTGTGCTGCCGGGCGCCCCGGATGCGGATGGCGTCAAAAGAATTCGACATACAGAAACCCGCCGGTCATCCCCGCGAAAAAGACAATCCCGAGCCAGCTGAGAACCCGCAGGAACGGACCGGGCCGGTGTTCCGCGGGCACGTTGTCTCCGGAGATCACCGCGAAATTGATCGCCGCGAGGACGGGGGAGGTGACGAAGGAAACGATCGCGGCGAACCCGAGCAGCTGCAGAAGGTTCCGCACGAAGACGAGCACGATCACGGAGGCCGCGGCGACCGAGACGACGATCCAGAGGCGGTGGACGAGGGAGAACCGGGGCGCCAGGCCGGGAAGGATGAGGGAGGTGCAGGCGGCGAGCGCCCGCGGGTAGCCGTCCACGCAGGTGAGGGAGGTGCTGAGCATGGTGACGAAGGCCGCGAAGAGAATGAGCCCTCGGGACCAGTCGCCGATGTTGCGCGCGTAGAGGTCGATGAGTTGTTGGGAGAAGCCGATTCCTGTCGATGAAAACCGCTCGCCGCTCCCGTACATGACCAGGGCGCCGAGAGCGAGAAAGATCACGGCCATTGCGACGGCGGTCACGTAGCCGAGATGGAAATCGAAGAGAGTCTCGCGCACCGTGGCGAAGTGGCCGGTCTGCTTCTCGCGGGAGAACATCCAGAGCGAGGACCATGCCGAAAGGTCGAGCGGGGCGGGCATCCACCCCATGAACATGATCAGGAAGCCGAACGAAGCCCATGTCCACGGCGAAGGAGCTTCGAACCCGGGTGCGGCGACGGGCCCCTTTCCCACGGCGAGAAAGAGGGCGGCGAGGGTGGAGACGGTGAGCGCCACGACCACGAGCTTCGCCACTCCGTCGAGCAGGCGGTAGTGCCCGAGGAGGATGAACACCGCGCAACCGGCCATGAGCGCGACGGTGAGCGCGGGAAGGGAAACACCCGTGAGGCCGAATCCCGCCAGAAGCGCGGCGCTGAGCATGGAAACCCCGGCGATGTTGATCACGCCGGTGAGGACATTGATGGCGAGAAAGATGTAAACGAAGCCGGGCCCCTTGCGCCGGTAGCCGGCCAGGAGCGACTCCCCGGTCGCCGCGGTGTAGGTCTGCCCGTAAAGGAAAAACGGATACTTGAAGAGGTTGGCCAGCAGCAGGAGGCCGACGAGCTGCCAGCCGTACTCGGCGCCGGCCCGGGTGGACCAGACCAGATGGGAGCCGCCGATGGCGGCGCAGGCGACGAGGAGACCGGGGCCGATGGCCTTGCGGAGGGAATTTCGCGATTCTTGGGTCATGGCACGGAAAGAAAAGGGGAAGCGGGCGGGGACTCGCGCCGCGGACGGAGAGAGAAAGAAACGCGATCCCGGGAACGCAACAAAATAGGATCCCGGAGCGGCGCGGGGGCGGTGTTCAGAACCGCCAGGCGCCGGAAATCCGAAGCCCCACCCCGGGATCGACGTCGAATTGGTCGAATTTCCGCTCGTCGTCGTGGTATTCGAATCTACGGAAGAAGCGTCCCTCCAGGGCGAGGCCGACCTGGAATTCCTCTCCGATATTGCGGACCAGGCCGAGCCGGGTCTGGACATATTCCTGGGAGACCACCCCCTGCTCTCTCTCGAACCCCTCGAGGTCGTCCACCGCGAAGACGAAGGTCTCGTAGAGAACGGAGGCCAGCCACTCCCACTCCTTGCGGGCGCCGGCCTTGTAGGTGGCGACGACACCGTTGACGGTCATGAGCGTGAACCGATCGTTCGGCTGCCAGCGGACGCCGAGGATCGGGATCGCCCGATCCCCCAGTTCGGCCTCGAAGATCCCGAGCACCCCGGCGGACACGTACAGCTCGGGATTGACCAGATAGCCGGCTCCGAGAAGAAACGGCACGTTCCAGCCGTCCGCCAAAGACGCGTCCCCGGCGGCCTGGAAGCTCACGCTCGAGCTGACAAAGGCGCTCCACCGGCGGTTCAGCGGGCGCTCGAAGGTTCCGCCCGCGCGGAGGGCGTTCACGCCCCCGAAGCTGCCGGCGAACGGACCGGCTCCGCCGACATCGTAGTCCTTTCGGATGTAGCCCGCGGACAGCCGCGTGATGGAGTTGGGCCCGGAAAAGCGGTTCCAGGCGATCGTCGTCTCGAACCGGTTCTCGGAAAAATCCCCGGAACCGTCGTCGAAGTCGCTTTCGGGGACGAACAGGGCGGACTGCTCCAGTTCGAAAAACCCGAAGCCTCCGGGCGGCCGCCCGCCCTCCTGCCGCCACAGGGGTTCCTCCGGCTGCTCCATCGGATCGGCCGGAGCGGCGGCCGACAGGGCCAAAGGCGCCCAGACCAAGGGGACAACACACGCACACGCGGGCGGAGACAACCGGATTTTCATGACACGCAGATAACGCTCCGCGGCCTTCCGGTCAAATCCTCCGTGTCCATCGCGCCGCCATCGGGGGCGACCCGGCTGAGAGGGCTCTCACCGCTCGCGGTTCCAGTCCGAAAAACCGGGGTCGTCGAAAAGGGCGGCCTGATTCGACCACCGCCGCATGTCGCGCAACTCCTCTTCGGTGGCGGTGCCGACACTGCCGTCCAGATGGGCGACGACGGCCTTGCCACCGTATTCGAGCGAGACATGGCCGAGGCTGGCGGGGATTTCCGGGTTGTAGCTCCCCCAGTCCGCCGTGAGGGGGGAATCGGGCGGCAGCACCCGGTGGAACCCCACCTTTTCCGGATAATCGGGGGGCGACGGGCTGATGGCCGAGGCGAAGACGATCAGGCGCGAGGGATCGTGCGCGTCGCCGGGCCGCAGGACCCAGAAGTCGCGCGGGAAGGTCGATTGGTCGTTGCTGCGGCCGCCGGGGGTGTACCCGGGCGAGTGTTTCCGGCCGTCGTAGTGCCCCCCGACGAAAATGCTGTTGATCCCGAAGGAGGGGTAGAGGCTGGCCATGTAGGCGTTCTTCGACGCAACCCGGTCGTAGTATTCCCGGTGGGCGCCGACGTAGAGAGCCTTGACCCCGTCGTCGAGAAAAGGGGCGATCCGCCACGGATAGCGTTTCGCCTCCTCGCTGCTCGGGGACAGGGGCGGACTCGCCCGCGGATAGAGGGTCTCCCCGGCGTTCCCGTAGCCGATCGCGAATTCGCCCCCGTTCTCCATCGGAGTCATCAGATAGGCTTGGATGAGCGAGCGGGCCGAGGAGGTGGCCGCGGAGGTTTCCGCCGCCTGGCGGGCCCGTCCGACCCCGGCGACGAGGATTCCGGACAAAATGCCGATCACGGCGACTGCGGCGAGGATTTCAACGAGCGTGAAGCCCCGCCCGCGGATTTTGTTGATTCGGGAGGAATTCATGGCTGGCGGGTGATTGCGAGTTGGAAGAAGACGGCGTCCCCGCCCGGCGCGTCGGGCCCCGGACGGACGGAAACGGTCTCGGTCCCGTCGCCGTTGAAGACCGGGTCGGGAAGCTCCTCGGTGTAGGTCAGGCCCGTTCCGTCGCCGTTGTGGTACCAGGTCCGCAGGTCGTTCGAGATCCGGACCTGGTACTCCAGATCGGTCGCCTCCATCTGCCGGCGGTAGGTAAACCGCGGGGCGCCTCCGGCGCCATGGACCACACGCGGGCGGATGTCCGCCAGGTCGGCCGCCGACTCCGGGGCCCCGCCGAGCGCGTATTCGAGCAGATTGCCGAGCCCGTCGCCATCCGGATCGGCCCCGATCTCCGAGCGAACGGAAAGCGACGGACCATCGGTCAGGTACGGATTGAATTGATTGTCGGCCCAGCCGTCGTAGGTCTTCGGGGCGAAAACCGCGCGGACCGAGGGCGATTCGCCGACGGTCAGCACCACCGGATTCGCATCCCCGGAAAGATCGTCCAGCCACCCGACGAATTCGTGCTCGAACACGGGATCGACCACCGCGGTGAGTTCGACTTGGTCGCCCGGCCGGTAGCTGGCCCGGGGCCCGGATTCGCCGACGAGATGGTGTTCGACCCGGCCAACGGTCGAGAAATTGGAATTGCTGCGGATCCGCAGGGCGACGCCCAGGTTGTCGGTGACCGTGTCGAAGGTGTCGAGCTGGACCTGCCGCAGGCTCAACGTGCTTCCGGCCGAGTCGAAGACGATGAAAAGGTCATGGATGCTTTCCTGGGACAAATCCCACTCCCACATCGCGTAGGCTTTATCATCGTCACGGAGAAATCCCTCGCCCGCCTGCGGCTGTCCGGCGGACAAAAGAGGGCCGTCCGCGCTCTCGCGGTAGAACAGGGACGCGCTCTCCAGGTCGGGGAGGGACCCCACTGATTGCGTTTGCAGGAGAACGGAGTCGGTTTCAAACGACGGGATATCGTGGATGAGGAAGCGGAGTGGCGCCGCGAAGCTGTAGATGCCCTGTGTGCTGGTGATGAAGGCGGTCGAAGTGCCCGTCTGGTAGAGCAGGGCGTCGGTGTTGTCGGCCTCCGGCCGGTTGACCGCGTTCCCCTCGCCGCCGGGAAGCGGAGGGACCGTCTCCCCTTCTTCCGGCAGGTCGAATTCGGTGAACTCATCGCTGAAGCCGTCCCACCAGGCGAACTCCGTCCGGGCGCCGTCCGGGACCTCCGGCACGATGAAGGAGTCCTCGGCCGAGGCGGATAGCATCAGCCCGAAGAACGGGAGAAGGATTTGATCTCGTCGTCTCATGGATGTTTCGGGGAAGTCGAAGGAAGAGGTTACCCGGGAAAAGGCCGCCGGGAGCGGAAACTCCCGGCGGCCGGACGAATCCCGCCGGCGAATCCCTTTACCGCCGGGAAAGACGGGGACGGCGGACCGCGGTGAGGCCGAGGACCCCGAGGGCCAGGACCAGGCCGAAGCCGGACGGCTCGGGGACCGCGGAGATGGCGTTGCCCGTGTACCGGTCACTCGAGTCGAGGCGCAGGTTGAACGTGGTCGCATGCGCGTCCGTCGTCCATTCGATCGCGTAGTCCGTAACGCCGCCGACGCCGCTCAAATCCCACTGGTAGCCGAACAGGGTCGTGGTGCCCGGATTTCCGGTTGCGGGGTTCGTGAAGTCCGTGGGACCGGTTCCGCTCTTCTCGAAATCCGGGGCAAGATCCTGGCTGCCTCCGTTATAGCTGAGAACGGGCGCCGCGGTGAAAAAACTGTTTCCCTCGCCGAGATCCAACTGCACGACGACGGTCTCCACACCGGTGATCGCCGAGGTGTTCGCAATCTCGAACGTACCGGCCGTGGTGAAGTTGTAGATGGATTGCGAGCCGGGATAGCCGCCGCCGGAGATCTTGTTGAAGCCGGCGTTCCCCGCCGAGCCGGCGGTGTTCGAGGCGATGGGCTCGGGCCAGGGGGCGGTTCCCGGAAATCCGGGATAATCGGGATAGTTCCCGGCGGTGAGGCCTTCCCAGCCCTCGTATTCCGTGACGCCGGCGAGATCCGGCGTCACAAGCGGCGCGCCGGATCCGACGAAGGGCAGGACGAGGAGCCCGGCGAGCATGACTTTCATCGATGATTTCGTTTTCATTTGTTGTTCTTTGTTCTTTGGTTGGTTGCTGAGGGAAAGCCTCTCCCCCCGAACGCACGGGGAAGGAGGACTTTCAAATAGAGACTCGGACTTATTCTCAATAAAAACGCATTCGGGGGGGTTGAGGAGGAATGGATTCCCGGGGCGTCGCTGATTGGCTTCAGGCGGCGGCGCGAAGGTCGCCGACCAAGGAGCGCCAGTCCTCCCGTTCAGGAGAGCCGGGCTTGCGCGCTCCGAAGAACTGGACGATGGTCCCGCCTTTCGCGTCGAGAAGCTCGAGCGAGGTGACCGCGCCGTCGCGGGTGGGTTTCTCGACGACCCAGGCCGCCGCCACGCCCTCCTCGCGGAGGTGCAGGTTGAAGCCGGGGTCGAGGACGTTGGTCCAGCCGCCGGAGCGAACGATCCGGCGGACCGGTCCGGTGTGGATCTGGATGGCGCCGGGGTTGCCGACGAAGACCATGACCGGAACCTCCCGCCCCGCGGCGGCCTCCAGGAGGCCGGCGGCCGAGTCGGCGGCGACGCGCCGGGTGAAGCGTCCCTCGGCCGCGGCGATGGCGGCCTCGCGCCCCACCCCGTGTTTTCCGAGCAGGCCGACGAAGTGGTGGGTGTCCTCGAGCTTCGCCCAGTCGTCGAGGAGGGCCGCCCGCTTTTCGGGAGGCAGCGGCCCGCGGACAGGCTCCGGGTCCCCGCTCCGGGGAAGCGTGACTTCCGTGGCGCCCTGGTCCTCGGAGCGGAACCGCTCGACCAGCTCGCGGAAGACGGCGAGCTTCTCCCCGTCGCGCGCATAGACCTTGTGGACGGCGGCGCCGGCCGAATCGAAAATCTGGAACGACCGGAGGGGACCGCCGCGCGCGTCCTCGGTTTCGACCGCGAAGGCCGTGTGCCAGGCCCGGTAGAAAAGGCGCAGATCGATGTCCTTGCCGGTGACCAGCCCGACCTGTTGCCCGCTGGCGGGGATGTGCTCGTAGCAGCCGGTCTTCTCGTGAACGCAGTGGTCGTTGCGGGTCAGGGTCATGACCCGGCCCAGCGGCAGGAGCGAACGGACGAAACCGTGCCAGTCCGGGACGTTCAGGCGGGTGACCGTGCGGCCGCAGTCGAGGGCCAGCAGCTCCGATTCACCGACCTCCAGCCGATCGGCCGCGTCGCGGATCCGGAGGCGCGGCTCGTCCGCCAGGAGAGCCGAATAACGGTCGCGGAGAGAAGAGATTTGCTTTTCCATAAAATTTGATGTTGAGACTCTGTAGCGTTTTGGCTTGCAACGTCAATACCTTTTGGGAAATTTTTGCGATTATGTCTCGATCTCATCCAAATCACCGTCATTTTCCGCCCGGGCCGGCCGCCTTCCCCACCTCGGGAGGAAACCGCGCGGGGGCCTCCTCCGCGCCCCGCGGCGTGCTTCTGTGGCTGGCCGCGTTCGTCGTTCCGGTCCTGCCGCCGCCGGCGGGCGCCGCCGAACCGCCGGAGCGGATTGTCTCGATCGGAGGGGCGGCGACGGAGATCGTTCACGCGCTCGGCATGGGGGGGGACGTGGTCGCGGTCGATCTGTCGAGCACGTATCCGCCGGAGGTGCGGCAGTTGCCGCAGGTCGGCTACGTGCGGAGCATTTCGCCGGAGGGCGTGCTTTCGATGGAACCGGATTTGATCGTGGCGACGGGGGCGCTGGGGCCTCCGGCGGCGCGGTCGATGATGGAGCGGCTGGACGTGCGGACGATCTGGCTGCCCGATCCCGCCTCGTACGAGGATCTGGCGGTCTCGGTCCGCCGCGTGGGAGAGGCGCTGGGACGGGAGAAGGAGGCCGGGGAGATCCTGGAGTCCGTGGAGGAGGATCTGGCCGCGGCCCGGGAGAAGGCCTCCCGGTGGGAGAACCGGAAGCCGACGGTGGTCTTCTTCCTCGAGCCGCCCGGGGCGGGCGGGGGCGGAATGGCCGGGGGGCGGGATTCCCGGGCCGACGCGCTCATCCGGCTGGCCGGGGGGGAGAACGCGGCGGACGGGTTCAGCGGATTCCAACCGGTTTCGCGGGAGAGTCTCCTCGCGATGGATCCGGACGTCATTCTGGTCGCCGAGTCGGAGGGGCACGGCGGAAGCCCCGCCTCGATCCGGGCGCTGAAGGAAAGCGCGGCGCTCTCGCGCACGAACGCCGTCCGGACCGGTGCGGTGCACGGGGTGCCGCTGGACGATCTGGCCTTCGGGCCCCGTCTCGGCGAGGCCGCCCTGCGCTGGAACGCGCTCCTGGCCGCGGCGGCGGAAGGGGGGGGGGAACCGGACACCGGCGGAT
>JBKHCX010000099.1:0-10473 GCA_046541615.1 Puniceicoccaceae bacterium
GGGTGTAACCACAGATGCGTGGAGCTATGCGGCTTTTTCCGATGATTCTTCCCAGTATTGATTCCACCTGCCAGATGCCGTGAAGGCTCTGGCTTGAGCCAAAGACTGTGCGCTCTGAGGCAACCAGGCCATTCCACGTCCTTTGAGACGATCCTGGATGACATGCCCATTGCCGCTTTCGATCATGCCGGTTCCGATGGGGAGTCCGAGTGCGATGGCTCTGGGATAGTCGAGATATTCGGTGCGGTTGCTGAGATAACGCCAAGCCGCTCGCACGGGAGCGTCCTCGTTTGGGATGCTCCCGGGTTCGAGACGCTTCCCGAGATTGGCAATTACCTTGGCGGATTTTCCTTTTTTGAGCAGGGTGGCTTGACGGCCCATCCATCGCTTCGGGGTCTCCTTCAGCGCACAGGTTTGCGAAGCTGCCCCCAGGTATTCGCACACATGATAGAAATCGATCAGATACCATCGTGCCTCTCCAAAGCAAGCAAGCGACTGGTTGTCGATCCAAGTCGCTCCGTCCCCGAGGGTCTGCACCTGTGAGTCGGCCCCCCAGTTGGCCCGCTGGGCGCAACGGCTCCACAAAGCCCCCACCGAATCGACTTCGTCCAGGCTCGCCGCATATTGGGTTTGCGAGGATCCGTGTTCGCACGCCGCGCACAGGCGGCACTCGTGCCAGTCGACGCGCCGGGTGCGCTTGCCTTTTTGATCCGTGGCGTTTTCCACCAGGCGGATGAACGAACCGTCGGCTTCGGCCACCACCACCGAAGCTCCCCCTGCCTTGAGAACAGTCGAGGGCCCTTCCCGGCGAACACGCCGGTCTATCTCGCAGGCATGCTCCAAACTCGTCTGGCGAATCCGCTCAGGGGAGAGATCGAAGCCGTAGTGTTCGTGCAGTTGCCCGGCCGCCTTTGCAAAAGAACGGTTCCAGCCGAAGTCGCACACTCTGCGCTGGAGCAATCGCGAAAGACCCTTGGGCTTCATGCCCAACTCCTCGAGCAACGGTCGCAGATAGCTCCTTCCCGGCCGGCGCCAGATCCTTTCCTCCACTGTGACCGGACCAAAGGTGCTGTAAAATTCTAGTTTTTTTTTCCGCGCTGCTGCGTCCCCTTCGATTCGGCTCGAGTTGCCTCACCCAACGCCTCCTCCCGGCGGTCAAGCCAGCTTCCCAGCGTTTCCCCGCCCAGAGAGCGGACCTCCTCCACCAGGCGTTCCTCGATTTCGTCGAAGCTCGCACCCCCGTCGTTTTCAGCCAGATCCAGAATCGATTCGAAGCGATCCAGCATCTCCGGATGGGACTCCAAACGCCGGGTCAGGCGCTTTGCTCGTAGCTTGTTTTTCTCTGTTTTGTTGTTGGCCATCCCAAGCTTATTGACCATAAGTGAACGGAGGTACAGATAAAAATCATCCCTTTTCAAACTTTTTCTCCACGCACCTGTGGTTACACCCCCCGCATCATCTGTTCGTGCGTCCGGCCGGGAAGGGAATCTGGTGCGATTTCGCCCGGGCTTGCAATCCGGCGAAAAGGTGGAACCCTCCTCTCCCCGTGGAGCACGACATTCTCATCGGCCTGACCTGGGTCATTGTTCTCGGGACCCTCGCCCAGTGGTGCGGCTGGCGCTTCCAGATTCCCGCGATTCTTCTGCTCCTCTCCTTCGGGCTGCTGGCCGGACCCGCCACCGGACTGCTCGATCCGGACGCGCTTTTCGGCGACTCCATCTTCCCGGTCGCCTCGATCGCCGTGGCGGTCATTCTTTTCGAGGGGGGGCTTTCGCTCAACCTGAAGGAGTTCCGGCAGAGCGGGGGGATCATTCTGCGGCTCATTTCCGTGGGCGCCCTGACCTGCTGGCTGCTCTCGGCGTTTTTCGCCTGGTGGCTGCTCGGTCTGCCCACCGAGCTGGCCCTTCTCGTCGGCGCGCTGCTGGTGATCACCGGGCCGACCGTGATCGGGCCGATGCTCCGGCAGATCCGACCCCGGGGCCGGGTCAGCCACATCGTCAAGTGGGAGGGCATTCTGAACGACCCGGTCGGGGCGATTCTGGCGGTGCTCTTGCTCGAGACCGTCCTCGGCGGGGGCATCGGATCCGCCCCGTCCACCTTCGTGCAGGGGATGTTCGTCACTCTTTCGGTCGGGGTGGCCGGCGCGATCGCCGGCGCGGCCGTGCTCGTACTCGCCATGCGGCACCGCTGGCTGCCCGACTACCTGCACAACCCCGTCACCCTTTCGGTGGTCATCGGTCTCTACACGCTCTCGAATCTCTTCCAGGAGGAGGCCGGGCTGGTTTCGGTGACCCTGCTCGGGATCATCCTGGCCAACCAGCGCTCGTTTCCGGTCAAGCACATCATCGAGTTCAAGGAGAATCTGCAGGTGCTTCTCATCTCGGGGCTGTTCATCGTGCTGGGCGCCCGGGTGGATGGCGGAGTGCTGCTCCAGGTCGGCTGGCAGAGCCTGCTCTTCCTCGCCGCCTCGATCCTGGTCGTGCGACCGCTGACGGTCCTGGTCTCGGTGGCAGGCACCCAGCTCGACTGGCGGGAGAGGTGCTTTCTCATGCTGATGGCCCCGCGGGGGATCGTGGTGACCGCCCTCGCCTCCGTGTTCGCCCTCAAACTCGGGCAGACCGGGAATCCCGAGGCCGACCGCATGTTCGCCGAGATCCTGTTCGTGGTCCTGGGGACCGTCCTTTTCTATGGGTTCGCCGCGTCGGCTTTCGCCCGCAAGGTGCGGATCGGGTCCGCGAATCCGCAGGGCATCCTTTTTGTCGGCGCGCACCCCTGGGCGCGGATGATCGCCGTGGCGCTCAAGCGCAACGGGATCTCCGTCGCCCTGATCGATTCGAACGGCCGTCATGTCGCCGCCTCGCGCGAGGCGGGTCTGGTCGCCTACCAGGGGAACATCCACTCCTCCGATTTCCTGGAGGAGATCGATTTCGCCGAGATCGGGCGGGGTCTCGCCGTGACCGCCAACTCCGAAGTCAACGCCTTCGCCGAACTGGCGCTTGGCAAACATCTCGGCAAGACCCACGTGTACCACCTCGGGGCCGACGAGTTGGGGGAGAGCGCCCGCGGGGGCTCGTCCGAGCGGCAGCGCAACCTCCTTTTCGACTCGAAGGCGACTTTCGAGCGGATCGAGAAGGAGTTTTACTCCGGGGCGGTGATCCGGGAGATCGTCGTCGAGGGGGATTGGAACCCGGAAAAGGCCGCCGCCGGCGCCGCCTTCTTCCTGCCGCTTTTCGCCCTCGGGGAGAAGGGGGCTCTCCGCGTGTTTTCTTCGCGCAGCACCTTCGTGCCGAAGCAGGGCGCGCGGGTCCTCGCCCTCGTGCGCCGGGACGGTAACGAGGGCGAATCCGATAAGGAGGGCACGTGAGCGACGCGGCGGATGAGACGGTCCGGCGGCGGGTCCGCGAACTCCGCGAGCGGATCGCCCGGCTCGACGAAAAGTATTACCGGGAGGCCGCCCCCGAGGTGTCCGACCGGGAGTACGACCGGCTCAAGGAGGAACTCGTCCGCCTCGAGGAGGAAGTCCCGGGCGAGCCGCCGCCGGATTCGCCCACCGCCCGCGTCGGCGACGACCGGCGGGAGGGGTTCGAGACCTACCGCCACCTCGAGCCGATGCTCAGCCTCGACAACACCTACAACCGCGGGGATCTGACCGCTTTCGACCAACGCCTGCGCAAGCGCTTCGGCAGGGAGACCCTCCGGTACACCGTCGATCCCAAGATCGACGGCCTGGCGATCAGCCTGACCTACGAAAAGGGACGCTTCGTCCGGGCGGTGACCCGCGGCAACGGGGTCGAGGGCGACGTGGTCACCGAGAACGTGCGCACCATCCGCGCGTTGCCGGACAGGCTCCGGACGGACGACCCGCCGGAGACGGTCGAGCTGCGGGGGGAGATCTACCTCTCCAACGAGGAATTCCACCGGATCAACCGCGGGCGGGCCGAACGGGGCGAGAGCCTCTACGCGAACCCGCGCAATCTCGCGGCCGGGACGATCAAGCTGCTCGACCCCGCGCTCGTCGCCCGGCGACGGCTCGAACTGGTCGTGTACGGCCTGGGCCATTGCGAGCCGGATTTTCTCCCCAGCCAGTCCGAGCTGCAACGGCATCTTCTCGAATGGGGGCTGCCCGTCGTCGAGCGCTATTGGACCGTCGAGGGCATCGACGCGGTGTGGGAGGCGATCGTCGAGCTGGACGGGATGAGGGAGGGGTTCGCCTATCCGACCGACGGCGCGGTGGTCAAGCTGGACGACCGCTCCCTGCAGAAGGAGGCCGGGCGCACCGCGAAAGCGCCACGCTGGTCCATCGCCTACAAGTTCGAGACCGAGAAGGCGCACACCCGCCTCCGGTCCATCGGCCTGCAGGTCGGCCGGACGGGGGCGGTCACCCCGGTCGCCCACCTCGATCCGGTCGAGCTGGCGGGGACGACCGTCGCCCGGGCGACGCTCCACAACGAGGACGAGATCCGCCGCAAGGACATCCGCGAGGGGGACCGCGTTCTCGTCGAGAAGGCCGGGGAGATCATTCCCCAGGTCATCGAGGTCGATCGGGAATCGCGTCCGGCGGACTCGAAGCCGTTCTCGTTTCCGAAAGAATGTCCGGCCTGCGGCACCGCCCTGCGGCGCCTGCCCGACGAGGCCGTCTGGCGCTGCCCCAACGCGGCCTGCCCGCCCCAGGTGCGGCGGCGGATCGAGCACTTCGGATCGCGGGCGTGCATGGACGTCGAGAACCTCGGCAAGGCGGTCGTCGATCAGCTCGTCTCCCGCGGGCTTGTGGCGGCGATTCCCGACCTCTACCGGCTCCGGGTCGAGGATCTCCTGGACCTGGAGAAGTTCGCCCGGAGGTCGTCCGAAAACCTGGTCGCGGCCATCGACGACAGCCGCGACCGCGAGGTCTGGCGGCTCCTGCACGGCCTCGGTATTCCGAACGTGGGCGCGGGCGTGGCCAAGGATCTCGTCCGGCACTTCGGCGGGATCGACGCCGTCATGAACGCTTCCGAGGAGGAATTGACCGCCATGGACGGGATCGGGGAGGTCCTCGCCGTCAGCATCCGCACCTTCTTCGCCGAACCGCGCAACCGCGGGATGATCGAGGATCTCCGGAAGGCCGGACTGCGCTTCGAGGAGAGCGCGGAGCCGGGCTCCGGGGCGGCGCGGCCCCTGGAGGGGCGGACCTTCGTCCTGACCGGATCCCTGCCGGGCCTCACCCGCGGGGAGGCGACGGCCTGGATCGAGGACAGGGGCGGGCGCGTCACCTCCTCGGTCAGCAAAAAGACCTCGTATGTGGTGGCGGGCGAAGAGGCCGGCTCCAAGCTCGCCAAAGCCGAAAAGCTCGGCGTGCCGGTCATCGACGAGGAAGGCCTCCGCCGCATGGGCTGAGCGGATCGCGCGGAGCGCTTGCCCGGGCGTGGTTTTTCACCATGGTCTGTCTCCGATGCGAAGCCGAGTCGTTCAGCCGGAGATTCTCGACGATCTCGCCCCCGATGATCCGGCGGCGGTCGCCAACCGCCGGGATCTCCGCTTCCTGAACCGTTTCATGGGGAACTGGCGGTGGGTGGCCCGCGAGCTGGAGCGCTTCCACCGGCCGGGCGCCTCGGTCGTCGAGGCCGGGGCGGGGGAGGGCGATCTCGCCCGATACCTGCGCGGCCGGGTGCCCCGGCTCGCCCGGGCGCCCTACACCGGCATCGACCTGTGGGGTCGGCCGCGTGACTGGCCCGAGGGCTGGAGCTGGAACCAGTCGGACCTGTTGGACTACACGCCCGGGCCGCCTCCGGATGTTCTGGTGGTGAACCTGCTCCTGCACCAGTTCGAGGACGAGGTTTTGCGGGAACTCGGACGCCGGTTCGACCCGGTTCCCGTGTGGATCATCTGCGAACCCCTGCGGGTGCGCCGGTCGGTCTGGGGGCTTTCGCTGCTGCGGCCGTTCGGCCTGCACCCGGTCTCCTGGCACGACGGGCGGGTGAGCATACGCGCCGGATTCCGGGGAAACGAACTCCCCGATCGGATGGGCGCCGGGAGCGGCGGGCGGGAGTTCCGGGTGAGCCGCGATCCGCGCGGAGCCTACAGGATGGTGTCGTGGAGAAAGAGCTGACCATAGTCGGCGGCGGTCTCGCCGGTCTTTCCCTGGGCGCGGCCCTCTCCGCCCGGGGGGTGCCGGTCACGGTCCGGGAGGCGGGCGTGCTGCCGCGGCACCGGGTTTGCGGCGAGTTCATCTGCGGGGTGCGGCGCGCGACCCTCCGGCGCCTCGGCGTCGAGCCGGATCTCGCCGACGCGCTCGTCCACCGGCGGGCGACGTGGAGGGGGCCGTCCGGGCGGGTCTTCTACCGTTGCGGGCTGCCCCGCGAGGCGCTCGGGCTTTCCCGCCACGCCCTGGATTGGCGGCTTGCCGGGCGGATCCGGGCGAACGGGGGGACGGTCCGCCTCGGCGAGCGATGGCGGGGGGATCCGGAGGCGGAGGGCGTTGTCCTGGCTTCGGGGCGGGTCGCCGCCCGCACGGATTGGATGGGGTTCAAACTGCACATCCGCGGTGGGCTTCCGCCGGATCTGACCCTCTTCCTCGGCGAGGGCGGCTACGTGGGGTTGTCGCCCGTGGAAGGAGGGTTCTGGAATCTGTGCGGGCTGTTCCGCAAGCGTCCGGAGGTCCGGGCGGGCCGGGGCCGGATCCTCGCCGCCTACGCCCGGGCGGCCGGCATGGAGGCGGTCGTGCGGCTGCTCGCGGATTCGGAGATCCGGCCGGACAGCGCGGCGGCGGTCGCCGGGGTCTCCTTCGCCTTGCCCCGGACGCCGGACGGTTCCCTGCGCCTCGGCGACGCCTGGGGCGTCATTCCCCCGTTCACCGGCAACGGCATGTCGATCGCGTTCGAATCGGCGGAGACGGCGCTGGATCCTCTTCTGGCGTGGCACCGCGGCGAAGCGGAGTGGCGAGCCGTCGTCCGGCGGGTCGGGGCGGAGCACAGCAAGCGCTTCCGGCGGCGGTTCCGCATTGCGAACGCCATACATCCCCTCCTGCTGCGGCCGGGGCTCCGCGCCGGGCTCCGGGTCGCGGCGGCCGGGCGCATGGTGCCGTTCCGGACCTTGTTCGCGCTGACGCATTGAGCGCTGCCGAATCGGCCGCCCGTCCGCCCGGTTTCGCCAATCGGCGGCGCCGGCATGTGCCGCTCCGCCTGAAGCCGGCCGTCATGCCCCGCCCATCCGCGCGAGGGCTGAAAGCCATGCGGCGGTGTGGACGATCCAGTCCTCGTCGGTGAAGCTGCGGGGGCCGTCTTCGGCGCGGGTGGGATCGGTGTCGAACTTGAATTGATCACCGGTGGCGAAGCCGTTGCAGATCACCCCGCGGGTGGCGAACCAGGTGCCCGCGCTGCGGTTGCCGATGCCGTGGATCATGCTGCGGGGGACGGCCTCGCCGGGGGCGAGATCCTCCCGGTAGATGTGGGAGCCCCGTTCCAGGGATTCGGCGGTCAGGCCCGCGTTCAGCCCGGCGATCCACTGCAGGTTGGCGTGGGCGATCATTTTGAGTTCGTCGAGCCCGAGGATTTCGGAGAGGTCCAGGGCGAGGGCCGCCGTGTAGGCGTAAACACAGTTGAAGCCGTGCCACGGCCCGGCGAACCCGATCGCGCCTTCGTCGCCGACGATGCCGTAGGGGGTCAGGAGGAAGGGATTGGCGCGGCAGGCGGGAAGGAGGTATCCGGTGGCGAAGCGGCGCAGGGTCTCGCGCCATTGGGGGGCGTCCTCGTGCCCGGGCCAGAGGCGGAGGGCCTCGACGAAGGGGACCAGGTAGTTCGGGAAGGCTCCGCCGGCGTCGGCCCCGAACTCGCCGGCGTAGATGGAGTGGCACCAGGATTTTTCGGAATGCGGCAGCGAGTCGTATTCGCGGAAATGGCCGTGGAAGCCGGCCTCGGCCTGGTCCTCCGTGATCTGCCGGTCGGCGATTTTCCGCAGGGCGTCGATGGCCCATGCTTCCGCCTCATACTGGGCCGCGCGGTAGGTCTCGATCGCCCCCCAGGCGAGGGTGAGGAGGTCGCGGGTCTGCCACTCGTCCGCGGGGATCGCGGTTCCGGGGGGCAGGCCGCGCTGCCGCAGGCTCATCCCTTTGGCGCCCATCGGGCGGGCCTCGGTCCGCAGCCAGGCGAAGGCTTTGTCGGCGGCGGCGTTGGCGCGGTTGCGCATCCGGTCGTAGGCGTCGGGCAGAAAGCGGGCGGCCCGCCGCCAGGCGACGACGGCCTTGAGCGCGTCGTTGGGTAGGACGACGTCCTTGTGGCCGAGGAGGTCGTGGGAGAGCGCCCCCCCCGGGTGCTTGCGTTCGGCCGCCTCCTCCTGGGTTTGGATCAGGTATTCGCAGCCGTGGGCGATCTGGTGGTAGATGCGCTCGGCGGTGCCGGGGGAGAGCCGATGGCGGGCGAATTCGAGCAGGTCGGCCAGGGCGATGATCATCGCGCTCTGGGTGTTGCTCTCCTGCCAGACCCCCCCGGCGTCCTGCCAGCCGCAACCGGCCGGAGCCAGGCGGCTGCGGATCTCCAGCATCTCGGTGGCCATGATTTCGACGGTGGAGTCCCAGAGCACGGCGCGCTTCACCCGGAGGCCGGAACCCGGGAAAACCGCCTGGCCGCCGTTGTCGGCGGTCACGCCGTAGTCGCCTTCCGGCAGCCCGGCGGGGAACTCGGCCACCCACCAGTGGATGCCCCAGCATTCGCCCGCCGGCTGGAAATCCGCCGTTGCCACCGCCGCGCCTTTGGGATCGTTGAGGCGGCAGACGGTGCTTGTTGGAAAATCCGTCGATGCGTCGCCCCGCAGGATGACCCGGACGGGCATCGACGGTTCGTAACCGACTTGAGAGTAGAGGAGTCCTTTGGGCATGGTGAAATAAGAGGGTGTCTTTTCCCGGTTATCGCGGTTTGATCGAGGTCATCCGCGGTCGAGCGCCTGTTCGATCGCGGCGCGCGGGGGAATCGAGGGCTGCGCACCCATTTTGCCGACGGCGAGGGCGGCGGCGGCGGTGCCGAAACGGATCGCATCCCGCAGGGAGGCGCCTTCGCCCATCGCGACGGCGAGGGCGCCGCAGAAGGTGTCGCCCGCCGCCGTGCTGTCAACGGGCTGGCAGGGCGCCGCCGGCACCCGGAAGGTCTCCTCCGGCGTGGCCGCGACCGACCCGCCGGCCCCCAGGGTGAGAATGACGGCGCGGTGGCCGCCCTTGGCGAGGAGATCCCCGGCGATGGCTTCGGCGGCGGCCGGATCGTCCGGGTCGAGCGTCCGCCCGGCGAGGGCGCCCGCTTCGATCTCGTTGACCACGAGCAGATGCACCTCCGGGCCGGGGCGCAGGCGCAGGTCGTGGGCGGGGGCGTAATTCAGCAGGACGGGTCGTCCGTGGCGCGCCGCCAGTTCGAGGGCGGTCCGGTTGGCCTCGAGCGGGATTTCCTGTTGCAGGACGATCCAGTCGGCTTCCCGGACTGCGTCTTCGGCCGCCCGGACGGCCTCGGGCGTGACCCGGTGGTTCGAGCCGGGGGCGACCGTCAGGTAGTTGTTCCCCCCGCCGTCGAACATCACCAGGGCGGTGCCGGAGGAGACCTCGTCGAGGACGGCGAGATGGGTCAGATCCATGCCGTCGCGGGCGAAGTTTTCCCGCATGATCGGGGCGTAGGGATCGTTGCCGAGGGCGGCGACGAAGGTCACCGCCCCGCCGGCCCGGGCGGCGGCGACCGCCTGGTTCGCGCCTTTCCCGCCGAAGGTCTGGAGGAAGGAGCAATCCGTGACCGTCTCCCCGACGGCGGGCAGGTGCGGCGCCCGCATGATGAAATCGACGTTGGCGCTGCCGATGACGGTGATCCGCGCTTCCATGGGGGCCGGGAAAGAGTGTTTAATAACCCCCGTCCGCCCCGCCGGTGCCGCCGCCTTGGCAGATGGCTTGGCAGGAACTCCAGTTGACCCCCAGCCGGTGGACGCCCATTTCCACGAACATGCGGGCGCGTTCCGCGTCCCGGATCCCGCCCGAGGGCTTGACCTTGCAGCGGCCCGCGGCGGTTTCGAGCATCAGCGCGACGTCCGCCTCGCGCGCCCCCTCGCCGTTGAAGCCGGTCGAGGTCTTGACGAAGTCGGCCCCGGCCTCCGCGCAGATTTCGGTGAGTTTGCGGATCTCATCGCTTCCGAGCTGCGCGGTTTCGAGGATCACCTTCAGGGGGACGCCCGCCGGTTTGCAGACGGCGACGACGGCGGCGATGTCCTCCCGCACCGCATCCCAGAGTCCGGATTTGGCCCAGCCGTAGTTGGCGACCATGTCGATTTCATCGGCGCCCGCCTCGATGTAGCGGCGGGCCTCGTCGGTCTTGCTCGCGGTGAGCTGGCAGCCGTGCGGAAAGCCGAGCACGACGCAGACCTTGGTCTCCGTGCCCGCGCAAAGATCCCTGGCCGGGCCGATGTCGCAGGGCCGCACGCAAACGCTGTAGGCCTTGAGCCCGATGCAGGCGCGCACCGCGGCGGTGAATTCGT
>JBKHCX010000100.1:0-10463 GCA_046541615.1 Puniceicoccaceae bacterium
GAACCGGATCTCTCAACGGCCTTCGCCGCCGGGCTACCGGGGCGTCGTTGATTTCTGACAAACCAGGCGCTCGCCCACGCGGAGCCCCGGGGAGCGTGCTACAGAAACCGCCCGAGGAAGTTGAGCAGATACCCCGTGAACACAATGGCCAGGGTCGTGATCCCGAAAAACAGCGCGATCAACTGCAGCCGCATGGTTCGCCGCAACATCACCGCCTCCGGCAGGCTGAGGGCCGCCATCGCCATCATGAAGGCGAGGGCGGTTCCGATCGGTATCCCTTTTTCGAAGAGAACGACAGCCACCGGCACGATGGCCGCGCAACTGCCGTACATCGGCACGCCGAGGAGCGTGGCCAGGGGAACGGAGAAGAGGCCGGTCGCCTCCATCATGGCGTGGATCGATTCGCGCGGAACGTAGTTGTGGATCAGTGAACCGAGACCCACCCCGACCAGAACCCAGACCCAGATCTGCCGGATGACCGTGGCCGCTTCGTTCAATCCGGCACGGAAGCGGTCTCCGGGCGAGAGAACGCCCGAGGCGATCCCCACCGTGCCCGACGCCCCGGTGATGTCCGGTTCGAGAAACCGCTCCAGCTTCATCCGCCCGAGCAAGCCCCCGGCGAGGATGCCGATCAGCAGGCCGCTACCGACGTAGGCGACCGTGATCGACAGCCCGAACTCGGCGGCCATCAGGATCACGAGATATTCGTTGATGATCGGAGAGGTGATTAGAAAGGAAAAAGTCACCCCGAGGGGCACCCCCGCCTTGAGCAGGGTGATGAAGATCGGGATCGAGGAGCACGAGCAAAACGGCGTGACCGCCCCGAAAAGCGCGGCCACGGCGTTGCCCCAGAGCCCGCCGCCGCTCATCCATTTCTTCAGGCGCTCCTCCGGGAGCCAGGTGCGGATGACCCCGATCGCGAAGATCAAGACGGCCAGGAGCACGAAGATCTTGATCGTGTCGTAGAGGAAAAAATGAACCGCCCCCACGAACCGCGACTCCGGGTCCAGTCCGGCCAGCCCATAGACCAGCCAGTCGATCAGTCTCAGCAGCATTTGCCGCCTTTGCCGCCAGCCGCCTTCCCACAGCACCCGCCTTCCGCTTTTTCCTCGGACCTGGCCTTGAGCGAGGCGTCGAGGCGGTTCACCAGGCGCTTGATGAAGCCAGGCTTCCGGGGGGCGGCGTTTCCGCGGCACTCTTCCTTGTTTGAATCAGTCATGGTTGTTCCTTCGGTTGGTTTCGGAACCGCCCGGACCTCCGGATGGCCGGAGCGGGCGGAACCTGGGAAATGCGGATATTCCACAAAGAGCATATATTGTCAAGGGAATCCATCCGGATTTCGTCGGGCGGGCGCGATTTTTTCGTCCGGTCCGGTCGTCCGATCCTCCCGGGCCGCCCGAAAATCCGTCCGCAACAGGCGGAAGCGAGCGCGCCCGAATGGCTCATCTCATTTCTCATCAACGACTTGAAGGAGGCAACCCGAATACCGCGAAAAAAATTTATTTTTTTTCTTTTTTCCTCTTGCAATCGTTTCCCGAATCACCATTCTTCCCATCATAACAATAACAACTTTTCTCCCTACGGGGAGATTGGGGTAACAACAAAGCAGAAAGCTAATGGGGCGCGGTTTAGGGGTAGGCCGCGCCCCTCTTTTTGCCCGGATTTCCGGGCCCGCCGGTGAAACGCGGCTCCGGCCGCACCCTCCTTCCGGGTGCGCGGCCCAAGAAGCACGGCGAAACCCGACCCGGGTGGGCGGTCGGCGGCTCACCCTCCCGGCTACAGCCGCCCGTTTTCGCGGATCCAGCGGTGGAGATGGCCCGGGGCGCGCAGTTCCTCGAGCTGCCCCGCGAGCGAGGTCGGACGGGTCTTGAGTTTGCCGAGCAGCGGTTCCAGCTCGAGGGTCAGATCCGCCGGCCGGCCGGCGAAAGCCGGATCGGAGCGCATGGATACGGCCTCCACGGCCGATTCGGGGAGCCCGAAGCGGTCGAGGATCCGCGCGCCCAATTCGAAGCGGGAGACGGCGTCGGCGCCCGCCCAGTGGAAAATCCCGTTCAAGTCGTCGCGTTCCGCGAGTTCGACGCAGACCTCCGCGACGTTTCCGGCGGAGCAGGGCTGGCGGATTTCGTCCGTGAACAGGCGGGGGCGCCCGCCGGAGGCGACCGCAGAAAGGAGTTTCTCGTGAACGCTCCGCCGGCCGCTGACACTGTTTCCGTTGACGATGGTGATCCGCAGCACCACGGGCCGCTCGTCGTTGAACTTCAGAACCTCCTTCTCGGCCATCAGCTTCAACTGCCCGTAGAGGCCGCCGGGGTTGGGCACGGAGGTCGAACGGTAGCCGCCGGTCGATCCGTCGAAGACCATGTCGGTCGAAAAATGGATGAGCCGCGATCCGAGATGGCGGGTGAGCATGGCCAGCTGCCGGGGGAAGGCGACGTTCACCTTCTCGGCCAGGGAGGGATCGCGGTCCACGTCGGCCGGACTGCTGACCGCCGCGGCGTTCACCACCACGTCCGGCCATTCCTCGAGGATCAGCCGCTCGACCGCCTCGCCGTCGGTCGCGTCGATGGACCGCTCGGAGACGAGACCCTCCACGCCGGAGGCCCGGGCGCCGGAAAACCCGAAGGTGGACAAGCGCCGCCGCACGCAGGCGCGGGCCACCGCCGACCCGACCAGACCGGAAACTCCGAAGACGAAGACCTTCATTCGTTTCAAAAGGCGAATTCGTATTTCGACAGGCGGTTCCGGATCTCCTGGATGACCCGCTTCTCGTTTTCGGGGCCGTGCGCTTCAAAGGTGACCGAAAACCGCACGTACGCCCCCACCTCGTCCCAGGGAACGGTGCTGACCAGCTCGCGGCGGATCAGCCATTGGCTGAACTCCTCGCCCGAGGCGAACTCGGTCACCGTGCCTTCGGCGTCCGTCGCGGAAACCGGCGCCTTCACGTAGAGGAAGAAACTCCCTTCGGGCTTCGAGGCGTCGAAACCCGAGATGCGCAACGCCTGGACGAGCACGTCCATCCGGCGCGAATACTTGGCGGCGATCTCCTCGGTGATCCAGGGGTTGGCCAGGGCCGTTTCGGCCGCTTTCTGCACCGCCAGGAACTGCCCCGAATCGGAATTGTCCTTCACGTGGCCGTAGGCGGCGACCACCAGGGGATTGCCGACCACGAATCCGATCCGCCAGCCGGTCATGTTGAAAGCCTTCGAAAGCGAATGCAGCTCGACGGCGACGTCCCTGCCACCCGGAACCTGCAGAATCGAGAGCGGCTCCCCGTTGAACACCAGGGCCGCGTAGGCGGCGTCCTGCACCACGACGATTTCGTTCTCTTTCGCGAAGCGGACGACCTCTTCGAAAAACCCCCGGGTGGCGGAAGCGCCCGTCGGATTGTTCGGGTAGTTGAGCACGAGCATCTTCGCCTTCCGGAGGACTTCGGCGGGGATGGCGCCGAGGTCGGGCAGAAAGCCGTTCTCCTCCCGGAGGGGAAGGTTGAACACCTCGCCGCCGTAGTAACGCGCGTGGGTGCCGAGGACCGGGTAGCCGGGGGTCGTCATCAAAACGATGTCGCCGGGATCCACGAAACAGGCCGGCAGCAGGGAGAGGGCGGTTTTGGAACCGATGGAATGGAGGACCTCGGTCTCCGGATCGATGCCGTCCACCCCGAAAACCGTTTTCATGTAGTGGGCGGCCGTCTGCCGGAACGAATCGCATCCGTTGTCGGCGTAGCCCCGGTTTTCCGGAAGGGAGGCCTCGTGCTGCAGCTTCTGTACGACCTCCGGATAGGCCATCTCGTCCGGCTCGCCGACCCCCATGTCGATCAGGGCCTTGCCCGGCTGCTCCTTCATGGCGGCCCGCTTCGCCCGCTTGATCTTCTCGAACTTGTAGATGGCGGTATCCTTGCCGAAACGACTTCCTCCGATCCGCCCGGCGAACCTCGATTGAATGAACGAATCTTCCATTCTTTCCAGTTTTTTCGCAATCGCCCGCGAGAGCAAGCAGGGAATCGAACGGCCGCCGGAAAGAAAAACGGCCGCCGCACGTGTCCGCGCTCGGCCTCGGGGTGTTGCCATCGGAGGGCGCTTTCCTATTTTCGGCGCAATGTATCAACGGGAGGCCCTGCGCAGACTGACTTATCGCCACGATCTGGTGCGGGGCGCCTTCGGCGGGGTCATCGAGGTGGGCGCGCTCTCCTTCGGGCTGCTCGCCGCGATCCGTTACTTCGACGCGCCCGATACCGTCAAGGGCGTGCTCAGCGCGGGGATCGCCTTCGGTCTCCTCCTGGCGCCGTTCGGGCAGCGCGTGGTGGCCCGGAGCGGACTTCCCGTCGCGAAGGCGGGCGCCCTCTGCTTCGCCGGCGCGGCGGGGGGCTACGCCGTCGCGGCCTTCGCGGAAAGCCTCTGGCTTTTCGTGTTCGCCTTCCTCGCGGCCAACTCCCTCCTCGCCCAGTTCCCCAGCCTCTTCGTCACCGTTTACGCGAAAAACTACTCCCACCGCGACCGGGGCCGGCTCGTCTCGAACACGTTCATCCTGGCCGCCTCGGTCGGAGCGGTGCTCAGCCTGCTCGGCGGGGAGTATCTGGACCTGCATCCGGAGTCCTTCGCGCCGGTCTTTCTCCTCATGGCGGCCGCGGGACTCCTCTCCGCCGCGGCCGTGTCCCGCATCCCCAGCGAGCCCCTGCAAATCCGGAAGGCGCGCCGGTGGGGCAACTACGCGCTGATCGCCGAGGATCCCCTCTTCGCGAAAATGCTCACGGCCTGGATGTTCCTCGGCCTGGCGAATCTCGGGCTGCTGCCGCTGCGCATCGAGATTCTCGCCAATCCCGCCTACGGATTCGACCTGCCGAACAGCCAGATCATCCTGATCGCCGTCGTCGTCTTCGCCCTGGCGCGGATCGTCGGGCTGAAATTCTTCGGCTTTGTTTTCGAGCGCATGAATTTCCTGGCTTTCCGGATCATCCTCAACGGACTGCTCGCCCTGGCCATCCTCTGCTATTTCAACTCCGGCAGCCTCTGGATCATCAGCCTCGGCTCGTTCTTTTTCGGGCTCGCCCTGGGAGGGGGCAACATCGCCTGGAACCTCTGGGTCACCCGGATCGCCCCGGACGAACGGGTCTCGGAATACATGAGCATCCACATGAGCCTTACCGGACTGCGCGGCATCTTCGCCCCCCTGGTCACCTACTCCCTTCTGCCGGTCCTTTCCCTGCGAACCCTGAGCTGGATCAGCCTCGGGCTCCTCGCCGTGTCGGTATGCATCCTCATCTCCCTCGCGCGGGAACGGGAGATCCGCCTCCGTTTCGAGGGAAGGGATCTCGCCGAACTGCGGAAATGACGCCGCGCCGCGCGACCGGCCGGGAGCCTCGAGCCCGGCGGCGGACCCGGCCGCCGCAGGGTTTCCCCAAGGGCGCGGGCCCGCCCCGGGATCGCGATGGAGCCGCGGCCGGCCTCCACCGCTACTCGACGGTCACCGATTTGGCGAGGTTGCGGGGTTTGTCCACGTCGCAGCCGCGGGCCACGGCGATGTGGTAGCTCAGGAGCTGCAGCGGGACGGTCATGATGACCGGCAGGGCGGGATCGGGGGCGCCGGGAACCGAGATCAGGTCGTCCACCAGCCCGGCCGGAAGCTCGCAGTCGTCGGGCGCGATGGCGATGACCTTGCCCTTGCGCGCCTTCACCTCCTGCATGTTGGCGATCGTCTTCTGGAAAATCTCGCCGCCCTCGACCAGGAAAACCGACGGGCAGGTCTCGCAGACCAGCGCGATCGGGCCGTGCTTCATCTCCGCGGCCGGATATCCTTCGGCATGGATGTAGGAGATCTCCTTCAGTTTGAGCGCCCCCTCCAGCGCGAGCGGAAACATGAGCTGCCGCCCGAGGAAAAGACAGTCGTTGTAGTGGGCGTAGCGGGAGGCGATCTCCGCGATGTGATCGTTGAGATCGAGGGTTTTCCGCACGAGATCCGGCAGGCGCCGGAGAGCCTCGACGAAGGCGACCCCGTCGCTGAAGCTGAGGTCGCGCAGCCGCCCGAGATGGAGGGCCACCATGGCCACGAGGACGAGTTGCGAGGTGAGCGCCTTGGTCGAGGCGACCCCGATCTCCGGTCCGGCGTGCTGGTAGATGCCTCCGTCGGTCTCCCGCGCGATCGTCGAGCCCACCACATTGGTGATGGCCAGGGTGCGGTAACCCTTCCGCCTGGCCTCGCGGAGCGCCGCGAGCGTGTCGATCGTTTCGCCGGACTGGCTGACCACGAAGACGAGCGTGTCCTTGTCGAGGGGGGCGTTGCGGTAGCGGAATTCGGAGGCGTACTCCACCTCGACCGGAATCCGGGCGTACTTCTCGACCAGGTACTCGGCCACCAGGCAGGCGTGCCAGGCCGTGCCGCACCCGCAGAAAACGATCCGCTCCACCTGCCGCAGCTCCCGCGCGGTGATGTTCAAGCCGCCGAACTTCGCCGAGCTGCCGTCCTGCGAGAAACGCCCGCGCATGGCGTTCTCCAAGGCCTGCGGCTGCTCGAAGATCTCCTTGAGCATGAAATGCCCGAAGTCGCCGATTTCGGAATCCTCCACCGTCCAATCGACCCGGTGGATCACGGCCTCCACCGCCTCCTCGTCGGTCGTGATCACCTGGTAGCTGTCGCGGGTGAGTTCGACCAGCTCCCCGTCGTTGAGATAGATGACGTTCAGGGTGGCTCCGACGAGCGCCCCGACGTCGCTGGCGATGAAGTTCTCGTCCTTGCCCAGGCCGACGATGAGCGGCGAGCCCAGGCGCGCCCCGATCAGCAGATCGGGGAAATCCGCGCAGATCACCGCGATCCCGTAGGTGCCCTCGACGTGGAGCAGCGCCTTGCGGACGCTGCGCAGGAAACGGTTGTCGCTCCCCCCGTCCGGATCCTCCTTGTCGTAGTGGTAGGCGATCAGGTTCACCAGCGCTTCGGAATCCGTCTCCGAACTGAAACGGTAGTCCTTCTCCTCCAGAAAGCGGCGCATGTTGCCGAAATTCTCGATCACTCCGTTGTGCACGAGGGCGAAGCGTCCGTCGCAGCTGATGTGCGGGTGGGCGTTCTCCTCCGAAACCTTTCCGTGCGTCGCCCACCGGGTGTGGCTGATGCCCATCGTCCCCGGCATCGGGCGCTCCTGGACGGCGGCGGAGAGGTTCTGCACCCGGCCGACCCGCCGGGTGCGTTTGATGCCTTCCCCGTTGCGGATGGCCATGCCCGCGCTGTCATAGCCCCGGTATTCGAGCCGCTTCAGGCCGCGAAGGAGAATGGGGCCGGCCGGCTTGTCGCCGATGTATCCTACGATTCCGCACATATTGGTTCCTGGATTTCTTTACGAAAAGAGGAAATGATGCTGGAAATCCCACCCCGGAGCAAGTAGCGTTTTGCCCGTTATGCGGATGCGGATCGTTTGCGTTATCATGGGCGGTGGTCGGGGCACCCGCCTGCGCCCCCTTACCCAGCAGCGCTGCAAGCCGGCGGTGCCGCTCGCCGGGAAATACCGCCTGGTCGATATCCCGATCAGCAACTGCCTCAACTCGGGGCTGAACCAGATCTACGTCCTCACCCAGTTCAACACCGCCTCCCTCCACCGCCACATCCAGGAGTCCTACAAATTCGATCCCTTCGGGGGGGGGTTCGTCGATATCCTCTCGGCCGAACAAACCGAATACGGCGACACCTGGTACCAGGGCACGGCCGACGCCGTGCGCCAGAACCTGATCCACTTCGGCACCCGGGATTCGGATCTCTTCCTGATCCTTTCCGGCGACCAGCTCTACCGGATGGACTTCAACCCGATGATCCGGCAGCACCTCGAGGGCGGGGCCGATATCACCGTGGCCGCGACCACCGTCTCGAAAGAACAGGCCCCCGCCTTCGGGCTGATGCGGATCGAGGACGATCTCTCCATCGCCGAGTTCGTCGAAAAACCCGAAGATCCCGCCTTGATCGACAGCCTCGTCATCAGCGACCGGCTGAAGTCCAACCTGAGCCAGAAGCACGAGCACGACGTCTGCCTCGCCTCGATGGGGCTCTACCTGTTCAACGCCGGGGTGTTGCGCCAGGCGCTCTCGTCCACCCACGCCGACTTCGGAAAGGAGATCATCCCCGAGTTGCTCGGAAAGCGGAAACTCCAAGGCTACATTTTCGACGACTACTGGGAGGACATCGGAACCGTGGCCGCCTTCTTCGAGGCCAATCTCCGCCTGACCGACCCCGTGCCCCCTTTTAATTTTTTCGATGAGGAAAACCGCATCTACTCCCGGGCGCGCTTTCTCCCGGCCTCGAAGATCAACGGCGCCTCCCTCGAACGGACGGTCCTGGCCGACGGCTGCATCCTGAACCACTGCACCATCAGGCGGGCCGTCATCGGGATCCGATCGATGATCCAGGAGCGTTCGACCCTGGAAAACGTGGTCATGATGGGCTCCGATTTCTTCGAACTCGAGGAGGACGGGAGCGATTCGGACGTACCCCTCGGCGTGGGACGCGACTGCGTGATCCGCAACGCGATCATCGACAAAGGCGCCCGCATCGGCGACGGAGTCCGCCTCGATCCGGCCGGTCTGCCCGAAATGTTCGCCAAGGACGGCATCATCATCCGCGACGGGATTCTCGTCGTCCCGAAAAACGTGACCGTCCCCCCCGGCTTCTCTTTGCAATGATAAGAAAAATACTACTCTGCACCGACGGCTCCTCCTACGCGCAGGAGGCTCTCGAATACGCGGCCTGGGTGTCCCGGCGGACGGGCGCGGAAATCACGGGATTCTACGTCTCCGACCTCCGCAGGTTCGAGATGCCCGCCATCATGGATGTCGGCGGAAGCCTCGGAATCCAGCCCTACCAAAGCCTCGTCTCCTCGCTGCAGGAAGCCGAAAAGCAGAAGGCCGGCCTCATCCGTGGATTCACCCTCGACGCCTTCCGGCGCGCGGGAATCCCCGACGAGCGCCTCGACTTCGAAACGACGACCGGATTGCTCGCCGATTCGATCGAGGAGTTCGAGAAAGACTTCGACCTGATCGTCCTCGGCAAACGGGGGGAATCCTCCGAACACGCGATCGAACACCTGGGATCCACGCTGGAGAGGGTCATCCGCACCAGTGATCGCCCCTGCCTGGTGACCAACCGGAAATTCCGCGAGATCGGCACCATGGCCTTCGCCTTCGACGACGGCGCCAGTTGCCGGAAGTTGCTCGAGGTGCTCGTGCGCTGGGACTGGTGCAAGGACATCCCCCTGCACCTCCTTTCCGTATCCGGCGGGGAAGACGGCGAAGAGGTCGGAGACGACCGTTTGAAGATCGCGGAGAAGCGCCTGGCCGAGGCCGGGTTCTCCGTCCGCGCGGAAATGCTGGGCGGCCTGCCCGAAGATGCGATCGCCGCCTACGTCCAAAAGGCTGGGATCGACCTCCTGCTCATGGGCGCCTACGGCCACACGCGGATCCGGCGGTTCCTGATCGGGAGCACCACCGCGGAAATGCTCCGCCGCTGCCCCATCCCGGTCCTGTGCTTCCACTGAGGCGCCGCTAGGCAAGCTCCTTCAGCGCCTTCAGCGCGTCGAGTCCATACATCAGGGCCGGCCCCCCGCCCATCATTGTCGCCACGGCCACGGTCTCGCGGATCTCATCCTCGCTCGCCCCTTCCTTGAGGGCCGCGGCCACGTGCAGACCGATGCACCGCTGGCAACGGGTGCTGATACCGATCGCCAGAGCGATGAGTTCCTTCGCCTTCGAATCGAGCGCGTCCGCCCCGATCGCGGCGTGGTGGAGCCCCTGGAACGACTTCATCAGCTCCGGCTCGTTTCTGCCCAGCTCCTGCATAAGGGCGAGGCTCTCCTTGTTCAGTTCCTGATAGTTGGATTCCATACTCATAGAGGCGAAACCATGCCGACGACCCCGGAAACCGCAAGACCGGAACCACCTTTCCCCAAATCCTGCCAGACTACAAATCCTCCTTGACACCTTTTCGTTGCCAGGCACTTATTCTATTGATCGGGAGCGGAACGAATTTTTTTTGTCGGGCTACATTTTTGGGCTTGAAGGGCGTGGGCGGTTGTGCGACTCTCCGGGCATGAAAAGACGACATCGATTGAGGATCAAACTGGGCGAAGGAGTGCGGGCCTACTACCACCTGATGAGCCGGACGGTGAACGGGGAGAAGTGGTTCGGTTTGCGGGAGAAGGAGTATCTGCGGAAGCTGATCCGGCAGGTGGCCGAGTTCTCCGGGGTGCGGGTGGTGACCTACGCGGTGATGGACAACCATTTCCATGTGCTGGCCGAGGTGCCGCCGGAGCGGGTGGTGTCCGACGGGGAGATTGTCCGGCGGTTCGCGGTGCTCTATCCGGAACCCACCCCCTGGCAGCCGCTTTCGGCGGAGACGCTGGCCGAGTTGCTCGCCGCGAACGACATCCGGGGGCAGGAACTGCGGGAGGAGCTGCTGGGACGCATGCACGATGTGTCGTGGATGATGAAGACGAT
>JBKHCX010000101.1:0-10455 GCA_046541615.1 Puniceicoccaceae bacterium
CACGGTCAGCGGGTCGCTCAGGTTGACGCCGTCGGAGGCTTGGACCGTGAAGCTGTCGGTGCCGGTGAAACCGGGATCGGGACGATAGATAAAGCGGGGCGGTGTGCCCGCGAGCGTCCCGTTGTCCGGGTGATCGGTCACAAGAATGGCGAGGGGAGCGTCCTCCGGATCGGAGGCGACGACTTCGATGAGGGCGGGGACGTTTTGCCGGACCTGGATCTGGGGCAAGGGGTCGATCACCGGCGGGGCGTCCGAGTCGCTTTCGCCTGCCGGTAAATGCGCGAAGGTGCCGAGGCTTTGGTTGAAATAGCTGCCGGTGTAAACTGTCTCCAACTTGACCGCGCGCACCTGATACCAGAGGTCGCCGGAGGCGGGCGGGGCGGTGTCGGTGAAGACGGTCCCCGTCACTGGAGTGGAGCCGTTCAGTTTCGTGTAGGGCCCCAGACGGCTTTCGGCGCGGTAAAGGTGGTAACCGAGAACCGAGGGATCAGTCGAGGCCGTCCAGGCGAGGGCGACCTGGCCGCCGGAGCGGGTGGCGGTCAAATCGTTTGGGGGAGCCACGGGATGCATCCGCAGCGAGGGATCGCCCATCAGGTTGTTCCAGGCCGCCCCGCGCATGTAGGTGTAGGCGCCCTCGGGGGCGTATTCGCCGGTGCGGTTGTTTTGGGTGCGTTTGGCCCAGTCGCCCGCCGGGTAGCCAAGGTTGCCGGTGTGGAAGAACCAGTAGGGGCGCCCGCCCCACACGCATGTCAGACCCCATTCCGGCTGGGCGAGGAGAGCGCGCATGGGGTTGTTGGTGCGGCTCCATTTTTGCTTGTGGCTGCCGAAGTTTACATTGAAGAGGGATTTGTGGACGTTGTTGGCATACGCGGAGCCATTCCAGTTTCCGAAATCCGCGACCCAGTGGAAATTTCCAGGGAGCGGATTGTCGTCGCCATCGACAAGACCGTCGCCGGAGAAATTCGCCGGTTCGATGTTGTCCGGCCCGAACATGGAGTAGAGCAACTGCCCTTCCCCTCGGATCCAACTACTGCCCGCCGGCGTGCCCCGGCGGGTGAATTCCAGACCCGCGCGCTTGAAACGGTGGGCTTTGTTGAGGTAATCCCGCAGCAGTTCCTCCTCGCTTTTTTCCCACTCAGTCATGCCGGCCAGATCGACGCGACCGTTGATCAGCTCGACGGCGTCCGGGATATAGGCCGTCCCCAGAACGGTGTCGGTGGGGTCGCCGTTATCCGGCCAGAGGTCGTCCACGTCCGCGAAGTAGGGATCGCTGGCGTGCTCGTAAGCGTTGTGCCCGTCGGGATTGTTGCCGGAGCCGCGCATGATCGGAAGTCGCCCGAAGAGGTAGAGGCCTTTGGTCTCGGCGGGTGCTTCGGCGTATTTTGACTGGATCCAGGAGCGGACGGAATCCGGGTGGGCGATGCCGTCCCTCGGGAAATCCTCGCGGATCACTTCCCAGCCGTCGCCGACGAGATCCATTTCCAGCCGGGCCAGTTCCGGGGCGAGCCGGGCACCCATTTCCTCCTCCACCAGCAGGAGCATCCGGCCGCGATCCTCGACGAGCGGCGCCTCGATCCCGACGGCCACATAGGAAGCCGCCGCCTGGACCACGTCCGCGATGTAGGGGCGGTGGATCTTGTATTCATAGGCGACACCGCTTTGCAGGGTCGAGTCGGTGAAGGTTCTGTCGGGGTGATCGACGGTGCCGAGGGCGTTCCAGGAGGCGACGCCGGTTTCGCCGATCACGCGGCGGGATATCTCCACCCGGACCCCGTCCGTTTGTTCGTCCCAATCAAAGGTCACCGAGGGCGCGGCCTCATCCACCGCGACCTCGACGAAAATCTGGTCGGAACTGACCGCTGAAGCGGCGAACGGGAACAAGAAGAGGGCGACCGCAACGAGGGAGGGGGATTTCATCTGGCGTCAGGGTGAAAGAAAAGCCGGCGAAGGCCGGGTCGGTCCAGTGTCGCCGCAACCGGGGCAAAGAGCAGGAAAGCGTAAGGGGTGCACGAATCACTTGCCACCGTACCAGAACGCGCGCCGCCAGCCGTGCCGGCGGAGGATTTGGCGGACGGGGTCGGAAAGATCGGGCAGGTCGCTGACCGCCGTGTTCTTTTCCGCCTGTTCGACCGTGCGGATGCCGGGGATGACGGTCGAGACGGCATCGTGGTCGAGGGCGAATTTCAGGGCGGTCTGCGGCAGGTCGAGGTCGTGCCCCTCGAGCCCGGCCAGATCGGCGCGGATTTTCTCGACCCGCGCCACGGCCCGTTCGAGCCGGTCGCCGGCGAAATACCGGCGGCGGAAATCCCCTTCGGCGAACTCGGTGCCGGCGGTGAATTTCCCGGTGAGCGCGCCCTCGTCGAAGACCACCCGCACGATCACGGCGGTGCCGGTCTCCCGTGCGACGGGCAGCAGTTCGGCGGCGGGCTCCTGTTCGAAGATGTTGTAGATCACCTGCACCGCGTCGATCAGGCCGGCGCGCATGAGGTCGATGACGCAGTTCTGGTCGTGCTCCGGCGTGGACACCCCCACCGCCCGCACCTTGCCCGCGGCCTTCATCTTCCGGAGAAACTCCAGCGGGCCGGGGTCGCGGTTCCAGGCCCGGGTCCAGGTGTGGAGCTGGATCAGGTCGATGCAGTCCGTGCCGAGGCAGCGCAGGCGCTCCTCCAGATTCCCGCGCAGGAAACTCTCCGGAAACCGGTCCTCGTGCCGGCACCAGGGCGACGGCGGCCAGCCCCCTTCCCCGGTCGCCGGAATCTTCGTGGCGACCCGGACGACTGTGTCGCCCCGTTCCTTGAGCACCTTGCCGATCAGCCGTTCGGAATGCCCGTTCCCGTAAACGGCGGCGGTGTCGATGAACGTCACCCCGAGATCGAGCGCCCGGTGCAGGGCGCGGGTGGAGTCCGCGTCGTCCTGCCGGCCCCAGCTGCCGCCGATCGCCCAGGCGCCGAAACCGATCTCCGAAACCTCCCATCCCGTTGTTCCGAATTTTCTGTTTCTCATGCCTGCCAGGCTCGACGGTCGCCCGGCCTCTGTCAAGAGGCTTGACCCCCGGGGGCGGCTGCCGAAGATTCGCCGGATGAAAGCCACCGATTTCTTCGATCTGGCCGCCGACCACCCGGTCGCCCGATGGTTCCCGGGGGACGAGGCTCCGTGGAAATGGCTTCCGATGATCGCGGAGGTTCTCGCGGACATCACGCCGCGGCGGCCGGCCCCGATACCGGCGGGCCTCCACATCGAGGGGCCGGTGTTTTTCGAGGGCGCGGCCCGGCTCCCCCCCTACGGCTCCATCACCGGGCCCGCCTGGATCGGCGACGGCTGCGAGTTGCGCCCCGGAGTATTCATCCGCGGCAACCTGATCGCGGGACGGAACTGCGTTCTCGGCAACTCCTGCGAATACAAGAATTCCATTCTTCTCGACGGGGTCCAGACCCCCCACTACAATTATGTCGGCGATTCCGTTCTCGGGAACCGGACCCACCTCGGGGCCGGGTGCATTCTCTCGAACCTGCGCTTCGACCAGAAGCCGGTCACCGTGCGGACGGGTTCCGGATCGACCGCGACGGGCCTGCGCAAACTCGGAGCGATTCTCGGGGACGGGGCCGAGGCCGGTTGCAACGTCGTGCTCCAGCCGGGGACCATCCTCGGCCGCCGGTCCGCCGTCGCGCCCGGCCTGGCCTACGGCGGCTACCTGACCGCCGGGACCATCGCTTTCTGGAAACCCTCCCTCCACACGGTCAACCGCCGGCTCCTGGAGCGCTGACCACCCCCCGGAACGAACAAAGGACACCGTGCGAGCGGAAGCGGGAGCCGGCCTCCGCGCCGCCGGAAAAGGCAACCATCGAACCACCCGAACCATGACCGAATCGACCAGTCTCCGCCTGATCGCGAGTTGCCCGGACAACGTGGGCATTCTCGCCAAGGTCGCCGCGTTCATCGCGGGCCGCGGCGCCAACATCACCGAGGCCAATCAATACGAGGACCAGCGCAGCCGGACCTTTTTCATGCGCCACGTCTTCGACCTGCCGGGGCCGGCCGCCTCCGTCGAATCGTTTCGGAAGGAGTTCCAACCCCTGGCCGACGAGCTGCGCATGGACTGGAGGCTCAACGAGGCCGCCCGCCGGCAGCGGGTGGTCCTGCTGGCCAGCAGGTTCGACCACTGCCTGGCCTACCTGCTCCACCGATGGAAGGTCGGCGACCTGAAGATCGAAATCCCCTGCGTGATATCCAACCACGAGAACCTGCGCGAAATGGTCGAGTGGCACGGCGTGCCCTACCACCACATTCCGGTTCCGAAAGAGGCCGCCGCCAGGCAGGCCGCGTTTCAGGCGACCGGGGACCGCATCGAAGCCTCCGCGCCCGACACGATCGTTCTGGCCCGCTACATGCAGATCTTCCCCCCCTGGCTCTGCGAAAAGTTCCGCCACCGGGTGATCAACATCCACCACAGCTTCCTCCCCTCCTTCGTCGGCGCCAGACCCTACCACCAGGCCGACCGGCGGGGGGTCAAGCTGATCGGGGCGACCTGCCACTACGTGACGGAGGATCTCGACGCGGGCCCGATCATCGAGCAGGACGTGGTCCGGGTCCGCCACAGCGACTCGATCCAGGACATGATGCGCCTGGGCAAGGACGTCGAAAACACCGTCCTCTTCCGCGGGCTGCACTACCACCTCGAGGACCGGGTCGTCGTGCACGGCAACAAGACGATTCTCTTCGAATAGGACTTCAGGAGTAGCTCATCGTGTTGTCGGTGATCGTCAGATCCTCCTCCAGCGGGCGGATGGGGCGGATGGACTCCTTCGCGAGCGCGTCGTGGTAGAAGCGCACCGCATCCTCCGGGGTGATCTCGCGGTCCACGATCCGGCGGAGCAGCCCGATGAAGACCAGGGGGTGCTCGGAGAGGTTGATCTTGCGCCCGAAGAGCGCCACGCGGGCGCCGTGCGCGCTGGCGTCGTGGATCAACTGGAAGGCGTCGCGGGTGGTCCCGGCGCTTCCGCCGAGGATCCCCACGACCAGACGGCTGTCATAGCTGACCAGTTCCTCCAGCGGTCCGGGGCCGTTGTAGGGGATCTTCAGGAAGATCGGCCGCCCGACTTTCGTCACCCCGGCGAGGCAGCGGATGATGCTGTCGTTGAGGAAGCCCCCGACCTTGCGCGGGTCGAAACCGGGGTCCACGTTCGGGTTGAAGACCTCGAGAAAGTAGCGGAAGCGCTTCTTCTCGGCTTCGAGACGAAATTCGTGAAAGGCCTCCAGCGCGGCGTAGTCCCAGTCGATGTCGTTGGTGAAGGTGACCGAGTAGAGCCCGAGATCCGCGCCGATGTGCGGCCGGCTGTGGTGTTCGGTGATCCGTCCGTATTTGATGTGGTCGAGGGTGGCCGTCCGGAAGTGGCGGGAAGGGGCCTTCGGGTATTTTCCCTCGCGCACCGCCCATACGTCCGTCGTGTCGTTGGCCCGTGCCGCCGGGGTCACGGGTGAGTTCTTGAAGAGGCCCTCCTCCATCGCGATCCGTTCGAGGTTCGAAGCCGAGAGCAGGACGATGTCCACGATCTCCTGCCGGATGACCTCGCGGATCTGCGCCTGGTAGTCGGCGAGGGTCTTGTAGCATTTCTGGGCCGGATCGTAGCCGTGCGGGCAGGAGCCGGCGCGGTTGGGACCGGGGGCGGCGATGCCGAAGGCCATGTCGGCGTCCTTCGCGTCCGCGATGATGAAATCCTTGAAGTCGGTGGATCCGTTGGCGATCCGCTGCAACTTCCGGTCGAGTGTCTTTGGTTTCAGCATAATTCCGATGGTTCCTTCCGGTAGGCCTCGGCCAGGAGGCTGACGGGGTGCAGCACCCTTCCGTCGCGGCCGGTGAGTTTGAATCCGTTTTCGAGCTGGAGATGGCAACCGGGATTCGCGGTCGCCACGGTCGGGCAACCGGTGCGGGCGATGTTCTCCATTTTGCGGTGCTGGAGTTTCCCGGCCTGCGCGGGCTGCGTGATGTTGTAAATCCCGGCGCTCCCGCAACACCAGGAGGCCTCCGGCAGCTCCCGCAGCTCCACCCCGGGAATTCTCCGCAGAATCTCGCGCGGCTGGCGGGCCACCTTCTGCCCGTGGCACAGGTGGCAGGAATCGTGGTAGGTCACCGCGACCGGGGAGCCGGGGGCGGAGGCCGGCGGGCGGAAATCGATCTCCACCAGCCATTCGTGGATGTCCCGGCACTTGCGGTCCCACTCGCGGGCGCGGTCGGCGTATCGGGGATCGCCTTCCAGGAGATGCCCGTAGTTCCTGAGGTGCGAGCCGCAGCCTCCGGCGTTGGTGATGATGGCGTCGAGCGAAGACAGGTCGAAGGCGTCCAGTTGGCGGCGCGCAAGGTCGCGGGCCAGATCCAGCTCTCCGTTGTGGGCGTGGAGCGAACCGCAGCAGTACTGCACCGGCGGCGTGAACACGGCGCAGCCGTTGGCCAGAAGCGCGTCCACCGTATCGCGGTTCACGTGGGAGAACGCCAGATCCTGGACACAGCCGGTCAGCATGCCCACCGTGAAGCGCGGGGCTTCCTCCGGACGCTCCCACTCGTCGATCAACTGGTTGGAGAACTTCCTCCGCACCCGCGGGGTGGTCGGCTCCAGCTCGCGCAGCCGCTTCGGGAGGAGCCGGGTGAGCCGCAGCCGGCGCGAGAGCCGGTCGAGCCCGGCGCGCTGGTAGAGCCAGAGTCCGCGCCCGACGAACCGGAGCAGGCGCGGATGCATGAAGATCGTCTTGACCGCCAGCCACCGCCAGAACGTCCGCTGCCCTTTGAGCACCCCGGCGTCCTCGATGTCGGCGCGGGCGGCTTCGAAGAGGTTCGGGTAGTCCACGCCGGCCGGGCAGGCGGTGACGCAGGCCAGGCAGCCGAGGCAATAGTACATCTCGTCGGCGAAGGCCTTCGACAGGTTCAGATCCCCGTCGGCGATCCCCCGCATGAGCGCGATACGCCCGCGCGGGCTGTTGCGCTCCCTGCCGGTTTCCACGTAGGTCGGGCAGACCGGAAGGCACATGCCGCAGTGCATGCACTGCTGGAGAACGCTGTAGTCCATCGTCCGCAGGCGGGACCGGGGACCCTGGACCTGGGAACCGGAGCTCACTCGAAGATCTTTCCCGGGTTGAGCAGCCCTTTCGGATCGATCGACTGTTTGATGATCCGGAGCAAGCGATAGCTGTAATCGTGGAACTGCCCGGCCAGGTAGGGTTTCTTGGCGAGCCCCACCCCGTGCTCGCCCGTGATGGTGCCACCGACTTCGATGGTGCGGTCGAAAATCCTCCTCATGGCCGCCTCGACCCGCTCCATTTCCTCTTTGTCGGTTTCGTTGGTGAGAAAGGTGGGATGCAGGTTGCCGTCGCCCATGTGGCCGAAGTTGGCGATCTCCAGGCCGGTTTCACGGGCGACCGATTCGATGAACCGGACCATTCCGGCCAGCTCGCTGCGGGGGACGGTGACATCCTCGAGGATGGTCGTCGGCCGGATCCGCGCCAGAGCGGCGAAGGCCGTGCGGCGGGCCGCCGCCAGTTCGTCCGCCTCCAGCGCGTCTTCGGCGACCTTCACCTCCAGCGCGCCGTGCTCCACGGCGATGGCCCGCATTTGTTCGGCCTCGGCCTCGGCCACACCGGCGGGTCCGTCGGACTCCATCAACAGGAACGACTCGGCCTCGGTCGGGAGCCCGATCTTCGCGAAGTCCTCGACGCACCGGAGCGTCTTGCGGTCGAGAAACTCCAGGGTGCAGGGAATGATCTTGGCGGCGATGATCGCCGAAACGGTTTCGGCCGCCCCTTCGAGCCGGTCGAAGGTCGCGGTCAACGTCCTGCGCGCGGCGGGCGTGGGCAGCAGGCGCAGGAGCACCTTCGTTATGATCCCCAGCGTGCCCTCCGAGCCGATGAAAAGGTCCTTGAGCGAGTAGCCGGCCACATCCTTCACGCACTGGTTGCCCAGCCAGATGACCTCGCCGTTGGCGAGCACGACCTCCATCCCCATCACGTAGTTGCGGGTGACCCCGTACTTCAGGCCCCGCAGGCCGCCGGAATTGTTGGCCACGTTGCCGCCGATGCTGGAGACCTTCATCGAGCTGGGATCGGGCGGGTAGAACAGGCCCGCGCCCTCCAGATGCCGGTTGATGTCGGCGGTGATCACCCCCGCCTCCGCCAGCATCGTCAGGTTCTCCGCATCGGTTTCCAGAATCCGGTTCATCCGCAGCAGGCAGAGCACCCAGCATCGCCCGACAGGCACGCTGCCCCCGCTGAGCCCCGAGCCGGAACCGCGGCTGACCAGCGCGACGCCCGCCCGGCCGGCGAGCTTGACCACCCCGGCCACCTCTCCGGTGCTCCCGGGAAAGAGGACGGCCTCCGGCAGGTGCTTCAACGCCGCCGTGCCGTCGAAACCGTAGGGCAGGATGTCCTCCTTCTCCGTCAGAACATTGTCCGCTCCGAGCAGATCGCGCAGGGAATCGATCATCGCGACCGCTCCGAGACCAGCCGGACGACCGCGGGTTCGTCCTCCTCGATGCCGGGAAAACGGCCGACTTCCGGATCGACGAAGAAGTTGTCGTTGGCGTCGTCGTTGGCGGTGGAGACCTCGCCGATGACGCAGCCGTCCGTCTCCGGCCAGAAAGCGTGGTAAATCCCCGGCGTCAGCGTGACGCGCTCGCCCGCGCGCAGGCGCAGAACCCCGCCGGAGGCATGCGCGCGCCCCTCGCCGTTCACCCGCACCTCGAACACGGAGCCCCGCTCCGTCCGGTCCGGCGCCCCCCCCCACAGTTCGAGTGCGAGCACGCCGCTCCGGCAGATGATGTCCTCCTTTTTCCGGGCGTGGGTGTGCGCCGGGGTGGTCTGCCCCTTGCGGGCGTACATGAGCTTCTCGCAGTACTCGGGCTCCTCCGCCAGATTGACGAGGGCCAGCCCCCATCGGTCGAAATCGCCCAGACCGAAATCGGTGATGTCCCACCGCGGATTCGGCGGCAGCGCCCAACCGTTCTCCCGGAAACAGGCTTCGGCTTCTTTGTGAATCGAGTTGATTTCGGATCGTTTCATATCATCGACCGACGGGCGCGGCGGCCCCGCCGGATGCTGAAGATTTCTGACGGATTCCGGTCCGATCCGTCAAGTAAATTGCCCGTCCACGCGGGATCCGGGCGGGCGGATCAGCGCAGGCGCCTGAGACCTTCGTCCACATGCCGGGAGATTCTCTCGAAGACCTCGTCGAAACCGCCCATGCCGTCGATCTTGACCACGCCGTGGAGTTCGTTGTACTTCCGGATCACCGGCACCGTCTTCGTTTCGTGCTCCTGGAGTCGTTTGACGATTTTGGCGGTGCTGGAGTCGTAGGGCATGCGGCGGTCCGTCCGGCTGCGGGCGTCCAGACGGGCGATCAGCTCCAGCGTCGAAACCTCGATTTCGATCACCATCGAGAGGGAGGAGCCGTGTTTCTTCAGAAGGCCGTCGAGGATATAGGACTGCACGAGAGTCCGGGGAAAGCCTTTGAAGATGAAGCCCTTGACGCCCCTGCTCTCGGAGATGCGCCGCTCGATCAGCGGGACTACGATCTCGTCGGGCACGAGCTGCCCGTTTTCGTACAACTCCCGTATCCGCTCGCCGGTCGCGCTCCCCGAGCGGACCTCCGCCTCCAGCATCGGGCCGGTGGCGATGTACTCGAGGCCGTATTTCTCCGCGATGGCCTGCCCCTGCGATCCGCGACCCGAGCCCGGGTAGCCGAAGATGACCAGATTGAACAGGCGTTTCTCCATCTCCGCGCGGATCACCTCCTCGATCCTCTCGTTGACCCGCTCGATCGTCGCGTTGGCATCCACCCGCCGGTACAAGCCCTTTTCCTTGTAGAAGCGCAGGACCGGAAGCGTCTTTTCGTTGTATTCGCGCATCCGGTTGCGGATGACCGCCTCGTTGTCGTCGCTCCGGCCGGAGGTTCTGCCGCGGTCGAGCAGTCGCCGGACCGAGACCTCCTCCGGAACCTCCAGGTCGATCAGGACGGTGAGCGAGGTGTTCAGCTTGATCATCAAGCCTTCCAGGATGTAGGCCTGGATGTAGGTACGCGGGAATCCGTCGAAAAGAAACCCGCGGACCCCTGCGTTTTCCGTAATCGTCTTCTCGATGATCTGCACGATGATCTCGTCCGGAACCAGGCCGCCGGACGCGACGATATCCTCCGCCGCGCGACCGAGCGGGGACTTCGCGGCCAGCTCCTTGCGCAGCAAGTCACCGGTGGAGATGTAGAAAAGCTTGTAACGCTCGACGAGCGCGCGGGACTGGGTCCCCTTCCCCGCGCCGGGCGGACCGAATAGCGCGACGTTCAACATGACCGCGGAGGAAAACTCTTCATTGGAGCCATGGGGTTACCCGATCCGGTCCCGGGGCGCAACAAAAACCAGCGCTCACGCGCACGGTGCCACTCCGGCGCGGCAGGCTTATGGAAAGATTATATTACACAGG
>JBKHCX010000102.1:0-10444 GCA_046541615.1 Puniceicoccaceae bacterium
TGGGCGGATCAACTACCCGACGGCTTTTCGTGTACCACGACCGCAACGCTGGCCGCACTCGCCCACCGGCAACGCCTTGCCTTCATCCCCATTCGATATTATCCCCGCACGACGGGAGCCAAGAGCAAGTTTCGACCGATTTGCGACACACTCCGGTTTCTCCTGGTTGTCCACAAATGGAAATCGGGAAGAAACTCATGAGAACCTCGAAAGGGTACGCAAATAGGTTCCGTCCACGAACGGCGAAGGACGAAGTCAGATCGTCATGGCGGCGTAGCCGCCATCGACCACGGTCTCGGAGCCGGTCATGAACGAGCCCGCGTCGGAGGCGAGAAGGAGGGTCGCCCCGATCAGCTCCCTGGCCTCGCCGAACCGCTTCATGGGCGTGTGCCCCATGATCTGGCCGACGCGCTCGTCGGAGAGGATCCTGCGGTTCTGCTCCGCCGGGAAGAACCCGGGCACGAGCACGTTCACCCGTATGCCGAGCGGCGCCCACTCCCGGGCGAGATTCTTCGACAGGTTGTGGACGGCGGCCTTGGTCGCCGAGTAGGTGAACACGCGCGAGAGCGGGATGATCCCCGACATGGAGCCGACGTTGATGATCGACGCCGGTCCGCCCGCCTCGACCATCCGCGCCCCGAAGACCTGGCAGGCGCGGAAGACGGCCTTGAAATTCACCTCCAGAATACGCTCCAACTCCTCCTCCCCGATCTCGAGGAAGGGGGTCGGCGAATTCACCCCCGCCCCGTTGACGAGGACGTCGATCCGCCCGAACTCGTCGTACACCATGTCGGCCAGCTTCGCGAGCGAATCGCGGTCGCCGACGTCGCAGGGGTGGAAGACCGCATCGCCGCCGATGTCGGCGATCGCGGCGATCCGCGCCTCCGCCTTCTCGCGGCTGCGGCCGACCAGGACGATCCGGGCGCCGGCCGAGGCGAGCCCTTCGGCCATGGCCCCGCACAGTTCGCCGGTTCCGCCGATCACGACCGCCACCCTGCCGCGGAGGTCGAACGGGGTGCCCGCGTAGGAATTTTTTGAAAGTTCGCCCACGGTTCAGGCCTCCAACTGGGGTCTGCCGGAAACCGGCCAGTCGATGTGGAAGAACTTCCCGCGCGGCTGGTCGATCCGCTCGTAGGTGTGGGCGCCGAAGAAGTCGCGCTGGGCCTGCAGGAGATTCTGCGGGAGCCGGGCCGAGCGGTAGCCGTCGTAGTAGGCCAGCGCCGAGGCGAAGGTCGGGGCCGATACCCCGTTGGTCGCCGCGAGGGCGACCACCTTGCGCCAGTTGGTCTGCCCCTCGCGGACCGCGTTGCGGAAGTACGGGTCGAGCAACAGGTTCGCCAGGCCGGGTTCGCGGTCGTAGGCCTCGGTGATCTTCTGCAGGAAGCGCGCGCGGATGATGCAGCCGCCCCGCCAGATCTGGGCGATTTTCCCGAAATCGAGGGTCCAATCGTATTCCTTCTGTGCCTCGCGCATGAGCTGGAAGCCCTGGGCGTAGGAGCAGATCTTCGAGCAGTAGAGGGCGTCGCGGATGGCCGGGACCAGTTCCGAGGCCGGGGGCACTTCCGCCTTGTCCGGCCCGGGCAACACCTCGGAGGCGGCCACGCGCTCCTCCTTGATCGCGCTGAGGCAGCGGGCGAAAACCGCCTCGGCGATGGTCGGAGCCGGCGTACCCATGTCGAGGGCGTTGATGCTGGTCCACTTGCCCGTGCCCTTCTGCCCGGCGGTGTCGAGCACGACATCGACGAAATTTCCGCCGGTAACCGGATCCTTCTGCGCGAGCACGTCGGCGGTGATCTCGACGAGGAAGGAATCCAGATCCCCCGTGTTCCATTCGGCGAAGACCCCGCCGATGGCCGGCGCGTCCATGCCGAGCAGGTTCTTCATGAGATCATAGGCCTCGCAGATCATCTGCATGTCGCCGTATTCGATCCCGTTGTGGACCATCTTCACGTAGTGCCCCGCCCCGTCCGGGCCGATGTAGGTCGTGCAGGGGACCCCGCCCTCGACGGGCCTGCCGGGGGCCGCGCCCTCGAGCGGCTTGCCGGTCTCCGGATCGACCTTGGCGGCGATCGCCTCCCAGACCGGCCGGAGTTCCCCGTAGGCGCTCTCCTTGCCGCCCGGCATGAGCGAGGGGCCGAAACGCGCGCCTTCCTCCCCGCCGGAGACCCCGCTGCCGATGAAGCGGAGATTCCTGGCCGCCAGCTCCTTTTCGCGGCGGATGGTGTCCGTCCACTTCGCGTTGCCCCCGTCGATGATGATGTCGTCGTCTTCGAGGAGCGGCACCAGTTCGTCGATCACCGCGTCGGTCCCGGGGCCGGCCTTGACCAGCAGGATGATCTTCCGCGGTCGCTTGAGCGAGGCCACGAAGTCCTTCAAATCCGCCTTTCCGACGAGTCCGCCGGGCGTGTCGGGATGCTTGGCCACGAAGGCCTCCATCTTCGAGGTGGTCCGGTTGTAAACGGAGATGCGGAAGCCGTGGTCGGCTATGTTCAGGGCGAGGTTCTGCCCCATGACGGCGAGGCCGACGAGGCCGATTTCGGAGAGTTCTTCAGACATGGTGGATGCGGGTTGGTGTTCGAGAGAGCGGGAGAGAGACCGAGTTAGCCAGGAAAAGCGGGCCGAAGTCAACGCACGACCCGGGCGCCGCCGCCGCCCATGATCTTTTCGACCTCCTTCAGCGTGGCCATGGAAGTGTCGCCGGGGGTCGTCATCGCCAGGGCCCCGTGGGCCGCGCCGTACCCGACCGCCTTTTCGGCGCCGGCGCCGGAGAGGAAACCGTAAACCAGGCCTGAGGCGAAGCTGTCGCCGCCGCCGACCCGGTCCATGATCTCGAGTTCCGGATACTCCCGGGAGCGGTGGAACCGGCCGCCGGCCCAGACGATCGCGCTCCAGTCGTTGACCGTGGCCGTCCTGACCCCGCGCAGGGTCGTCGCCGTGACCTTGAAATTCGGAAACTCCCGGACCGCCGTTTCGATCATTCTCTCGAAGGCCGCTACATCGATGTTCGTCAGGTTCTCGTCCACGCCCTCCACCTCGAAGCCGAGACAGGCGGTGAAATCCTCCTCGTTTCCGATCATCACGTCCACGTACTTCGCGATCTCGCGGTTGACCTCCCTGGCCTTTTCGAGCCCCCCGATCGATTTCCAGAGCGAGGGACGGTAGTTGAGGTCGAAGGAGACGATGGTCCCGTGCCGCTTGGCGGCCTTGACCGCTTCGACCACGACCTCGGCGGTCGAGTCGGAGAGCGCCGCGAAGATCCCCCCGGTGTGGAACCATCGGGCGCCCTCCCCGCCGAAAAGGCGTTCCCAATCGACGTCGCCGGCCTTCATCGCGGCGGAGGCCGTGTGCCCCCGGTCGGGCACGCCGACCGCCCCGCGGATGCCGAAGCCCCGCTCGGTGAAGTTCAATCCGTTGCGGACGGTGCGGCCGATGCCGTCGTAGTCCTTCCACTGGATCCACGAGGTATCGACGCCGCCCTGGAGGATGAAGTCCTCGATCAGCCGCCCGATCTCGTTGTCGGCGAAGGCGGTCACGACCGCGGTCCGCAGCCCGAAACAACGCCGCAGACCGCGCGCCACGTTGTACTCGCCCCCGCCCTCCCAGGCCTGGAATCGGCGGGCCGTGCGGATGCGGCCTTCGCCGGGGTCGAGACGGAGCATGATTTCGCCGAGCGACACGCAGTCGTAGCGGCACTCGGAGGCGGGACGGATCTTCAGTTCACTCATGATGGGCTGCCGGTTGAAACGGTTTAGCGGATTCGAATCATTCGGTCCATACGGGAAAGTCCGACGGGTTCCAAGGATCTTCCCCGCATTCGCGGGCGATTTCCCCGAAAGCCCCGATCTCCGCGCGGGAGAAAAGCAGCCCGCCCGCCCTGCGGGAGCGCTCGCCGGCCCGCGCCTCGATCTCGCCCGGGAGGAGGCAACCCTCGTTCCCGTGGCCAAGGATATCCTCCAGAACCGCCTTCACGTTCGCCGCCTGCGGGATACCGCCCGCGAAGTCACCGCTCGAAAGGGCCTCCGGGTGGATCACCTGGAAGAAGAAGACCGGACTGTGCTTGCCGCCCGGCCGGTCGCGCCGCGAGCGGATCGTCGGCAGGGAGCCCCCGACGAGCGCGCCGACGATCTCGTTGATCAGCGAGAGCCCGTAGCCCTTGTGGGCGCCGAACGGCATGAGCGCCGCCACCTTGGCCGGATCGGTCGTCGGGTTGCCCCCGGCATCGACGGCCGAGTCCGGGGCCAGCTCGCCGCCCTCGCGGGCGAGCTGCTGGACCCGGCCCATCGCGACCACGCTCGTCGCCCAGTCGATCACCACCGGGAAGCCGACCGCCTCGACCGTCGGAAACCCCCACGAGTGCGGATTCGTGCCGAGGGTCGGCGTCTTCCCGCCGAAGGGAACCACCTCCGCCAGCGCCGCCGTGCAGTTCGTGTAGGCGATGTAGCCGCGCTTCGCCGCCTCCATCACATAGCCCCCTCCCCAGAGGTAGTGGAAGGCCCGGTCCACCGAGATCATGCCGACGCCGTACCGGTCGGCCAGCGCGATGGCCCGGTCCATCGCGTCGAAGGCGACGGCCTGGCCCAGTTTCAAGTTCGCGTTCCAGACCTCGGCCGCCTCGAAACGCGACGGCAGCACCTCGACCTCCGCGCCCGGGACGCAGCCTCCGGCCCCGCTCCCGAAGAGGTGGTCGAGGTGGAGCGCCTTGAGCGCGTTGTGCGTGCGGATGCCGTGGCGCGAGGCCAGGTTCGAGAAACGCGCCGCCGCGGCCGCCTCCTCCTCCGTGTAGCCGCGGTGCCGGTAGGCCGCCGCGACGAGGCGGGCGTGGACGTCCTCCGGAACGATGAAGAATTGTTCGTTTTCGCTCATTGGTTTGAAAATCCGGCGTTGACCCGCCGCCCCGCTCAGGACTCCCCGGCGGCCTCCGCCTCGGCCACCCACGGAAAGGCCCCGGCCAGCCGCGCGGCCTCGTCCGAGGCACGGACCGGAACCTGGTTCACCTGCGCCCGGGGTTTGCGGCCCGCGAGGGCCAGGATCAGGTTCTCGACCGACTTCGTGCCCTGGCGCACCACCGATTCGTAGGTGCGCGAACCGATGTGCGGGGTGATCACGCAGCGCGGCGCGCGCAGGAGCGGGTGGTCCGGCGGCGGCGGCTCGACTTCGAGCACGTCGGCCCCGTAGCCCCCGAGCACCCCCGATTCCAGCGCGGAGGCCACCGCGCGGGAATCGACCAGCTCGCCCCGGGCGCAGTTGATGAGGAGCGCGCCGGGCCGCATCCGGGCGATCATCGCCTCGTCAACCATATCCCGCGTCTCCCCGGTCAGGAAAAGGTGCAACGACACGACGTCCGCCGCCTCGAAGACCTCCCGGGCGGAAGCGAGCCGCCCCACCCCGTGGGCTTCCGCGAACGACTCGTCCCAATACGGATCGTAGCCGACCACCGGCATCCCGAAGGCCCGGGCGCGCACCGCCACCTCCTTGCCGATCCGGCCCAGCCCGAGAATGCCGATCGTCTTGCCCAGCAACTCGCGGCCGGTCTCGCGCTTCCACTCGCCGGCCCGGGCGGCCGCCGCCGCCTCCGGGAGCCCCTTGCTCAGGCAGAGCATCAGACCGAAGGCGTGCTCGGCCACCGTCGTGTGGTTCACCCCGGGGGTGAACAACACCGGAACCCCCTTCTCCGAAGCATGGGCCACGTCGATCTTATCGACCCCGATCCCGTACTTCGAGATCACCCGCAGCCGGGGCAGCGATTGGTCGATCACGGCCGCCGTGATCGCGTCGTCCCCGCACAAAAACGCGTCGAACCCGCCCGCCAACTCCAGCATCCTCGCCTCGCTCAACGGTCCGCGCTCCCGCTGGACGTCGAACCCGGCCGCCTCCAGCAACTCGCGGTGCCCTCCGGGCGTGTCCTGGAAAGAAGTCGTGGTCAGCAGTACCTTCAACATCGCCCCATCCGACTTTCACACGCGTGTAGGGTCAAGTAAAAACAACCGGACCCCCGCGAACGGACGGAGGTCGCACGACCGAATTCATGAGGCCACATGCCCCCTCCGCCCATCACCACGTGGCCGGATGACTTCAGTCGTCCGGCCCGATCCTCCCCCCGGACCGCCTGCGACACCGCTCGGCCGGGCGGTTCATCGCCGCCGGGGGCTCCCGTCCCCCCCTGGCTCGCGCCGCCCGGTCCAATGCCGCGGGCACCCGACCCGGGGTCAGAGCGGTTTGGACGGGATCTTGATCACCCGGGAGTACACCTCGGAATTTTCGATCACGATGTCCCACCAGTCGCCGGTGATATTATCGTCGCGCAAGGCCTCCAGCAGACGCTCCCCCTCGGGGGTGAGGATGCGGACCATTACTTCGATGACGTCGGGATAGAACTCCGGACCCGTTCCGGAAGCGAGATACTCCAAATCATCAGGACCCATCGGGAAAAGCAATCCCCTCTGGCCGAGATCATCGGGATCCCGGCTGATTTCGAAGAAACGGATCCCGAAATCGACGACGTTACCGGCGATGATGTCGGATTCGTCCGGGCTGGCAAGAATGGGGACCGTCGGATTGGAGGGATCAGACAAATCGTACCCGTTGTCGAACGTATCTTCAGCCGGAACCTCGACACGGTAAAGCATGTACTGCAGCGGTGCATCGGACCCATCGGTTACGCCGTCCAACGCAAGATTGTAACCAATCGCCCGCACTCCTGCGTCGGGATCCCGCGCCATCGAAGGAGCCGAGGAGATGAAACGGAGCCATACCCCGCCTTTGCCGAAGCGCTGATCTTCGATCGGTTCCAACCGATCAAATCGGTCGCCCGGCTCGACGGACTCAATACTGATCTCTTCGGGTTTCAGTGATTCGCCCCACTTCATTTCCGAAGGATCTTCTCGAATGGTCGCGGCGAGCATCACCTCGTCCGAATCACGGACGACCAGGCTCTCGAGTTCGGTCGCCAGGCTGTCGAGCACGAGCCCCGCCTGGCTCTGGGCCGCAAGGGCTCCGCTGCTCCGGTTGTAGGCGGTCAACAGGTTGCTGACCATCGTGATCATCAGGCCGACGATCATCACCGTCACTGCCGTCGCGACCAGCAGCTCGATCAGGGTGAATCCAAGAGAGGCGCGTTTTTTCATCAGAATGGTTCTCCGACGACGATGGCGGTGCGGTATTCGAAGGTCCGGCGGTCGTCGAAATCGACGAACTGGTCGGGCGCGGTTCCAGGGGTTTTGTAAGGCCAGGAAATCAAAATGCGGAAAGCGATGTGGGCGTCGCCCTCCTGGTATCTGAGGTTACCGGTCGCGGGAAAGACTTGAACCAGAAAGTAGCGTTCCTCTTCCGGAATCTCCAGAGTACCAGTATCGGCGTTCGGATCGACATCCGCCCCGGCCTGAACCACAACTTTCGATCCGTCGTCGGTCCCGTAAAGAACAAGACAGGGTCCGGGCTCACCCTCGTCCTCGGATAAATTGGAGGGAAAGGCACCGGAGGCGGGCTCCGTCGATCCGCCGGAAACCTCGACGAAATGCTCGAACCCGACCCGGTTCAGCTCCTCCCGGATCGGAGCGGGCAGGCTGTTGGCCACTCTCGTGTCCTGCAGATCGCGGACCTGCTGGGCGATCGGCCCGAGCAGGCCGATCACGGCGACGATGGTCAGGGCGAAAACCCCGATGGCGAGGATGACCTCGACCAGCGAGAAGCCCCTCCGGAGGCGGGCGCGTGCGAACTTGTTTCCCGGCATGTGCATCACTCAGGGGGTTGGGAAGGCGTCGGATTCGTTGAGGAGAACGAAAGACCCGTAGAGACGGACAATCGCACCGCGGGCGGCACCGGAATTCTCGAAAACCAATCTCCAGTTTTCATCCGGCTCCGGTCGGGCGTTCGCAACAGCGAGAACCGGGGATTCAGCGTCCTCCACCAGTCCCCGCTCGTTGAAAGTCAGGTAGAAGTAGTCCTCGGGGTCATTCGAAATATACTGCAAGCGATCGGTATCCGCCCCCGAAAAGCGGGATCGCACGCGCTCGTCCCAATCATCATCGTAGGAAACGTTTGACAACAATGATCCGGAAGGCGGAACAAAATAAACCCCGTTGGGAAGCGAACCTCCATCCGTGGCAGCCTCCCACTCGGGATCGCCCGAAGGGTCCTCGTTGGCGTCGTAAACGATCCCGGCGAAACGGAGAAACCGGTCGGGGTTGTCCGGATCCGCATGCACGATCAGGCGCGTCTCCGCCCCCCTCAGCACCGCCACACCCCTCGCCTGGGTCAGTAGGGAGGCGAGCTGCGACTGGGCGCCCTGCACGGCGACGGTGGGATTGCCCGGGCCGAGAGCGGTCGCGAACGCGCCCACGAAAACCGCGATCACCGCGAGAACGACGAGCAGTTCGATCAGTGTGAAGGCGGAGCGGGGAGTGCGTCGGAGGGGATCCATGGGGAAATAGGTAAAACCGCAACGTAGGGCCGGAAAAGCGCGAAGACAAGCGGAAAGACGAGACGGATTTCGGCCGGGGTGCCACCACAGGTGAGCGGGGCTTTGAGAAGGATTCCGCCACCCTTCCCGGAGGGTGGACACGCCTGTCCACCGCTTCTCCACCAACCCGTTCCTCCTCAAAAAAACACCCCGCGGCACGCCATGTCCCCGCCCCCCGGCGTCGCCGCCACCCTCGCGGAGGGCACGCCCCCTACCGGCCGGCGGCCCAGAGCGCGGCGCCGATGATACCGGCTTTGTTCTTCGCCTCGGCGTGGCGCAGCTCGGCGCGGGTGCCGATCCGGCCGCGCACTTCATCGAAATTTTTCGCGCCTCCTCCCCCGACGATAATCAGCCGCGGCCAGTAGAGCTTTTCGATCATCGCGAGCACTTCCTCCATCCGCGCCGCCCACTCCGCGTCGTCCAGACCGTCCTTTTCCCGGGCCGGGTCCGCGACATAGGCCTCCGCCTCCCGCTTCCGCCCGAAAAACATCCGCCCGAACTCCGTGTTGCGCAACAGATGTCCGTCCGTGAAAACCGCCGACCCGAGCCCCGTCCCCACCGTGAGAAGAACGACCGTTCCGGAGACGCCCCGCCCCGCCCCGAACCGGATCTCGGCGACTCCCGCCGCGTCCGCGTCGTTGAGGGCCTTGACCGGGCGCCCCATGCGTTCGGAGAGGGATTTCTCCAACTCGAAACCGATCCAATCCTTGTGCAGATTCTCGGCCGTGAGCACCACGCCGTCCCGGATCACTCCCGGAAACCCGACACCGACCGGGAACAGATCGCCGAAGGGCCGGGCGACCTCCGCGCAGGCATCGAGAACCGCCTCCGGTCTGGACGGTTCCGGAGTATCCACCCGCTGCCGCTTCGTGACCGTGCATCCGGCCTCCAGATCCACCACAGCCGCCTTGATCCGGGAGCCGCCGACATCGATTCCTATCGCGTTCATGGTTTTTCTTTCGCGCCGGAACCCAATATCAACCCAAGTCCCCTGGCGAGTCGATTCTTTTCACCCCCGGCAGCCCCGCCCACAAACCATAACCCGGCCTCTCCGCTCGGACAAATAATCCGCCAAGCATAATCCGCCCCGGTCGAAGCATAATCATCCCGGTCGAAATATGATTGTCCCAAACACAGATTCGCCCGCACATATTCGCCCGGGTCGAAATTTTGTTGCCTCCCAACAGACTATTTTTATTTTTTGTTCCGGTTTCCCGGTCGAAATTGCTCTTGACCCTTCCTTCGAGTCTGCAAAAGAAGATTCATTTCAACATTTCAGCTCCGGCCGAAAAATTGTTGCTTTCCCACAAAATTTCTTTTTGTGCTAAAAATAGTCTTGTGTCTTCCTGCTGACCTGCAAAACTGGATTTATGAAAATCAAAACCAAAAATAGAAGACCTCGCCTCAAGCTCGGCGAAGGGACGAAAGCCTTTTACCATCTGATGAGCCGAACCGTTAACGGGGAGAGATGGTTCGGGGCCCGGGAGAAGGAGCACCTGCGGAAGCTGATCTGGCAGGTGGCCGAGTTCTCCGGCATCCGGATCATCACCTACGCGGTGATGGACAACCACTTCCACGTTTTCGCGGAGGTGCCGCCCGAGCGGGTGGTGCCCGACGGGGAGATCGTCCGCCGCTTCGCGGTGCTCTATCCCGAGGTCACCCCCTGGCAGCCGCTTTCGGCCGAGGCGCTGGCGGAACGGCTCGCCGCCAACGACGAGCAGGGGCAGGCACTGCGGGAGGGCCTGCTGGCTCGCATGCATGATGTCTCCTGGCTGATGAAGACGATCAACCAGCGCTTCGCCACCTGGTTCAACACGTCGCGGGAGCGCTTCGGCCCGGTCTGGTCGGAGCGGTTCAAGAGCGTGCTGGTGGAGGGCGATGTGAAGGTGCTGCGGACGGTGGCGGCCTACATCGACCTGAACGCGGTCCGCGCGGGGCTGGCCGACGATCCGAAGGACTACCGCTTCTGCGGCTACGCCGAGGCGG
>JBKHCX010000103.1:0-10406 GCA_046541615.1 Puniceicoccaceae bacterium
GGCTCATCAGATGGTAGTAGGAGAGTTCGTCAGGTTTGTATCGTTTCCTTCGCATAACGCATAACCTCCCACATTCTCTGAAACCTTTCAAGGCCAAACATCAGATTATTGGGTCATACCCATAAAAATTTGCTCTGCTTGAAGATCAAAATTGGGTCATGCCCATATTTTCTTGACCTTTCGCTTTCGGGGGATCATGGTTCGGTATTTGCGTTTCCGGCCGGAAGGTCCTCGTTGGTTGGGATGAATCCCATCCTTCTTTGGTTTCGGCAGGACCTGCGTATCCGGGACAATGCGGCGCTGGCCGCGGCTATGGAAACCGGGCGGCCCGTCCTGCCGGTTTTCGTCCGCGATCCCGACGCGGAGGGCGGCTGGGCGCCCGGGGGCGCATCGCGGGTCTTCCTCCACCACGCCCTCTCCTCCCTTTCCGCCGATCTCGCCGAGCACGGGCTTCCCCTGGTTCTCCGGACCGGTTCCAGCGAAAAGGCGCTCACCCTGCTCGCCTCCGAGACCGGAGCGGCCGGTGTTTACTGGAACCGCCGCTACGAGCCCGCCGCCATCCGGAGGGATTCGGAGGTCAAAAAATCCTTCCGCGAAAAGGGTCTCGCCGCCGAAAGCTTCAACTCGGCCCTCCTGTTCGAGCCATGGGAGGTCGCCACGAAGGAGGGCAAACCCTTTCAGGTTTTCACCCCGTTCTGGCGCAACGCGGGGGGGCGAAAGGCACCCGAACCCGTGCCCGTCGATCTGCGCAAGCTGCGTCGCCCGGAGAAGGCGCCCGATACAGGATCGATCCGGTCCCTGAATCTTCTGCCCGATCACCCCTGGGCCGGAAAGATCGCCGGTCACTGGGAGATCAGCGAAGGCGCGGCGGAGCGCCGGCTGGACCGTTTTCTCGATGAGAGGATCCGGACCTACGCCGCCGACCGCAACATTCCGGCCGTGGAGGGGACGTCACGGCTTTCCCCCTACCTGCACTGGGGGTTGATCGGCCCCCGCCAGATCCACGCCCGCATCGTCGAAGCCGGACAACACGAGTGCGAGGGCGGCCGGACGTTTTTGAACGAAGTCGGCTGGCGCGAGTTCGCCCACCACGTGCTTTACCACTTTCCGCACACGCCGGGAGAGCCGCTGCGGGAGAAGTTCGCCTCTTTTCCGTGGGAGGACGACGAAACCGTTCTGAGCCGCTGGCGCCGGGGGGAAACCGGTTACCCCATCGTCGATGCGGGGATGCGGCAACTTTGGGAGGAGGGCTGGATGCACAACCGGGCGCGGATGATCGCCGGATCCCTCCTTGTCAAACATCTCCTCCACTCGTGGAGCCACGGAGCGCGCTGGTTCTGGGATTGCCTGGCGGACGCCGACCTCGCCTCGAACACTCTCGGCTGGCAGTGGACCGGGGGGTGCGGTGCCGACGCGGCCCCCTACTTCCGCGTTTTCAACCCGATGATCCAGGGGAGAAAATTCGATCCGGAGGGCGCCTATGTGAAACGCTACGTTCCGGAACTGTCGAGATTGCCCGCCGATTGCATCCATGAACCCTGGGAGGCCGAAGACAGCGTCCTCGCCGCTGCCGGGATCCGGCTGGGGCGGGATTATCCGAGGCCGGTCATCGACCATCAAGACGGGCGCGAACGCGCCCTGGCCGTCTTCGAGAAAGTGAAGCGATGAGCCGCCGGAGAATCCGAAACCTGGTCGTGGTTCTCGGTGACCAACTCGACCGGAAAGCCGCATGGCGGGACGATTTCGACCCCGGGCGGGACGAAGTCTGGATGGCGGAAGCCGCTGCGGAGGCCCGCCACGTCTGGTCCCACAAACAACGGATCGCCGTCTTTCTCTCGGCGATGCGGCACTTCGCCGACGAGTTGCGCGAGGAAGGAGTGCCGGTCTGCCACACGAAGCTGGAGGACACCGATCCCCGCAACACCCTGGCGTCGCTGCTGCGGAATTTCCTCGATACCCATACCGTTGAAAGGGTCCGGATGGTCCACCCCGGCGAGTGGAGGGTTCTCGATTCGCTCCGCAAGGCTTCCGACGCCACGAAAGTGCCGCTGGAGGTTCTGCCCGACCGCCATTTTTACGCGACTCCGGGGGAATTCGCCGAATGGGCCGGAGGACGCAAACAGTTGCGCATGGAGTTTTTCTACCGCGCGATGCGGCGGCGGGAGGGAGTTCTGATGGACGACAACGGCGAGCCGGCCGGCGGACACTGGAATTTCGACGCCGAGAACCGCGAAACTTTCGGGCGCAAAGGACCGGGCGATGTGCCGCGGCCCTACCTGCCCCGTCCCGACCGGACGACCCGCGAGGTACTGGACCTGGTCGCGGCCCGCTTCGAGAGCCATCCCGGTTCCCTCGGTACGTTTTCGTGGCCGGTCACCCCGCGCGAGGCCAGGCAGGCGTTGAAGGACTTCGTCGGGAACCGGCTCGCCCGCTTCGGCAAAGTCCAGGACGCCATGTGGACGGGGGAGCCGTTTCTCTTCCACGCCCGGATCTCGGCGGCCCTGAACCTGAAACTGCTCGATCCGCGCGAGGCGGTCCGGGCGGCGGAGGACGCGTACCGGACGGGCAAGGCGCCGCTCGCCGCAGCCGAGGGATTCGTCCGCCAGATTCTCGGCTGGCGGGAATACGTGCGGGGAGTCTACTGGCTGCACATGCCGGATTACCTCGAGCGCAACGAACTCGGGGCACAGGAGGACCTGCCCGGCTTCTACTGGACAGGCGACACTCCGATGGAATGCCTGCGCGAAAGCATCGGCCAGACTCTCCGGCACGCCTATGCCCACCACATCCAGCGGCTGATGGTGACCGGCCTATACGCCCTCCTTCTGGGCGTGCAGCCCCGGCAGGTCCACGAGTGGTATCTGGCCGTTTACACCGATGCGGTCGAATGGGTCGAACTGCCGAACACACTCGGGATGTCGCAGTTCGCCGACGGCGGGATCATGGCCTCGAAGCCCTATGCGGCGACCGGCAAGTACATCCAGCGTATGAGCAACTACTGCGCCGCCTGCCGGTTCGATCCGGCGAGCGCGACCGGCGAAAACGCCTGCCCTTTCACCACTCTCTACTGGGATTTCCTGGCGCGGAACCACGCCAAGCTCGAAACCAACCCGCGGATGAAGCTCCAGCTCCGCAACGTGGACCGGAAACCGGAAAAAGAACTGGGGGCCGTTGGGGCCGCGGCGGAAAGAATCCGGATAAACGGGGGAATGCCGGCGTGATCCGAGCGCCGTGTGGCGGTTGCGGACATTCGCCGGTCCGGAACGCACCCTCTGCGGTTGCATCCCGGCGGCGGGTTACTACAAACGGGTGGATGAAGACACTGAAGATCGCGGTTCTCCCGGGGGATGGAATCGGCCCCGAGGTCATGGCAGGGGCCTTGCAGGTCCTGGAGAAGGTGGCCGAACAGGAAGACTTCCGGCCCGAATGCGCCACATGGGATGTCGGGGGCGCGGCCATCGACCGGCACGGGGAAGCGCTCCCCCCCGCGACACGGGAAGGCTGCCGGGCGGCGGACGCCATTCTCTTCGGATCGGTCGGTGGACCGAAATGGGAACGCCTTCCCCCGAAGGAGCAGCCCGAGCGGGCCGCCCTCCTGCCGTTGCGGAAGGAATTCTCCCTCTTCGCGAACCTGCGGCCCGGCCTCCTCTATCCCGAGCTGGTCGAGGCGTCGCCCCTGCGGGCCGACCGGATTCCCGGCGGGATCGACATCGTCTGCATACGCGAACTGACCGGCGGGATCTACTTCGGCCAACCGAAACAGACGACCACCCTCGCGGACGGCGATGTCGAAGCCCTCGACACCATGGTGTACCGCGCCTCGGAGATCCGCCGCATCGCCGAGGTCGCCGCCGTGGCGGCCCGGGAAAGAGGCGGCCGGGTCTGCTCGGTGGACAAGGCCAACGTCCTCGAAACCTCCGTCCTCTGGCGGAAAACCGTGACCGAATTCTTCGCCGCGGAGTATCCCGATCTGGAACTCAGCCATCTCTACGTGGACAACGCCGCCATGCAGTTGGTCAGCGATCCGAACCAGTTCGACGTCCTCTTCACCGAGAACATGTTCGGCGACATTCTCTCCGACGAGCTGGCCGTGGTCTGCGGATCGATCGGGATGCTCGCCTCGGCCAGCCTCGGAAAGGGGGAGAACGCCCACGGCCGGCCGTTCGGCCTCTACGAGCCGGCCGGAGGCAGCGCCCCGGACATCGTCGGCCAGGACAAGGCGAATCCCTGCGCGCAGATTCTGAGCCTCGCCCTGATGCTCCGTCACAGCTTCGGGGAAACGGCCGCCGCGGACCGGATCGAGAGTGCGGTCCGCGCCGTGGTCGAATCGGGCACGCGCACCGGCGACATCGCCTTCGGAGGCCCGTCCGTGGGCACGGCGGACATGGTCGCCGCCATTCTGGGCGCGCTCGACCCGGCCTGATCCGCCCCGCACCCCTCTCCCCGGATGAATCCACCCAACCAGCCCGACGCCCGCGCGGAACCCCTTCTCGTAGGCATCCACGTCGATGCCGCAAGCGCGCGGGTCCGGACCGCCTGGCGGGCCTCCCGCTCCGCTCCCGTGGCGACGAGGGAGGAGCCGTTCCACGGGTTCGCCTGGGTTGATTCGTCCCTGTGCGACGATCCGGAGATCGGCGTGCTGCCGAGACGAAGCCTCGCCGGGGCCGGCAGCCTCTCGCACATGGTCGAGGCCCGCGAGCCCGAGGAGGCGCGCGTTCTGGAGAAGCTCCCGCGCAATCCGGGCCGGGCCGAATCCATCCGGCCCCTCGAGCACCAGCACCTGCTGCGGCACCGTCTCCGCATGATCGCGCCGGGATTCCTGCACGACCTGGTGCGCTGCCAGATCGACATCGAGACCGGTTGTGAAAAGGCCGACGGCTTCAGCGATGCCTCCCGGGCAGGAGACCGTGTTCTGGCGATCGGGCTCCGGACGGACGGGCGGACGGAGTTGCTCGAGCTGGAGGCCGAAACGGACGAGGCCGAGGCGCTCCTGCTGGCCGCCTTCGGCGAACGGCTGCGGGCCATTGATCCAGACATCGTCGAGGGGCACAATTTCTTCAATTTCGATCTCCGCTACCTGCGCGCCCGGTGCGGCCGGCTCCGCGTTCCCATGGAGTGGGGCCGGTTCGGCGCGAAGGCCGCCTTCCGGAACAGCCGGGTCCGGATCGCCGAGCGGTGGATCGACCTGCTTCGCTGCGATCTACCCGGACGCACCGTCTTCGACACCCTGATCGCCGCCCAGTTCTACGACCTGACCCAGCGCAGTCTCCCTTCGTTCGGTCTCAAGGATCTCGCGCTCCATTTCGGCTTGAGCGGGAGGGAGGACCGGACCTATCTGCCGGGTTCCGCCATCGGGGAGACTTTCCGGGCGGACCGCGGAAAATTCCGGGCCTACCTGGCCGACGACCTCCGCGAAACCGAGGGCATCGCCTCGATCCTGCTGCCCACCTACGTCGCGCAGGCGGCCATCTTTCCGATGACTCTACAGGAGATTCTCCTCCGCGGAACCGGCGCGCGCGTGGAGATGGTCTTCCTTGAAGAGTACTTCCGCGCGGATCGCGCCCTGCCTCCGCCGCAGGAATCGCGCACCTTCGAAGGAGCCGTCTCGAAAAGTTTCGAAACGGGTGTCTTCCACAAGGTTCTCCACTTCGACGTCGCCTCCCTCTACCCCAGCCTGCTCCTCCACATCGGCCGCAATCCCTCGAACGACGACCTCGGCGTGCTGATCCCCGCGCTCGAGAGGCTCCGCGCGGAACGACTCGAGTACAAAAGGCGCTCCCAGGAGGAGCCCGACCCGGCCCTCCGGCGCGAATTCGCCGCCCGCCAGAACAGTTTCAAAATCCTGATCAACTCCTTCTACGGCTACCTCGGTTTCGCCGGAGCGCGCTTCGGCGACAGCGCTCTCGCCGCGGAGGTAACCGCCCGCGGCCGGGAGATTCTCGAACAACTCATCACCAACTTCCGGACGAAGAACTGCCGCGTTCTCGAGGCGGACACCGACGGCATCTACGTCGAAGCACCCGCCTGGTTCGATCAGCCGGAGCGTCTTCTGGCCGCGGTCAACGGTGATCTTCCGAAAGGAGTTGACCTCGAGTTCGACGGTTCCTTCGAGGCCATGTTCTGCTACAAGGCGAAGAACTACGCCCTCCTGGACGGGGACAGCATCGTCGTGAAGGGATCGGCCCTGCGCTCGCGTGGCACTGAACCGTTCCTGCGCGACCTCACCCGCCACCTCATCGGATGGCTCCTCGGAAAGGAAAAGGAACCGCCCGGGGAGAAGGTCGGCGAGCTGCGGACCCGCCTGGAGGAGCACTCGCTCCCGGTCGCTGAACTCGCGCGAAGCGAGTACCTGAGCCAGGCGCCCGCCGCCTACGAGAAGGCCGTGGCGGAGAAAGGGAAGTCGCGCCGGGCCTCTCTCGAAGTGGCCCTTCGGATGAATCCGCGGCCGCAGATGGGGGAGCGGGTCTCCTACTACGTGAGCGTGGCCGACGAAACACGGGCGCCCGAGTGGAAGAAAGCCCGCCCTCTCGACGAATTCGATCCGCTCCAGGCCCCCTACGATCCCGGCTACTACCAGAAACGCATCGAAAACTGGCTGAAGCGCTACGGAGAGTTCTTGTAGGACCCGCCTGCCGAACCGAGGACCGGGAACGGGCATGGAAACCGGATCCCCCGCCGGCCAGGCCCGCCGCAACCGCGCTCACTCCCCCGGGCTCCGCTGGTGGCTGAAGTAGGCGTCCTCGACAAGGTTGTGGAGAGAGAGGAGGTTCTTCCGGAGCCATCGCAGTTCGGAAGCCACGCGCCGCAGGGTCCGGGCGTGAATCCGCTCGGAATCGGTTCCGAAATCGAGATGGACGGTCCGGGCCGGGAACACCTCTTCGACGGGAAATCCTTCGACCCGAGCGATCATCCGCCCGACTTTCCGGCGCATGGATTCGTTCGAGAGGGGGGACGTCTCCTCCCCGATCGCGCGGAGCGAATCGCGCACCCGGAAAAGGTTGTAGAGAAACGAACCGGGCAGATCGCCTTTCCGCCAGATCAACCGGATGATCCGGTCCAGGTACGCCCGCGACCGGTACTCCCGCCGATAGGCGTCGAGGCAACCGAGCAGCCGCAGCAAGGCGGTCAGATCGGTGTCGTCCTCGAGATGCCGCTTCTGCATCGAAATCCGGCTCGGCAGGATGGATTCGAGCAGAAGAGTCGCCCCGATCGCTCCTTCTATCGAAGATCCCAGGACCCAGAACCGGTAAACCGCATCGTGGAACAGAGTCCGTTCGAGCGTGCCCAGGAAGCGGGCGTATTCGCGGGAAACGGTCAGACAGGCGTCGAGGGTGCGCCGGTCGGCGTGGCGTTCCTCCGACCGCAGGGTTTTCGCGAATTCGTCCGTCATGTCGTAGAAAACCTCCGACATTTCGGGGGTGATCCACTCCTGGATCCGCTCCATGTTGCTCCGGGCGGAAAGGAGGGAGCACGCCACCGAGGAGGGATGCTCCGCGTCGCCCACGAATTCGCGGAACACCCGCTGGAAATCAACCGGGCTTTCGTCGAGACCCGCCATCGGCTCGTAGCTCACGGCGGCGGCGACCCCCTTCCAGAGGGGCCAGTAATAGTTCAACTCGGCCGGGGCGAGTTCGGTCCACCGGATGCTCTCCAGAAGTCCCGCCTGATGGGCGGCGTTGCGCGCGCGCTCCAGGTAACGCGCCATCCAGTAAAGGCCCTCGGCCACGCGGCTCGGCGCGGAAAGATTCGCCGGGGCGAGAGTGGTTTCCAGCCCGGGCGCGATTTCCCCGGTTCGGCCGAGGGTTTCATCGATGACCCAGGTGTCCTTCATCGCGCCGATGTAATCGATGGAATTGTTTCGCGCGGCCTGCCACGAAAGGCCCCCGGGAAGCACCACGGGGCGGGGCCGCAGGATTCCGAAGACCCGCAGGAAGAACGGCGTGGCCTGCTCTCCGCCGCGGGACCACAGGGGAAGCCCGGGCGAGTCGATCTTCCGCCGGGCGACGGTCCACTCCGGCGCGAGCCCGGCGGGCGAATCGACCGCGGCGGCCCCGTTCGCGGAGATCATGACGCGCGGAGTGGCTACGGTATCGAAAATGAAATCCTCCGGACGGTCCGCCACCCATTCCGCCTGGTCCCGATCAAAACAATGGTAGGTTTCGACAGTGGGGAGAAGGGGCATTTCGCCCGTGTAAAAGCGGATGATCGCCTCGCTGTAGGCGAGCAACGCCCGGTCGTCGGCCACCTCCGCTCCGAGCACGTTCTCGATCCGCACGGTTCTGCGCCGCAGGCAATGCACCAGACCCGGCACGCCGCGGTCCGGATTCTCGGCAAAGGTAATCGGATCGACCGCGTTGGTCTCGACTTTGCGCAGGATTACATCGACCTTTTCGAGACCGTCGATGGTCTTCAGGAACACCCGCCCCTCGCGAACGATCAAATCCGCCGGACGGACGGACACAATACCCATGTGGCGGGCGAGGAACGAGTCGTCGAAATGCGGCCGGATGGTGTCCCCCCGGCTCAGCAGCACGATCCGCAGGTCTTCGGCCGCCGAATCCCCCCGCAGGGATTCCACCAGATCGCTTCCGAACCCGGCCACGGGGGCGACCGAATGCCCGTCGAAAATCTCGGGAAAGCCCTGGGCGAGCATCCTCCGGTTCTGGATCACGTGGGAAATCCCGCTGGGAAAGGAAAAGTGGTTTTCGAAGACCAGCCATTCGCCCTTCGAATCCTGGAGCAGATCGACCGCGCCGAAAAGAAACCCTTCGTTGGCCGGAGCGTCCGGTCCCAGCAACTCCCGGTAGTATCCGGGCGCCCCGAGCAGCACTTCGGCGGGCACGACCCCGTCCGCGACGATCCGGCGGGCGCCGTGTACGTCCGCGGTGAAACGGCTGAAGGCCCGCATCCGTTGAAGGACGCCCCGGCGGATCAGCTCCCAGTCTGCCGATCCGATCAACCGGGGGAACACATCGAGGTTCCACTCCCCGGATACACCCTCGTCCGAGGAAAGCGAGAAGTGGTGGCGGGCTTCCGAGGCGATTCTGCGCAAGGCACGGGCGCGCTCTTCCAGTGTCTCGCGGGAAAAATCGGCGGATACGACCGGCAGGTTCAACTGGCTGGCCCCCTCCCTCATTCCACACCTGCCGAACGGAGAGCACCGCACCGGGACGGCGAAAGATCCATCAGGCCTTTCCGATAAAGGGCTTCCAGGCCTCCCGCGATCCGCTCCGGTGCAGGGCGGATAGAAACGGCCGGTGTTTCGGGCGCACCGGCCGTCGGCGGAGAGAGAGCCCGGCCTGGTGGGGGAGCCGGTTCGCCTTGCGGCTGTTGCAGGCGATGCAGGAGGTCACGAGATTCTCCCAGCTCGTGCGACCGCCCCGGTCCCTGGGAATCACGTGGTCCAGATTGAGTTTCGACTCGGGATGGACCTCGCCGCAATACTGGCACCGGTATCCGTCCCGCTCGAAAATATTCTTCCGGTTCAGCTTGGTGTCCTGGATCGGCACCCGGTCGAACTCCCGGAGAAGCAGGATCAACGGCAGGCGCAGGTTCAACCGGATCGACCGGAGCGAGGGTTCGCCCGGGGAGGGAGGGACGGAGACGGAACGCTCCACCCACTCATCCACGGAAAGGATCTCATAATTGCCACCGGAAGGATGGATCACCTGGGCGTTGTCCTGGAAAAGCAAAGCCACCGCCCGGCGGGCTCCGATGATGTTCACCGGCTGCCAGACCCTGTTCAAAACAAGAACGCGGAACGCATCTTCGTTGGAAGGCTGGTCCCCTGGTTGTTTCATAACACCTGCATCGAAAGCATTCGCGCCCCCGGTTGCAACCGGAAAGAAGGAAATAGCGCCTTCCGCGACAAATTCGTAACATCGCGGAATTCACAGCCCACTCCGACCCGCGAAGAGTGTGTAACCTCCCCCATGACGGGAGGGCTGGGACACTTGTCCCGGTCCACACGAAGCAAAAGCCGATGGCGGAAGAGCGGCGGACAAAACTGTCCACCCTCCGCCACACACCGAACACGAAGACCATAGCCGACACCGGAACCCTGATGAGGCAACTCAACCCGCGCACCTCACCTGTTCCCATTCGCGGATGATCTTCCCAGCCCCCGCCGGCACCGGCCGGCACCGGGATGGCCGGCGGCTACGAATGCATCCCGGGGAAAACGTTCAGGCCGTCCCATTCGGCGCCTTCCACCGGCTTGGGCCGGATCGGGCGTTTCCGGTAAGCTTCGAGCGGCCGGGAAACTTCCCGCACGAACTCCGCGCAGCCAATGATATATCCCTGGGTCAGGTAGCGGCACCTGCAGCGCAGGACCTCCGCCATCGGAAGCCTGCCCCGCTCCTGTTCGATCACCCGGGAAGCCGCCGCGGGATCGACCGATCCCTTGC
>JBKHCX010000104.1:0-10183 GCA_046541615.1 Puniceicoccaceae bacterium
CTGCTGGTCCTGGTTTTCCTGTTCTTCGAGGAGTTCGCGGAGTTCCTCGATCAGGGTCCGGATCCGGTCGAGTTGTTGTTCCTGCCCTTTCTTCAATTCGTTCTGGGCGGCGATCTCGGAAGTCAGGGCGGCCGTCTGTTTCTTCACGAATCCGAGGTTGTGGCGGGCGTCGCGGTGGTCGGGGGCGAGTTCGAGGGCGCTTTCGAAGTCGTTGATCGCCCTGCGCCAGAGGTCGCGGGTGGCGTTTTCGGAGGCGAGCGCGGACGAAAGGGTGTCGATGGCCTCGTCGGTCGTGGTCTCCCGCTGCTCCAGGGCGCCGATCGCCGAACGGATGGCGTCCTGCGGGGGCGTCCGCCCGGCGCGGGCGGTTTCGAGGATTCCCTCGCCGTTGCGCATGGGCGGATCGTTTTCGGCCATGACGGCGGTGGCTTGCTCGGTCACGGCCTCGGGCGGCGCTCCCTCGAAGCCCGCCGACCCTTCCTGGAAACGGGTGTTGCCGAGGTTGTAGAAGGCGTCGGCCTGGAACGGAAAGTCGGAGGAGAGGCGGATCGCCTCGGTGAAGCGCTCGGCCGCCGCGGAGTAGTCGCCGGCGTCGTACAGCTCGGTGCCGTGGTTGAAGTAGGCCACGGGATCCGCCGGGTTCTCGCGGACCGCCCGGGCGAACGGGCTCGCGGGGGCGGGACGCTCGTCGTCCGGTTCCGGGGCCGGAGGCTCGTCGTCCGGTTCGGGGGCGGGGGCGGATGCGTCGCCCGCGGGGGGATCCGTTTCCGGTTCGACCTGGCCCGCGGCGGGGAAGGGGGGGAGCGGGAGGAGCCCGAGGGCTACGGCGGCGACCGCCGCGCGCCGACCCGGCAGGCGCAGCCCGCGTCCGCGCCGCGTGCCGACCAGCGGCTCGACGAGCAGGAGGAAAACCGCCGCGGCCAGGGGCCATTGGAAACGCTCGATGGCGGTGCGCTGGAGCTGGGAGGAGATCTCCTCCTCCGGGATGGAGCCGATCCCCGCTTCGAGAACCTGCTCCAGGCCGTATCCTGTCGGACCGAGTTCCACGAAGAAACCGCCGGTCTCGGAGGCGATGCGCTCGAGGGTGTCGGAATCGAGCCGGCTGTGGACGACGTTGCCGTCCTCGTCGCGGACGTATGTGGTTGCGCCGGCGCGGGTGCGCAGGGGGATGGGGCCGCCCTCCTCGGTGCCGACTCCGACGGCATAGACGGTGACCCCGCGTTCGGCGGCTTCGCCCGCCTGCCTGACCCCGCTCTCCTCGAGGTCCTCCCCGTCGGTGATCAGGATGACGATCCTGAAGTTGTTGTCGGAGGAAAAGGCCGCCTCCGCCTCCCGGAGGGCCGCGGCCAGGTCGGTGCCCCCGGCGGAGATCACGTTGGTGTCCACCGCCTCGAGCGACTGGAAGAAGGCCCCGTAGTCGAGGGTGAGCGGGCACTGGAGGAAGGCGTTGCCGGCGAAGGCGACGAGCCCGATCCGGTCGCCCTCGAGCTGGTTGACGAAATCCTCGATGGCCAGTTTCGCGCGGATGAGACGGTTCGGCTTGATGTCGGTGGCGAGCATGCTCCGGGAGGAGTCGAGGGCGAAGACGACGTCGATGCCCCGGCTGCGGCTCTCGCTCCAGGTGTGCCCCCATTGGGGCCGGGCGAGGGCGAGAAAAAGGAGGGCGGCGGCGAGCAGGAGGAGACCGTTCTTGAAGCGTTTGCGCAGAGGGCTGTAGGAGCGGACGAGTTCGCCGACCAGCCGGTCGGAGGCGAAGCGGCGGATGCTGGCCCGCCGGCCCTTCCGGTCGATATGGAAGAGCAGAAGAACCAGTGCGAGGGCGAAAGGCAGGAGGAGCAGCCAGAATCTGTCGGCGAATTCGATCATCCGGGAAGCGAGCGGAAACGGGTGTTGGAGAGGAGGAGTTCCAGCCCGAGGAGCACGGCTCCGGCCAGGAGGGGCCAGAAGAACAGCTCCTCGAACTCGGCGTAGTGGCGCAGCTTGACCTCGGTCGTCTCCAGGCGGTCGATCTCGCCGTAGATCTGCGCCAGTTGGTCGGCGTTGGTCGCCCGGTAGAACTTTCCGCCGGTGATGGAGGCGATTTCTTCGAGCGTTTCCTCATCGACCCGGCTTTCGGCGTAGCCCGCGAAGACCATCTCGCCGTTCGGGCGCCGCAGGATCTCCCCGTCGGCGTTCGTGCGGGGCATCGGCACGCGGCCGCTCCGCCCGGCGGCGATGGTGTAGATCTTGACTCCGACGGTCTCGGCCGCCTCCGCCGCCGCGATCGGAGGGACCCGGTTCACGTTGTCCTCCCCGTCGGTGAGCAGGATGACGATGCGGCTCTCGGCGGGTAGGTCGCGCAGGCGGTTCACGCTCATGCCGATGGCCGGTCCGATGGCGGTCTGCGATCCGTCGATCAGGCCGGTGCGCACGCGCTCGAGATTCTGGAGGAGCCAGTCGTGGTTGAGGGTCAGGGGGCTGACGAGGTAGGACTCCTTCGCGAAAGCGACGAGGCCGATCCGGTCGTTGGGGCGCCGTTCGATGAATTCCTCGACCGTCCTCTTCACGATCTCCAGGCGGGTGGCGATCTCCTCGCGCGAGGCGAAATCGAGGGCGTTCATCGAACCCGACACATCGATGGCCAGGACGATGTCGATGCCGCTCGACTCCACCTCGCTGTGGCCCTTGCCGAGCTGGGGCCGGGCGAGCGCGGCCAGGAGCAGGAGGATGGCGAAGAGCCGGATCAGGAAAAGAAAGCCGCCGGCCCGGGAGCGGGCGCCCTTGGTCACATCCCTGGCGATGGCGACCGACGAGAACGCGAGGGCGGCTTTCCGGCCGCGGCGTCCCAGCAGGAAGATCCACAGCGGCAGGAAGGCGGCCAGCCAGAACCATTCGGGATCCCGAAAGAGAAACTCTCCGTTCATCGCGCCGACATCCTCTCCTCGTTGGCGGCCACGAACCGGTCGGCCAGCGACAGCAGTTCCCGGCACTCCTCCCCGCCGAGGGCCCGCCGGGCGAACTTCGCCTCGTCGGCGAGGGCGAGAAACGGCCGCAGTTCCTCGACCGCCTCGGGAGGGAGGGCCGTTTCCGACACCTGCGCCGCGTCGCCGTCACCGGCGGGCCGACCCGCCATCGCGAGAAACTCCTCGGTGGTCTGCTCGGGGGCGCGCACCCCCGTCGATGCCTCGATGTACTCGCGGAGGACCCGGGAAAGGCGGGCGGGCACCTCGGCGGTTTCGTTGCGTTCCAGAAGCGCGCGCACTTCCCGGGTCTCCTCGCGGTAGAGGGCGAGCGGGGAGGGCGGTTTCGGACGCCGGAGACGTTTCCTGATCCACAGTGCCAGGGCGGTGGCGGCGACAAGCGCGACGACCAGGGCGGGGACCGCCCACTGTCCGTGCTCCTCCCAGAACCCGGGCACGATCGGCCCGCGGATGGGCCGGAGGCCTTCGGCGGCCGAAAGACCGGGGGCCAAGGACGCCAGGACGGCCAGCCCGGCCCGGGGAGCGGCCCGAAGGCCGGACACCAAACCGGAAAGGCCGGCGGACGGGGTTCGGTGTCCGGGCTTCAGCCCGCCGCGCCGGAGTGGTCCCCCGCCGGACTTCTCGAAAATCATCCTCACCGCCGTCTCCTCCTTTCGAAATAGCGCCGCAGCTCGTGGGCGTAGGGCCGGCCGGTCCGGAGGGAGAGGCTGCCGAGTCCGAGATGGTTGAAGGCGCGGGTCATCCGGGCGAGGCGTTCGCGGTTCTCCCGTTCGTAGTGTTCGCGGACGCGGCGGCTGGAGGTGTCCAGCTCGACGGTTTCTCCGGTCTCGGAGTCCTCGAGGGTGATCCGGCCGACGGCCGGGAGGGTGTGCTCGCGCTCGTCGGAGAGGAGGAGCGTGGTCAGGTCGTGCCGCCGGTGGGTGCGCGAGAGGGCCTGGAAGACCGCGTCGCCCCGGGGTTGGTCCGGATCGGGCAGGCGGCCGTCGGGCCCCTGCAGCAGATCCGACAGCAGGAAGACGACCGCCTTGCGCTTGAGGAGCCGGTTGAGGTGGTCGAGGGCGTCGGCGAGGTCCGTGCCCCGGCCCTCCGGTTCGTAGAAAAGGATCTCGCGGATGACGCGCAGGATGTGCGAGCGCCCCTTGCGCGGGGGCACGTAGGTCTCGATCCGGTCGGTGAAGATGAGCAACCCCACCTTGTCGTTGTTGCGGGTCGCGGCGAAGGCGAGCACGCTCGCGACCTCCGCCGCTAGTTCCCGCTTCGACTCCGCCGCCGAGCCGAACGAGCCCGAAGCCGACAGATCGACCAGCAGCATGAGGGTCAGCTCGCGCTCCTCGCGGTAGATTTTTACGAAAGGCCGGTCCATCCGCGCGGTCACGTTCCAGTCGATGGAGCGGATCTCGTCGCCGGGGGTGTATTCGCGGACCTCCTCGAAATCCATTCCCTGGCCCTTGAAGACGCTGTGGTAGGCGCCGGAGAGGGCGTCGGTGACCATGCGGTTCGTCCGGATCTCGATCCGGCGGACCTTGCGGAGAATCTCCCGGGTCTGGTCTTCTTTCGTAGTCATGCGGGGCTGGCGGAGCGCGTCGCGGCCGGCCGGGCGGATCAGGGAACGGCGACCGTGTCGAAGATGCGCGCGAGGAGCGCCTCGCTGCCGAAGCCCTCGGCCTCGGCCTCGTAGGAGGGGATGACCCGGTGGCGCAGTACGTCCATGCCGATCGTCTTGATGTCGTGGGGGGTGACGTACCCGCGCCCCTGGAGGAAGGCCCACGCCTTCGCGGCGAGAACCAGCGAGATCGTGGCCCGCGGGCTGCCGCCGAACTGGATGAAATGATCCATGTCCAGTCCGTAGTCGCTCGGCTTGCGGGTGGCGAAGACGAGATCCACGACGTAGCGCCGGATTTTCGGATCGACGTAGATCCGGTCCACCGTCCCGCGGGCGCGGAGGATCTCGGCGAGATCGATGACGGCCTCCACCGTCGTCTTCGGCACCGTGACCGCCATCTCCTCGAGGATGCGCAGTTCCTCCTTCTTGCTCGGATAATCGACCCGGAGCTTCAGCATGAACCGGTCCACCTGGGCCTCCGGGAGCGGGTAGGTGCCCTCCTGGTCGATCGGGTTCTCCGTGGCGAGCACGAGAAAGGGGGAGGGCAGCAGGTGCGTCTCGTCGCCGAGGGTGACCTGCCGCTCCTGCATCGCCTCGAGGAGGGCGCTCTGGACTTTGGCCGGGGCGCGGTTGATTTCGTCGGCGAGGACGACATGGGCGAAGACGGGTCCCCTGCGCGTCTGGAAATCGCTCGTGCGCGGATTGTAAACCAGGGTGCCGATCACGTCGGCGGGCAGCAGGTCGGGGGTGAACTGGATGCGGGAGAAATCGGCCTTCACCGCCGCGGCCAGCGTCCGGACGGACAGGGTCTTCGCCAGACCGGGCACGCCCTCGACGAGCACGTGGCCGTTGGCGAGCAGGCCCGTGATCAGCCGGTCGATCAGGTACTCCTGGCCGACGATGACCTCGCGGATCGTCTCGCGCAGGCGCGGCACCCATGCCGCCGTTTCTTCCACTTCTTTCTGAATTTCGTCGGGTTCGTCGCTCATGGTGGTTGGATGGAGAATGAGGGTGTGTTCCAGGGAATCCGGATATGGAGGCAGTGCGATGTCGGTTTGGTTAGAGAATGGGCCGGGGTCGTTCAAGAACGGATTTTTCATCGGCGGTGCGGAGGGTGTGCCCACGGGCTGCGTGGAGACCGCCCCGCGGTCGCCCTCCCCCGCGGAGGGTGGACACTTCCGTCCGCCGTTTGTCCGCCGACCCGTTCGCGCTCCGGACCGGCGCCGGGCGCGGTCCGGTGGGTCCGGCCTTCGCCGCGGCCCGGGTCTTCCGCGGCGGGGCGCGGCAGAACTACCGCCGGTGGCGGCCCTTGCGCAGAATCGACAGGATCAGATAAAACCCGAGCAGGCCGGAGGTCATGAAACCGAGCATGCCGATCGCCGGATAGCCCCAGAGGAAGGGCTTCACCCCCGTGGTGATCACGAGTGAGGAGCCGACGATGAGGGCCGCCGTGACCACGCCGACCGTCAGGCGGTTGAGCGCGTTGCGGAAAGTGTCCTGCAGGCCCTCCGTCCCCGTGTGGTGGAAGTTGATCTGCACGTCCTCCTCCTCGAAGCGGCGGAGCAGGCGCTGGAAGTCGGAGGGAATCTCCTCGAGGCTCTTGAGGGCCCGCAGGAGCGGCCAGAAGTTCTGCCGGATGATGGTCTTCGGGTTCCATCGCTCGCGGTTGAGCTTCGTCAGATAGGGGCGGGCGCACCCCTGGATGTCGAAATCCGGATCGAGGCCCTTCGCCGTCTCCTCCACGCAGAGGATCGCCTTCGCGAGCAGCGCGTAGTCCGGGGGGATGTCGATCCCGTTGGTGCCGAAGGTGTGGATCAACTCCAGGCCCATCGCGCCGATCTCCACTCCGGCCGGTCCGATCCGGGTGTTCCGGTTGAGCAGCAGGGTGACGGCCTGTTCGATTTTCCGCCGGTTGATCGGGCGGTTGCTGGTGGAAATGCGCTCGGCGACATCGACGACCTTGTCGGGGTTGCGCGAGGTGATCCCGGCGAAAAGGTCCGCCAGGTTGTAGCGCATCGTGCGGGTGATCTGGCCCACCTGCCCCCAGTCGAGCAGGCAGATCCGGTGGTCCGGGGTGACGAGGATGTTTCCGCTGTGGGGGTCGGAGTGGAAGAAGCCGGCGACGACGATCTGATGGAACACACTGTCCCCGCCGATCTTCGCCAGCTCGCGGGCGACCTCGGTGGCCGTGGGGATTTCGTCGGGGCTGTCTCCCTCGACCCACTCGGTGACGAGGAGGCGCCTGGTGGTGAAAGAGGAGTGGATCGCGGGAGCGAAGACCCTTTCCGGGTTTTCATTCATCGCCTGGAATATCTCGGCGTTGCGCGCCTCGTTCCGGAAATCGAGTTCATCCCGCACGCGGTCGTAGGACTCCTCGACGAGGGCCGGCAGGTTGTAGGGGCGGAGCCCTTCGAAACGCTGGTGCAACTGCCGCGCGAACCATCCGATGATCTCGAAGTCCGCGTTGATGGTTTTCGCCACGTCCGCCCGCTGGACCTTCACGCCCACCCGCTCGCCGGTCTCGCGGAGCTTCGCGCGGTAAACCTGGCCGAGGGATCCCGAGGCGACCGGGGTGTCGGGGAACTCCTCGAAAACCTCGTCCAGGGGGCGGTCCAGTTCCTTGTCGAGGATCGGCCGGATCCGCTTCAAGGGCTGCGGTTCGACGTGGCTCCGCAGCTTTTTCAGCTCGATCAGAAGAGGCTGGGGCAGCTTGTCGGGGCGGGTGCCGACGATCTGGCCGAACTTCACGAAGGTGGGTCCGAGTTCCTCGAGGGCGTTGCGGATGCGCTCGTAGGTGGAGAGGTGGGCGACCTTCTGGCGGACGAGATTCCGGAGCAGAAAGTGGGGGGTGTCGAGCTGGAGAAGCAGATCCTCGAATCCCCAGCGAACCAGGATCGCGATGATCTCCGGCGCCCGGACCGCATTCGACAGAAAGTGAAAGGGTTTCACAAAAGCGCGGAGGATGGGTCAGCGGCGGGGGCGGGGATTCGAGGGGAGGTCTCGCGGGCGTGGACCGGCCGGGGGCGGACCGTGGCGCCGGGGGTCGCCCTGTCGGCCCGGCGGGAGCCGCCGGTGGTGGCCGGTTCGCGGTGCATTCAGGATCCGCCGTCGTTCGGGAACTCCCGGTGCCAGCGGCCCTCGAGGTCACGGACCCTTTTCTCCAGGGATTCCAGTTGGTCGCGGGTCACGACCTGGGCCCGGTTCAACATGTCGGTGAAGAGGCGGGTCGCCTCGTTCTTGGCCTCTTCGGTCTCCTTTTCGCCGGCCTCGACGATGCGGCTGGTCAGGTTCTGCGCCTCTTCGGCCGTCATCTTGCCCTTGTCGACCATCTCCTGCAGAGTCTTTTCGACCTTCTCTTTCGTAACCACGGCGGCACCCACCCCGGCGAACATTGCTTTTTTCACGAAATCAAACATGCCGGGGAGTCTGCCGGTTTCCCGTTCCGGGGCAACCCAATTCGGTGTAAATTACCGCCTCGAAGAAATCCTGGAAGCCCGGACTCCTGAAGACCGGCTCCCAGAACGTTGCGCTCAGTCTCCGTCGGGCAGAAGGTCCTCCCACTCGGCGTCGAGAGCCTTCCTCAGGCGGATCAGTGTCGTCGCTCTCGGATTGTACCGCCCGGATTCGATGCGCTGCAGGTTTGTGATGTCCATTCCCGCCCGCTCGGAAAGCTTTTCCTGGGTCAACTTCGCCGCGACGCGCTCGCGCCGGACGTTCTCCCCGATTTTATCCAAAACTCGTTGGTCGATCCGCACCCTCCATGAATAAGCCTCACGGGAGCCTTTGATAACGGACTATAATCCGTAAAATTCCAGTTGACTTCCTTCGCCGGCCTATCACCCCTGCCGGTATATTCGCCAAGCTCTCGCCCGTCCGCAACCTTCCACCAGCCCGCCGCCATCATGAACCCTGCCCGGAGTCTTCTCGTCTTGTTTCTCGCAACCGGCGCGGTCCCCGCCGCCGACACCACCGACCTTTCGGATCGCGCTGCCGTCGCCGATCTCCTGCCCTTCGACAAAGACGAAGCCGAGGCCATCGCCGAGGCCCGGATGAACGCCCGGGCGGCCGCCGAAGCCGCCCGCCGGGAGGCTCTGGAGTCAGAGGCGGCCCTCGCCGAATGGGAGGCGGCCAAGGGCGACGGGACCCGCACGATCTTCCGCCGGGTCGCCCCGCCCCCTGCGGCGCCCTCCTCTCCGGAGGCCGAACCGGTCCGGCGCGGCCACACGGAGGCCGAACTCGCCGAACTCCTCCGCCCGCAGGCCGATGCCAAGCCGCCGCGGAACATTTTCCTTTCCGCCACGGTGTACGACGGGGAGGTCAGCGAGATCCGCCTCTGGCACGAGGGGGAACGCTACGAGGCTCTCAGCAACGTTGCGTTCACCCACCTCCAGGTGATCGGAAGCTTCGAGGACGAGACCGCCCACTGGAGCTTTTTCGGAATGGTCGAAAGCGTGGACCGGGAGAAGGAGGCCCGCCTCGCCGAAGAGGCCCGCGCCCTCGGCGCGGAATACAGCCCGCGCATCCGGCCCGACGGAAGCCTCTTCACCTCGACGGAGGTTCCGGAGTATGTCGTCCTCGCGGACCGGCACGAGTCGGTCCCGGAGGAAGTCCTCGCCCGGCTCGACGCCATCCACACCTACTATCTCGCCAACGAGCGAACGCTCGCGATCCGGCACCAGCGCCGCGAGGCCCTCGCCGAAGCCCACCGCAAGTGGCCGCGGGAGAATCCGGAGGAACCGAAAGACACGATCATCAACTTCTGGAGAGTTGATTAACCCCTTCCCTTGTCCCGCTATGAAAATCCTGCCTCTTCTGCCTCTGGCCGTGCTGTTGGCCGGCACGCTCCGTTCCTCCCCTCCGGCACAGCCCCCGCCGCCGGACCAGGAGCGAAACTCCGGCATGGTGGTTTACCCCGGCGCCAACCCCGGCGAGATCATGTTGTCGTGGTGGGGCTACGACGAAAATTTTTACTTCATCGAAACCTCCTCCGATCTCCACGAATGGACCTTGCTGCCGGCGATCGAGCTGGGCGGGGACGAGCCGATCACGCTCGGTTTCGACTTCTCGGCGGCACGGCTCTTCTGGCGCCTTCGGTACAGCGACGATCCGGAGTCGGAATTGCTCTCGGCCGACCTCGACGGGGACGGTTTGTCCGTTTACCGGGAGTACGATCTCGGATCGGACCCGTTCAACCCGGACACCTCGGGCGACGGTGTTTTCGACGGGATCGCCCTCAAGCTGGGCCTCTCCCTGAGCCCCCCCGAACCCCCGGAACCGGATCCGGGCGATACAACGGCACCGGCGATCACCCTGCGCAGTCCCGCCGGGGCTGCCGTTCTGCCGTAGCGCACCCGTTATCCGCCAGCCGTTTTCCCCTTGCTTCATTTTCCACCCAACCACTCCCGCCAATGCCAGCCACCACCTCCGGATTCCCGCGCGGAAAAGCGGCCATCGCCGTTTTCCTTTGTTTCACCTTGATGAGCGGGGCCGCCCGGTTGTCCGCCGACTCCGGCGGGGCGGATTTTCCCCGGATGGCGATCGCCCCCGTGCCCGTCGGCGGCGATCCGGGAGCGGAGGAAACGGCGGGTTTCCTGGCCGCGGCCGAATCGTTGCGGGACTG
>JBKHCX010000105.1:0-10154 GCA_046541615.1 Puniceicoccaceae bacterium
ACTGAAGTCATCCAGCTACCCGAAGGCCGTGGTCCGAAGCGCAAGGGACCGAGCGCGACAAGGCTGATCCGGAAAAGGTTTCGATTCGCGCCGGGTGTGCCGTCAGCCCCGGCAGCCATCGTAGCCGCCGAATTCGCGGACCGTCCGGAGGTGGGCGGCGAGCTGGTCGGCGAGGCGCAGCGTGGGGTCGTCCGGGTGGATGGACAGGCGGAGGGGCTTGCCGCGGCGGGCGGCTTTCCGCACCTGCCCCTGGTTCCACCAGCGCAGAAAAGCCGCGCGGACCGCGGTGTCGGCTTCGTAGCCGGTGAGTGGAAGCCGTTCGAGGGGCGGTTTGCGGTTCGGCCGCGCCGCGCGGCCGGGGTCTCGGGGGCGGATGAGCCCGAAGGTGGTTTCGATCATCCGGAAGGGCGCCCGGGCGAGGTCGTCCGGGCGGACCGCCCCCAGCGCCCAGGCGGGGGGCACGTAGAGGGTCGGAGGGGGGAGCCGGTTGTCGGCGAACCAGGCGTGCGAGCGCTGGAGCAGGGCGAGGATGCCCGCCGAGTCGAGGGCGAGGTGCTCGGCGACGTTCCGCGAGAGGAAGGCGGCGTGGAGCCGGTGCCGCAGTCCCCGCGGGGTGGTCCGGTGCCGCCAGCCGTGGGCGGCGAGGGTGTGGCCCCGTCCGGCCAGGCGCCGGAGGCTTTCGATCTGGCCGGGCGTCCACGGCTTGCCGGGTACGACGAGCAGGGTGACGGGGGGGACGCCGAGTCCGCCGAGCCATTGGAGGATCGAGCCGACCCGGTCCATGGTTTCGGGCATTACGTCGTGCAGGCTAACAAGCGCCTTCATTCCTGATGCGGTCCGTGTTCAACGGGTAGGCGTATTCGGCCAGCATCTCGGCCCAGTGGCGGATCGTGGTGCGGTTGAACTCGACGGCCCCGTGGCGGGCGGACGCGGCTTTCTCCCGCCAGGTCGCGGAGGGGAGCCGCCGGAGGGTTTCGAGGGTCTCGCCGAGGGACTCCTCGTCCGGGAGGACGAAGAGGCCCTCCCGGACGAAGGGCCAGTCGTGGATTCCCGCGTTGGCGGCCACAAGGGCGGGGCGTCCGCGGGCCATGGCCTCCAGCGCGACCGTCCCGAACGTTTCGAGTTTGGAGGGGAGCAGGAGCAGGTCGGACTCGTCGATCAGACGGCGGACCGCCTCGCGGGAGAGCCAGCCGGTGAAGCGGACGTTGGCGAGCGGGCGGGCGGTTTTCTCGAGGGACTCCCGCAGGGGGCCGTCGCCCCCGATGACGAACCGGATCTCGGGATGCCGGTCCGCCGCGGCGAGGATGAGATCGATGTTCTTCTCGGGGGCGAGGCGGCCCACGAAACACACCTGGCGGAGGCTTTCCGAAGGAGCGCCCAAGGGCTGTTTCAGAAAGTTCAGGGCCAGGGGCGTGCCGATGACATCGAAGCGGCGGGCCCCCAGCTCGCCGACATCGGCCTCGAGTCTGGAGTTGTTGATCAGGACGCTGCGGCTGTTCTCGCAGAGGATGCGGTTGACGGTGCGCAGGAACGCGTTGGCGAAGACGCGGGCGAGGGGCGACCAGTAGATGCGGGCGAGCTGCTCGAAGTCGGTGTGGAAGGCGGTCAGGAAGGCGGCCCCTGTCTGCCGGGCGTGGTAGAGCCCCAGCAATCCGAACGGCCCGGGGGTGATGGCCACCACGACGTGGGGGCGCAGCCTGCGCACGCCCGCGCCGATCCGGACCGGATTGGGCGGAACCAGCCGCTGGGTCGGGTCGCCCGGCATGGGGAGCGAGAGGAGGATGTGCTTCTTGCGCGGCAGCGGCTGGAAGATTTCGAGGGCCTGCACGTTGGGCGTGAGCTGCGCCCGCAGATCGTGGTAATAGGCGCCAGCTCCGTTGCGTTCGGGCAGGGAATCCGAGAAGAAGGCGACCCGCAGCTCCGCGGCGGGGGAATCCGCCACGATCGAGGGTTCGACGGTCTTCTGGATCTGCGTTCGGGTCATGGATGGGCGGAGCGGCTGACGCGCCGCGGCGAAGCGAGGATCTTCCCGTAATCCGGGCGGACGCGAGCTTCGAATCGCCGTTCGGCGGTGTCGGGCTCATGCTGGTGGCGGCTCCGGTGGTTGGGCCGGAGGGCCCGGATTTCCCGGATGAGGGTCTCCGACGGCTCGATCCGCAGGAGGCGGAGAGCGGATTCGATGGACGCGGCGGGGGCGGCCTTCAGGTCGCCGAGATCGACGAAGGCCAGCCGGGGGTCGCCGGAATCCGCCAGGGAGGCGAGCAGGGCGAAATCGTGGGCGAAGATCCCGGCGAACCGCCGGGCGGTGCCGCTCCCGTCGGGATCGGTGCCGAAGGCTTTCCGGGCGGAGCCGAGCGCGCTCAGTTGCGAACTGAGGGCGGAGGCGGGCTCGCGCACGCAGACGATGCAGACCGCTCCGGGGAAGGCCTCGAGCAGGGAGGGTATCCAGGAGGCGAAGGCGGCGTTTTTCGAAAGGATGCGCCCGCCCGGCGGGGATGCGTACAGATGCTTCTGGAGGCAGCGGCGGTAGAGGTGGAGCAGTTCGCTCCGGCGGCGGGGGGGCAGGGTGTCGAAGCGGGCCAGTTGTTCGAGTTCCGGGGCGAAGGGGAAGGCCATGAAGAGCAGGAAGCAGGCGCCGAAGGGAAGAAGGGCGAGGTAGTCCTCCTCCGGGGCGGAGAGATCGACCGCGTGGATCGCGTCGAAGCCGGCGGTCCGGCGTTCCAGGAGGCGATCGACCGGGCGCCGGACGGGCCGCCCGAGGGCGCGGTCCAGGCCCGCGAGCGCGCGCAGGCACTTGCGCTCGGTCACCGAGGGGGCGAGCAGGGCCTCCCACATGCGGAAGGAGCGGAAACAATCCGGATCGCGGGCCAGAACGCGGTGCAGAAAGGTCGTGCCGCTGCGGGGGACGCCGGCGATGAAGACCGGGGCCTCGACCGCCACCTTCCGGTCCCCCGGGAAGAAAAGCGCATCCAGGAGAAAGCCGGCCCAGTGGATGAGTTGGGCGGCCAGAAACGCGGGGTAGAGCAGGAGCAGGAAGACCGCGCGCCGGAGACCCGCCGGCGCGTCCGGGTGCTTCCCGGGGAGGAACGAGCGGATCCACCACTGGAAGTGGAGGCGCAGGCTTCTGAAAAAGGCGGGGAACATGGACGCGTCCGCCTTACCGGTCGAAGACCAGCCGGCGCGAGAAGAAAAAGTTGAAGCAAAGCCCGGCCATCCCGCCGATCCAGACCCCGACGAGCGGGAGGGTGGCGGAGGCGGCGATCCGCCCGCCCATCATTTCTCCGAGGGCGAGGACCAGGGCGAACACCGCGAAGTTCAGGGCTCCTCCGAGGCCGTGCACGCTGTAGTGGCGGAGCAGGCGGTGCCAGAGCGCCCGCCCGGATTCGAGGTGGTGGAAGGTGAAATACCGGTTGAGAATGTAGCCGACGGTCATGGCCACCGTGTAGGAGATCAACCGACCCAGATAGACGTTGCTGCCCAGCGCCAGAAGCAGGTAGAGCAGGCCCGCGTCAATGAGGGAGATGGTAACGCCGACGGTCGCGAACCGGACGAAAGTCGATTTCGATCCGGGCGACCGGGCTATCTTCTGAAACAGAATCCGCATGGCTGGCGCTCAAACGTTCGTGGCGGGGCGTTTTTCTCCGTGAAATGGTGTCCGGCGGCGGATCCCTCCGCCGGTTCGCGCGTCCTCGGCCCCGGCGCTCAAAGCGACTCGTTAGCGGTGGATTTTCCGGAGCATCCCGGATGGGGAGTCCTGCGGGAGCATTCGATTCCGGGCGCGCGGAAAGGAGCGGGCGGTGGTCGGTGTTTCATCCATGGGAGTCCAGTGTCTCCGGCGCACGATGTCGAGCCGTTAGAGGATCTTTGCCGGAGTCCGGATCAGGTGGACTTTTTCCGCCGCCGCCCTTTACTCCGGGACATGTTCGCACAGGAAGACATCGAACGCCGGATTCCGCACCGGCCCCCGTTTCTTTTCATCGACCGCATCGTCGAGATCGGCCCGGAGCGCATCGTCGCCGAGCGGGCGATTCGCGCGGAGGAACCCCATTTCGCCGGGCACTATCCGGGCAATCCGATCATGCCGGGGGTTTTGGTCTGCGAGGCGGCCTTCCAGGCGGCCGCCGTTCTTCTGGTCGAGCGGCTGGCGGCCTCCGGCGCGGCAACCGAGGGCCGGACTCCGGTTTTGTCCCGCATCACCGACGCCCGCTTCCGGACGATGATCCGGCCCGGGGATACGATCCGGATCCGCGTGACCCACCGCGAAACCCTCTCCAAATTCGAGTTCCTGGACGCCGTGGTCGAAAAGGACGGCCGCAAGGCGGCCGGCCTCTCCTTCGCTCTGGCCCTCTTGTAGGATCGGCGTTTTCGCCCCTTCAGCCCCGGCCGTGCTCCCCCGCGGCCCGGTAGGCGCAAACGAAGGCGTGGAAGGCGCGCTCCGCGCAGAAGCGGGCGTAGCCCGCGCCCTCGTGTTCGGAGCGGCCGTGGTATCCGCCGCCGGCGAAGACCACTACGGCGCTCCCGCGGTCCGCGCCGGCAACGGGGGCGAAGTGGGCGGGTTCCGGAGGGGTTGCCATGGGTCCGGGAGTGGAAGCGGTTTCCAGCCCCTTTCAAGCGGCAGGATGCCGCTTCTACTTTTGTTTGCGGTAGCGCGATTCCGGTCTGGATGGGAACCCCCGGACATGCGGGTCAGGCCTCCTCCGCCTCGATTTCGATGATCCGGCTGATCCCGACGAGCTTGTCCTTGTCGCCGAGGTTGATGCAGCGCACGCCCTGGGTCGTCCGGCCGATGATGCGGATGTCCTTGACGGGGGAGCGGACCGCCTGGCCGTTCTTGGTGAACATCATGATCTCGTCGTCCTCGTGGACGCTGAGCGCCCCGGCCACCCCGCTGGTCTTGATGGCGATGATGCCGCTGCCGCCGCGGGACTGGAGGCGGTATTCGTCGAAGTTGGTCCGCTTGCCCTGGCCGTTTTCGCCCACGATGAGGAGCGATGCCTTGGGATCGACGACCTCGAGCGCCTCGACGTAGTCGTCCTCCTTCTTGAGGGTGACGCCCTTGACCCCGCGGGTGGGCCGCCCCTGGTCGCGGAGGTCGGTCTCCTTGAAGCGGATCGACATGCCCGCGTGGGTCACGATGAGCAGTTCGTCGTCGCCGGTGGTCAGCTTGACGTTCACGAGTTCGTCGTCCTCGTCGATCTTGATGCCGATGAGCCCGCCCTTGCGGTGGTTGCGGTATTCCCTGAGGTTCGTCTTCTTGACCACGCCCTTGCGGGTGCCCATGACGAGGTGGAGGGTGTCGGAGAAATCCTTCACGCAGATGGTGGTGGCGATCCGCTCCTCTTTGGAGACCTCGAGCACGTTCGCGAGCGAGCGCCCCTTGGAGACGCGCGTGCCCTCGGGGATCTCGTACACCTTCTCGACGAAGACGCGCCCGCGGTTGGTGAAGAAGAGGATGTAGTCGTGGGTGCTCGCGGTGAAGAGGCGCTCCACGAAATCGTCGTCGTGCTGGCCGGCCCCGATCACGCCCTTGCCGCCGCGTTTCTGGGAGCGGTAGGAGCTGACCCCGGTGCGCTTGATGAAGCCGTGGTGGGAGATGGTGATGATGCAGCCCTCGTTGGCGATCACGTCCTCCATGCGGAACTCGCCCTCCTCGGGCTCGATCTTCGTGCGGCGGTCGTCTTCGAACTTCGCGGCGGTCTCGCGCAGCTCGGTTTTGATGACCTCGAGCAGCCGGGCCTCGGTCGCCAGGATCTCCTCGAGGAAGGCGATCTTCTTCATCAGCTCGATGTACTCGGCCTCGATCTTCTCGCGCTCGAGACCGGTGAGCTGGTAGAGGCGCAGTTCGAGGATGGCGTTGGCCTGGCGTTCGCTGATCGGGTATTTCGCCATCAGCTTGCCGCGGGCCTCGTCGCGGTTCCGCGAGGCGCGGATGATCCGCACGAAATCGTCGAGGTTGTCGAGGGCGATCTTGTAGCCCTCGAGGATGTGGGCGCGGTCGAGCGCCTTGCGGAGCTGGAAACGGGTCCGGCGGAGAACGACCTGGCGGCGGTGCTCGATGTAGCAGTTGATCATCTCCTTGATGTTCATCTGCTTGGGCCGGTTGTCGTCGAGCGCGAGGAGGATCACCCCGAAGCTCGATTCGAGCGGGGTGTGGCGGAAGAGCTTGTTCAGCGTGACCCGGGGGATCTCGCCCCGCTTCAACTCGACGACGATCCGGGTGTTTTCGTCCGATTCGTCGCGCAGGTCGCTGACCCCGGGGAGAACCTTGTCGGCGACCAGCTCGGCGATCTTCAGCACGAGGTTCGCCCGGTTCACGTTGTAGGGGATCTCGGTGATGACGATCTGCTCCTTGCCGTTCTTGAGCTGCTCGGCGTGGGCGGTGCCGCGCATCTTGACGATGCCCCGGCCGGTCTTCATGTAGTTTTCGATGCCCTTGATGCCGTTGATGATCCCCCCGCCGGGGAAATCGGGGCCGGGCAGGACCTTCATGATGTCCTCGATGGGGGCGGTCGGCTCGTCGATGAGCAGGCAGGTCGCCTCGATCAGCTCGCGGAGGTTGTGCGGGGGGATGTTGGTCGTCATCCCGACGGCGATGCCGGTCGAGCCGTTCATGAGGAGGTGGGGCAGCGCGGCCGGGAGGACCTTCGGCTCGGTGGTGCTCTCCTTGTAGTTCGGCGCGAAATCGACGGTGTCCTCGTCGATGCCGCGGAGAAGCTCCTCGGAGATGCTTTCGAGGCGGCACTCGGTGTAGCGGTAGGCGGCCGGGGGGTCGCCGTCGAGCGAGCCGAAGTTGCCCTGCGGCTCGATCAGCGGGTAGCGCATGACCCATTTCTGGGCGAGGCGGACGAGGGTGTCGTAAACGGAGGTGTCGCCGTGGGGGTGGTAGTTCTTGAGGACTTCGCCGACCACGCCCGCGCACTTGTCGAAGCTGCGGTTGTGGAGCAGGCCCTCCCGCAGCATGGCGTACAGGATGCGGCGCTGGACGGGCTTGAGACCATCCCGGGCGTCGGGCAGGGCGCGCGAGACGATGACCGACATCGAGTAGTCGATGTAGGCCGTGGACATGATGTCGGTGATGTTGGTCGGAACGAGTTTTTCGTTTTCGGTGTACATTGGGAGGAAAGGTTACGGATTCAGAACGTGGGGCATGGCTTCAGCCTTGCCCGGGGAAAGCTCCCGCCGGGAGCTTTCGGGGTGGCGTGCGAGCACAAATGCGCCGGGTTCATCGGAGCGGTCCGGTCGTTTCGTTCGGCGGCCGTGGGAAGGTTTCCGCGGCTCGGGGAGGTGGGCGCTGAAGCAACCCACCCACGGGGCCGGCGGGTCGGAGGCCCTGCGGATTTCCGGTGGGGAAAGGGGTGCATGGCTCGCGGGTCCGTTCCGGGCTTCCTAGACATCGAGGTAGGAGACGTTCAGCGCGTTGTCCTCGATGAAGGCGCGCCGCGAGGCGACGTCCTCGCCCATGAGCATGGAGAACATCTGGTCGGCGGCGGCGGCGTCCTCGATATCGACCTTGAGCAGCTTGCGTCGCTCGGGATCCATGGTCGTCTCGTAGAGCTGCTTGGGGTTCATCTCGCCCAGCCCCTTGTAGCGCTGGATGCTCAGGCCCTTCCGGCCGAGGCTGCGGATGTTCTCGATGATCTCGAAAACCGAGCGCAGCTCGATCCGGTTCTCCTTCGCCTCGTCGCCGTGGTTCTCGATCAGGTGGTAGCGGGGCTCCCCGGAGGGGGTGAACCGGTTCACGTCGAGCCCGACCCTGGCGAGTTCGCGGAGGATCTTCGTCATCTCGGTGGCCTCGAAGATTTCGTGGACGGACACCCGCTGGACGACCTTCACGCCGTCCTTCTCGATTTCGCGGGTGAGGGTGTGCTCGTAGATGTCCTCGGTGATCCCCATCTCCACGTAGAACCGCGAGCGCTCGGTCTCGTTCTTCAGGTAGCGGAAGACCTCCTCGTTGCCCGTCCGCACCCGGGCGAGGAAGCGGGGGAGTTCGCGGGTCTCGGCGTCGTGCTGGTCGAGGAAGGTGTTGAAATCGCAGCCGTAGCGGGAGACCCCGGCGCCGAGCGCCTCGAGGCGGGCGAGTTTCTCCACGATGCGGTCGATCTGGGCGGATTCGAACTGGTGGTCGTCGCGCAGGCGGATCAGGGTCACGCCCTCGCTGCCGAGTTCGAGGAGGATGCGGCTCATCTCCTGGTCGTTGTCGATGTAGCGCTCCCTGCCGCGCCGCTTGATCTTGTAGAGGGGCGGCTGGGCGATGTACACGTAGCCGGCTTCGATGAGGCCCCGCATCTGGCGGAAGATGAACGTGAGCAGGAGGGTGCGGATGTGGGAGCCGTCCACGTCGGCGTCGGTCATGATGATGATCTTGTGGTAGCGGCTCTTCGCGGCGGAGAAGGCGCCATCGCCCTCGTGGTCGCCGATGCCCGTGCCGGCGGCGGTGATCAGGGTGCGGATTTCGTTGTTGTTGAGCACCTTGTCGAGCCGGGCCTTCTCGACGTTGATCAGCTTGCCGCGCAGGGGGAGGATCGCCTGGTAGCGGCGGTCGCGGCCCTGCTTGGCGGAGCCGCCGGCGGAGTCGCCCTCGACGATGTAGAGTTCGCAGACGGCCGGATCCTTTTCGGAGCAGTCGGCCAGCTTGCCCGGAAGGCCGCCGGAAACCAGGGCGCTCTTGCGGACGGTGTCGCGGGCCTTGCGCGCGGCCTCGCGGGCGCGGGCGGCGTTGAGCCCCTTGTCGATGATCTTCCTGGCCACCGAGGGGGTGGTTTCGAAAAAGTACTTCAGCTCCTCGCCCACGATTTTCTGGACGATCCCGTCCACCTCGCTGTTGGAGAGCTTGGTCTTCGTCTGCCCCTCGAAGCGGGGCTCGGGCACCTTGACCGAGATGACGGCGGTGAGGCCCTCGCGGACGTCGTCGCCGGTGATCGAGGGATCCTTGTCCTTCACCAGGTTGTTGGCCTTGGCGTAGTTGTTGATGACGCGGGTGAGCGCCGTGCGGAATCCGGATAGGTGCGTCCCGCCCTCGATGTTGTGGATGGAGTTGGCGTAGGCGTAGATCTGGTCGTTGAAGCCGTCGTTGTACTGGAGGGCCACATCGACCACCACCTCGGCATCGCCGCTCTCGGCGGGGGCCGTCCCGTGGAAGACGATGGGATCGGGGTGGATCAGCGTCTTGCTGCGGTTGAGGAAGGCCACGTACTCGGCGATCCCGTTCTCGAAACGGAAGGTCTCCTCCTTCTTCGCGGCCTCGTCGCGGAGAACGACCTCGATCCCCGGATTCAGGAAGGCCAGCTCGCGGATGCGCTTCGCGAGCACGTCGTACTTGAATTCGAGGACGGAGAAGATCTCCGGATCGGGCTTGAAGGTGATCTTCGTGCCGGTGGTCCTGGTATCGCCGACTACCTGGAGTTTTTCGGTGGTCTTCCCCCGCTCGAAGGCCATGGCGTGGACCTTGCCCTCGCGCCGCACCTCCGCCTTGAACCACTCGGAGACCGCGTTGACGCACTTCGCCCCGACCCCGTGCAGACCGCCGGAGACCTGGTAGGCGCCCTTGCCGAATTTGCCCCCGGCGTGCAGGTTCGTCAGAACCAGCTCGAGCGCCGGCATCTTGTGCTTCTCGTGCATATCGACCGGGATGCCCCGGCCGTCGTCCTCGATCGAGCAGGAGCCGTCCAGGTGGACGACGACGGAGATCCGCTTGCAGTATCCGGCCAGCGCCTCGTCGATCGAGTTGTCGAGGATCTCGAAGACGCAGTGGTGGAGACCCCTTTCGTTGGTGTCCCCGATATACATGTCGGGCCGCTTCCGGACACCTTCCAGCCCTTCGAGTTTCTGGATTTGCGACGCGTCGTAAGTTTCTTTTTTCGGTTCGGAGGTGTTGGAGTCGGACATTGAGAGGGAAAATTTGGCTGATTCTGAGTCGGGAATTGGTTAAACGGATCATTAAAACAGCCCGAACGCCCGCTGGCAATCCCGAATCCGACCCCGGCGAGCGACGGCCACGCCGACGCAGGATCGGCGAACCGACGGGCCGGCGGCCATTCCCCCCCTGCGGGCGGGTTGCTTCAGCGCCAGCCTCCCCCCGCGCCGGAGCGGTGGAAGGGGGCGCGTGGTCCACACGGTCGCCGCGTCGCCCGAAGCCGTTGGGAATGTCTGCTCCC
>JBKHCX010000106.1:0-10132 GCA_046541615.1 Puniceicoccaceae bacterium
CGGCGGTTGCGGTAGCGGCGGGCGACAGCACGGCCGGCCCGTAGCGCATCCAGATCAATGGTGCTAACCGGGCCGGAAAAGGTCTTTTCGATCAGCGTGTTCCCGCCGGGACCCTCCGGAATGTGCACGACATCGGTTTGCGTCTGCGGGAACCACTTGCGCGGATCGGAGGTAAAAAACATCAGGCCGGCATGGAAAGGCCGGGGCTGCTCGACCGGTCCACGGACAATCTGCAAGCGCTGCCCCGGATCCGCGATTTCGAGGTCGTAAGCTTCGCCCGCCCGGTCACTGCCGACCTCGCTCAAAAAGCTGTGGATGAGCCCCTGCCCGAGTTCGGACGGGGTGGCTAACCCGAAGGATCTGTGGCGATGGGGGCGGCGGGTTGCGGTGGGACGGCCCGGACGCTGCCGCCCCGGCCGCGACCGGTCACGAGGAGACCCTTTTCGATGAGGCCCTTGCGCACTTGGATGTAATAGAGTTCGTCCCAGCCCAGGGTGTCGCGAAGTTTCCGGTTGCCGGCCTGGCCGCCAAGGGTGTCGAGGGCCTCGAGGAGGCGGGCTTCCGGGGAACCGGGTTCGGCCGCGGGGCTTGCGGCGGAGGGGCCTGCGGTCGTCCCGGCGGCGGGTTCGGCGGCGGGTTCGGCGGTCGTCCCGGCGGCGGTCCCGGGCTGGTGTTCCGGGGTGGGGACGGTGGGGGCCGGGAATGACGGAGCGTGGGCGGCCTCGTTTCCGGAGGTGGTTGCGGCGGGAGCGGGGCTCGTCGGGACGGGTGGCGGGGCGGCCAGGGCGACCTCGGCGGCACCGAGGCCGCCGTAGTTTTCGGGGTGGCAGGAGAGGAGGAGGATCTGGAGGCCGTTGCGGGTGGCCTGGAAGAGGAGGGATTTGAGGTTTTCGAGGCGGTCGCGGTCGGCGTGGGTGAAGGCGTCGTCGAGCACGACGGGGAGGCAGTTGTCGTGGTCGGCGGCGAGCAGCTCGGCCATGGCGAGGCGGAGGGCGAGGCCGACTTGCTCGCGGGTGCCGTGGCTGAGGGAGTTGAAATCGTGGACCCCGCCCCTGCGCCCGGTGCGGTCGAGTTCGAAGCTTTCGAGGCGGGAGCCGTCCTCGGCCCAGTGGAGTTTGGGATGGCTGCCGCCGAAGAGGAATTGGAGGTAGGGGCGCACTTTGTCCTCGAGGGGGCGGGCGAGGGCCTCGGTGGTGGCTTTGCGGGCGGCCTTGAGGCGGTTGAGGAGGCAGACGCGGACATCGGCCTGGTGGCGGAGGGCATCGTGGCGGCGCTGCAATTGTTCGATTCCGGCCTCGAGTTCCTTGTACTCGCGTTCGGGGTCGGTGCTGCCGTTGCTTTTCAACTCGGTGCGGGCGATGGTGAGGCGTTCCCCGGCGTTGGCCCGATTCCTGCGGTCGCTTTCGACGGATTTGGCCAGTCGCTGCTGGTCGAGTTCGAGTTGATCGGCTCCCAGTTTTCCAAGGGCGTCGGTCTCCGCCTTCTCGGCGGCGAGCGCCTGGTCGTACCGGCCTTCGAGCTGGAGTATCGCCTTCGTGCGGGAGTCGGAATCGCCGGAGGACCCGATGGCGAATTCCAGCTTGCTGTTGAGGTCGCGGGCGTGCTCCTGGGCGCGTTGGTGCCTGTCGCGGGCCGCCTGCAGGCGTTTCTCGGTCTTCTCGAATTTGCCGCGGCTGGCCTTCTCGGTGGCGAGGGCCTCCTGTTCCCTTTGCTCGGCGGCGCGGAGGGATTCGGCGGCTTTGGTCTGATCGGCCTCGGCGGCCTGGAGCGAATCGGGCATTGTCGGGAGTCCGGCCTTCTCCGCAAGGTGATCGCGCCCGGATTCATGGCGGGCGAGGGCGAGTCTGGCCTCGTCGAGCTGGGCCTCGATCCCGTCGGCCTCTTGCTCGCGGAGTCGTTCCTGGACGGTCTCCAGCTTTCCCTCCAGGGCGGCGCGCTCCCGGAGTTTGGTCTCGGCCTCCTCGAGGGAGGCGGCGTTCAAGGCACGGAGTGCGGCGGCGAGATCCTCGTCCGCTTTGCGGGAGTCGTCACGGGCGGCCTGCAGGTCGTCTGCTCCGCCGGGGCTGATGCGGAGACGGGTCTTCTTCCCTACGCGAAGCTCGGCCGCGTGGGCGAGGGTCTTCTTTTCTCCTGTGGCGAGGACATCCCCCCCGACCGTGATCTCCTGATCCGACTCGAGGACTTCCAGTTGCAGAGCGAAGGCATCGACCCGCGCCCGCGCCTCGGCCGCGGCGACGGATTTCTTGCGGAGGACCCCGAGGGCCTTCGAGGTAAAAGGGTCGAGGGGGGCGAGTCGCTTGCGCAGGGCCTGCTGTTCCTCCTTGAGCCGCCGCACCCGGATCATCTGTTTCTCCAGGCTGGCGATCCTCGTGCCGGTCCGCAGGACGTTGACCTGGGCGAGGAGGGCGTCGTGGAGATTCCGGCTGCGGCTGACTTCCCTGCCGGCCGCTTCACGGGCCTGGATCGACGCATCGCGGGCGCTCTTGTCCTCCTCGCATTCTTCAGAGAGTCGCTTTACTTCCGCCTCGCCGGGGGCCGCCTCCTTTCGGGCCGCTTCCAATTCGGCGTTGAGCCGCCGGATGTCGGCGTCGTTCTTCTTCAGGCGCTCCAGTTCCCTGCTCAGATCCTCGCGTTCGCGGGTCTTCTCCCTGAGCTTCTCCCGGTGTTCGCGGACGGTGATCAGTTGTTTCTCAATCGCTTTCAGGCGTTGCTCCGAGTCGGCGAGGCTCGCGGCGTAACGCGCCTGGTCGGAGGACGCCTGTTCGTAGCTCTCGGCGGCTTGCCGGAGCAGGTCCAAGGTTTCCCGCTTCCGGGAGAGGGCCTCTTTCGCCGCCCCGAGGGCTTCCTCCGCCCTGGCCAGTTCCGACCCGGCCTTGGTGCGGCCCGTCGAGGTCAAGGTGGCATCGACCAGATTCTGAAGGTTCTGGATGACCCGGGCGTCCAAGGGGCTGCTGGTGATCGTGCGGCCGCCGCCGGTCTGTAGTCTTTCGCGAAGTTTGTCGTTGGTTTCCCCGAGCGAATCAATGGGGGAACGGTTGCTCTCGCCCTGCCAGACCCAGAGGTGCGCCCACCGCTGTTTCATTTTGTCCTCGATCCCCCGGCCGGAGAGGGTGCCGTCCACTCCGAGCAGGCTGGTTAGGGCGGTTTCGGCATCGGCGCCGTTGAGTGTCGCCTGCCCCTCGGATCGCAGGGTGGTCAGCCCCCTGGCGCCGAAGCGTTTGACGAGGGTGTGGCGGCGGCCGCCCGCTTCAAATTCAATCCGGACCACCGGATCCCCCCCGTGCTCGGATTGCATCCCCGCGTGCAGCGACGTCGAGCCTTTCGCTTTCAGGAAAAGGGCGCAGTGGACGGCTTCGGCGAGGGTGCTTTTCCCCGACTCGTTGGGGCCGTGGATCAAGACAAGATCACCGTCGAAAGCCACGGAGCAGTCGCGATGAACCCGGTAGTTCTGGACTTGGGCGGAGAGGAGGCGCACTTTTGAAGGAGGAAGAAGGAGGGATGAGGGAGGCGAAGGAAGGATGAGGGAAGCGGCGGGGTTTCCTGTTTTTCCGGACGGATCTTCAGGTTCTTGGAGATTGTGGCGAAGATTGCAATTGGCTGGTTGGTTTGTCGAGGAGGCCGGCCAGGCGTTCGGGGCGGAACGAGGTCGGATTCAGCGGGAAGCTTGATCCAGAAGCTGGGTTCATCGTTGTTCTTTCTTTATTCATCAACGTTCATCCCTCCCCAACCTCCTCCCTCTTCCTTTACGACTTCCAGGTGCAACTCGCGGAGGGCGTCACGGGCGAGGGGGTCGGAATCGAGGGAATCCCGGAGTTCGCGGGCGACCTGGGCGATGAGCGGATCCTGCCGTCCGGTCAGGGCCGCAAGTTCGTCCGGGGTGGGTTCAATCTTGATCTCCCGGTCGATCTTCAGGCGGAGGAGGCGGGCCTGGAGGCTCTCGACCCATTCCCCAAGGTGCGCCGCACCCTCGAAGCTCAGGGTCCCGCGGAGATCGAGCTTGAGCAGGTCCTGGCCGGTGCGGTTGCCGATGAGGGCGGCCACCTGGGTCTTGACGGTCTCCAGATCGTCGTCACCGGTGATTCCGATGGGTTCGATCCCGTGCCAGCCGATCCGGCCGACCGCGACCGGGGTTACCGCCGGGGGGCTCCCGCGCGCCGGTATTTCAACGACCAGCACATGGCCCGGCAGGTTGTCGTCCCCCTTGGCAAAGCGGTCCTGTTCGGGCGTCCCGCAGAACCAGCCGGATGCGGCGACCTGCTTCATTCCGTGCCAGTCGCCGAGGGCAATGTAGTCGTAGGAGGCGGCGGGAAGCTGGTCGAGATCGAGGCGGTTGACGGCGCTCTCCTGATCGGCCTCTCCGGAGGAGGAGAACCCCTGGGTGCTGCCGTGGGCGAGGACGATCCGGGGCAACCCGCCGGGGAGTCCCTCCGGCTCCGAACGCAGCCAGGCGGTGGGGTCGGTGCTCTCGTGCCGGCGGAAGAGAGGGCAGGGCAGGAGTACGGCCTTCTCGAGAAGCACCGGCTCGGATTCGAGAAGCATGTGGAAATTGGGGGCCAGTTGCTCTTGCTCGCGCAGGAAGAATTCCTGCCTCCAAATGCAGCCGGGGCCCCCGTGGTCGTGGTTGCCCGGTATGGCGTAGACGGGAACGGCCAGTTCTCCGACAGCCGAGCAGAGGGCGGAGACCGCGGCTTTGTCGGGAGTGGCGGAATCGAAGAGATCGCCGCAGACAACCACGAAGTCGAGTTGTTCCCTTTGGATCAACGGCCCCAGCGACCGAACCGTGTCGATCCGCTGCCGACGGAGGGCCTCCCTCTTCGCGGGGTCTTCGACGGACCCGAACGGTTTCCCGATCTGCCAGTCAGCGGTGTGGAGAAAACGGGTCATGAGGATCGGAGGAAGAGGCGGAGCAGGGTGACCCTACGGGGAGGAATGGCAGGATGTAAAACCCAAAACGAGATCCCGGACGATGAATCCGGCCGCCACCGCACGCGCCTCCCCGCTTTCTTCTCTTCATCGCCTCCCCGCGTTCCCTCGAAGTGCGGCGGGCGCGACGCGTGTCCCCGGTCGTGCCGGAGCAGGGTATGGTCTGCTCCGCGGCGGTGCGGGCGGTCCGCCGTTTTCATCCGCGCCGCGCGCGCGGGGGGCGATTCTGACGAATACAAGGACCACAGCGACAAACGCCGCCCGTCCCGTCCAGGAAAAGACGTGGCACCCGACCCAGGAGATCCGCGATACCGGCCCCGGCCGGATCGAATACCAGGTGAAGCTCGCCGGTCTTTTCGGCATCCAACCTTTTCGAGGATGCTCGTGCGCGGCTTCAGTCGTGCGCTTGCGCTTTGCCGGGTTCCGGCGGGGAGGACAGGAGAGCGCGGATCTCGGCGGGGCGGAGGACTTTGGCCTGCCCGCGGGCGAGCCCCCGCATCTTGTACCCGCCGATTTGCGTGCGCTTCAGGCGCTTGACCAGGTAGCCGAAGGCTTCGAGGAGCCGGCGGATCTCCCGTTTCCGGCCGTGGTCGAGGTGGATCTCGAATTCCGTGCGATCCTGCTTCGAGGGTATCACTCTCTCGAATTGCAGCCACTGGCCCTCGACCGTGCGGCCCCGGAGGAGCTTGGGGATGTCTTCCCCCTGCAGATCCCGGTGGACCCGGACCTGGTAGCGCTTGACGACCCGGTTCGACGGATGGGTGATCCGCTGGGCGAGGTCGCCGTCCGTCGTCAGGACGAGCAGGCCTTCGGTATCCTTGTCGAGCCGGCCGGCGCAGACCAGCCGGGGGTCGCGCATCTGCTTCGGCAGGAGATCGAAAACGGTTTCTTCCTGGTGCGGATCGGAGTGGGTGCAGACGTAATGGCGGGGTTTGTTCAGAACCAGCGTGGCGTGTTCCTGCTGGCTGGCGAGGATCCGCCTCCCGTCCACGCGGACGACCGTACTTCCGCAGGTGATGGACTCGCCGATGCGGGCCGTGCGGCCGTCGATTTCGACCCGCCCTTCCCGGATCAGTTCTTCTGCTTTGCGCCGGGAGCAGACACCGGATTGGGAGAGGAACTTCTGGAGGCGTATCTCGGATTTCACGCGAAAGAGCGTAGTGCTTTCCTCCGCCGTTTCGATGACAAAGACTCAGACTCCTCCGCCGTCTGGAGACGGGCCTCGATGCCTCCCGCCCGGAGGAGCGTTCGACCGGGCCGCCGGTGCCGTTCGGCCAAGAGGGTGGGTTTCTTGGTTGCCATTTGAGACCGGAAGCCGGTTTCAGGAAAGCGGTTGATGCGATAACGAGCCTGAATCCTTGCAATGAACGAATCTTCTTTGCCGCTCCCGCCGGAAGTATTCGAAAACCAACCTCCGGCCGGTTGACGGGCGCTGGTTTATGGCGAAACTGATGGCATGAGTTTCCGCCGGAAAATGATCCTGCTGGGAGCCGTTTCGGCGGCGGTTCTGGTCGCGCTGGGTTCTGCGGCGGTGCGCGAGACTATGAAAGATGATGAAGAATCCTGTGAGACGGGTGCCTGCGGCATGCCGAGTGGAAACGAGCCCGCGGGGCGGGCGGGAGAAATCGCACTCTCCGAGTCGCAGTGGAAGGAGGTCCTCCCGGCGGAGCGGTTCCGGATCCTACGGGACCACGGAACGGAGAGGCCCTTCCGCAACGAATTGTGGGACGAGAAGCGCCCGGGAATCTACGTCTGTGCCGCAACCGGAACCCCTCTTTTCTCCAGCGGGGACAAGTTTGATTCCGGGACCGGTTGGCCGAGCTTTACCCGGCCGGTATCCGGTGATGTCGTGGGCGAGGAGATCGATACTTCCTACGGCATGAGGCGGGTCGAGAGCTATTGCGCCGCCTGCGGGGGGCACCTGGGTCACGTCTTCGAGGACGGACCCCCGCCGACCGGCCTGCGCTATTGCATCAATTCGGCGGCCATGGAGTTCATTCCGGTCGATTCGGCCGGGGACATCCCCGCGAAGATCGCGGAACAGCGGAAGGCGGCCGCCGAACGGATCGCCGGCCTGCGCGCGCGGTTCGGGGGCTAGAGAATCGTCCCCGGGCGGTAGTTCTTCCAGGCCGGATCGAACTCGCCGGCGAACGATTCCGCCTCGGCCGCGAAGGCCTCGACCTGCTGCCTGGCCCGGCCGGTCAGTTCGGCCGCTCCGGCGATGACGGCTTTGACCGATTCTTCGTCGAGGGGGAAGCCGGGATCGGCCGCCAGACGCTGGGCGAAGTCGTTTCCGGCCAGCGCTCCGCCGCGCAGATCCCTCACCGTCGCGACCGCGTGCCGCTTGATCGCCTCGTGGGCCTTTTCCCGCCCGGCTCCGGCGCGGACCGCCGCCATCAGAAGGGTGGTCGAGCTGAGGAAAGGGAAGTAGGCCGCGTTCTCGCGGTCGATGAGGGCCGGGTAAACCTCCATCTGCTCCAGAACCGTGAGAAAGGTCTCGAACAGCCCGTCGGTCGCGAAGAACGAGTCGGGCAGGGCGACTCTGCGCACCACCGAGCAGGACACGTCGCCCTCGTGCCACTGGTCTCCGGCGAGGGCCGCGGCCATGGTCCCGTACCCCCGGAGCAGCGTCATGAATCCGTTGACCCTCTCGCAGGAGCGGGAGTTCATTTTGTGGGGCATCGCCGAGGAACCCGTCTGTCCGGGGGCGAAACCTTCGGAGGCGGTTTCGTGGCCGGCCATCAGCCGGAGGGACCGGGCCAGGTTCGCCGGACCGGCGGCGACCCCGACCAGGGCCGCGATCACCGCGTGGTCGAGGCTCCGGGGATACACCTGCCCGACCGAATGGAGCGAGTGCTCCAGGCCGAGATGACGCAGAATCCGCTCCTCGAGGTCCGCGACTTTGGCGGCGTCTCCCTCGAAAAGGGTGAGGAGGTCGAGCTGGGTGCCGACGGCCCCCTTCAATCCGCGGACCGGATAGACGGCGGCGAGGGATTGCAGGGACCGTCCGGCCTGCAGCAATTCCTCGCCGAACATGGCGATCCGTTTCCCGAAGGTGGTCGGCTGCGCGGGAACGTTGTGGGTCCGGCCGGTCAGGACGAGATCGGCGAACTCCGTGGCGCGGGCCGCCAGGAGGGCGACCGCCGCGCACAACTTCCGCTGGACCAGCCGGAGGGAGCGGACCACCTGCAGCTGCTCCACCGTCTCGGTGAGATCGCGGCTGGTCATGCCCCGGTGGATCTCTTCGAATCCGGCGAGCGCGCAGAACTCGTCGATGCGGGCCTTCACGTCGTGGCGGGTGGCCTCCTCCCTTCGCCGGATCGACTCCAGATCAATCCGATCGACGACCCCCTCGTAGGCGGTGATGGCGCCTTCGGAAACCTCCAGCCCCAGATCGGCCTGCGCTTTCAGAACCGCGATCCAAAGCTCGCGTTCGAACCGCACCTTTCCGGCGGGCGACCAGATCTCCCGCATCGCGGGCGAAGCGTAGCGTTCGGCAAGTATGTTCGGTATCATGGAGGACCAGCTTGGCCGCAAAAGCCGCCGGAGGTCGAGCGAAAGAGGGAAAAATGGTGGACAGGAGCGTCCACCTTCCGGGGGGAAGCCCTCAATTGCGGGGGCGGGACTCCTCCTGTCCCGCGGCTTGGCGCACGGGGGCGGGACACTCCTGTCCCGCGGGATCGTCTGCGGAGGCGGGACACTCCTGTCCCGCGGGATCATCTGCGGAGGCGGGACACTCCCGTCCTGCGGGATCGTCTGCGGGGGCGGGACACTCCTGTCCCGCGGGATTCCGGGAAGGATACATTCCTGTCCCGCCGCCTCCGCATGCGCAACCCCCCGCTGCTTCAACCCGGCGGCGTCAGGCAGCGGACGGCCAGCTCGCGGAAGACGGCTTCGTGGTCGTTCGGGCGGTTGACCATTTCCCGGAACGCATCGACGAAGGCGGTCTGGAAGTCGAAGAGCCGCCGGAGGGAGAGGCGTCGCGACGAGTCGGCCAGGTTCCGGAGATAGAAGGGGTTCTGGGAGAACACGTTGACCGGGTTCTTCCGGTCGTCGGTGCCGTACCACGGGTACGCCCATTCGGCGGCCGAACGGAGACTCTCCGTATCGACGCTCCGCGAGATCTTGACCAGGCGGGCGTCCGCGAGAACCTTGATCTGGATCATGAGCCGGTTCCGGTTCAGGAGATTGGTGAGCAGCGGCCGGCCTTCCTTTTGGGAAAAGAAATGCCGCCGGATCGCCTCGAGCGCCTCGGGAAGACTTCCCCGGAAGAATTTGTCCGCCGCTTCGAAGAATTCAGCCTCGCCGAACTCGGGGACTTCTTCGGCCACCATCCGCTCGGGGATTTCGGTGACGCCGTCGGGTAGGGCCGTGATCAGTTTGCGGATCTCCTCGACGCCCATCCGGATCTCGCCGTTGAGTTTGGCCCGGAGAATTTCGAGGGCCATGCGCGGAATCTTCACCCCGGCGGACCGGCATTCCTCTTCGATCACCTGCTGGAAGGCGCCCACCCCCGCTTTCCTGGCGTCGATGCCCTCGAAACCCTTCCGGCCCGAGGCCCATTTGTAAAAAGCGCGCCGCCGGTCCACCGGCGCGCCGGACACGAGGACGCGGGAATCGCCGGTTTCCGCGCTTTCGAGGATTTCCTGGAGGCGGGCGACCTCCTCTTTGGCCCCGGCGCTCTGGCCGAGGCGTCCGTCGCCCAGAAACGCCAGGTTCCGCAGCCAGACGGTCCGCGCCCCCCCGCCGAAGAGCGAATCGGTGCGCACGGCCTCCGAGAAACGGGTGATGGTGGCGGCGGCTTCGTCCACGGTCTGCGCCCGCCCGTCGATGATCTCGACCGAGTATTCGTCCGCGGCCTCGGATTTCCAGGGTGCGAAGATTTCCGACGCGCGACGATCGACGAGGAATTCGTCGTCGCCAAGGACCAGTCTGAGGTTTTCAGCCACGGGATTCGGAAAGGATCGATTCGGCGGCCGCGACGATTTCCGCGACCGGAGCCAGCTTGCCCCGGCCTTCGTAGCCGCAGGCCAGAAGGCCCTCGGTGGGCTCGACGAAGGAGTGCCCGCGATCGCGCAAGATGGAGATATTCGCCTGGGTCGCCGGATGGGCGAGCATTTTCCCGTTCATGGCGGGGGCGAGAAGCACCGGGGCGGGGGTGGCGAGGTAGATCGAGGTCAGCAGATCGGGGGCGAGACCGTGCGCGAAA
>JBKHCX010000107.1:0-10125 GCA_046541615.1 Puniceicoccaceae bacterium
GCGGGGCTGGCGGACGATCCGAAGGACTACCGCTTCTGCGGCTACGCGGAGGCGGCGGCCGGGCACGGCGCGGCCGCCGACGGGCTGTCGGTGCTGGCGTGCGGGGGGCTGGCGGGCTACCGGCAGAGCCTCTTCGGCATCGCCGCCGCCCCGAAGGAGGGCAAGGGATCGGTCGATCCCGCGGCGGCCGCCCGGGTGATCGAACAGGAGCAGGGCAGGCTTCCGATGGCGGAGATGCTCCGCTGCAGGTGCCGCTACCTGACCCAAGGGTATATCATCGGCTGCGCGGAGTTCGTGCGGGAGGCGTCGAGGCCGTTGGAGGCCCACCGTAAACGCCCGATCCGCCCGAAGCCGGTGGAGGGCGCCGGTTGGGACGGGCTGAGCGTTTTCCCGGGGATGCGCGGCTAGTCGCCGGTCGATCGGGGCCTGGCATTCCTGGGGATTCTCGTGCTTACCGCCGGTAGGCGTCCGAGAGATCGGGAAGATTCGGCCCGTAACCTCCGGCACCTGCGCCGACAGGATCGGCCGGAGCGGTCGTGGGTGCCTCGTGGCCAATCCGCAGCGGCTGTATCATCATTCGTGCGGTGGCCCGGGTGCAGAGACGGTTCTCCTGGTGGAGTTCGGCCTTGGTTTCGAAGAGTTCGCGGGCGCGCTTGAGGGTGCTGACGAAGATGTGTGCGGTCGGAGCCGGTTTGACGGGGTGCAGATAACGCAGGCTCAGGTCAGCGGTGGCCGCATAGTGCCCTTCGGCCAGGAGCGCGCAGGTAACCGCTTCATCGAGGAGGAGAGCGAGAATTCCGTCGTGGATCATTCCGTTGAAGCCGACCATGTCGTCGGTGAAGTCGACCGAACTGCGTAGTCGGTGCGGACCTTCGAGGGCGAAATTGAGTTTGAGTTCGGGATGCGCGCAGACGAGACACCGGTGGTGGCCCTCGCGGCGCATTTGGTGAAGTCGGGAAATGCTGGCTCCATTCATGGTGGTTTTTCTCAGGGTTTGTGGGGTTCGGTTATTGTTGCGGATGGCCGGGCGACGGGCGGGGGATCCGTCCGTTGGTCGCGGTAGAGGGAGAGGGCTTCGTCGAGGCGGAGTCCGATGGCGATCATTGGTTCGATTCCGGTCTCCGAAAGGATGGCGAGCGCCTGGTGACCGAATCTTCCGGCGACCGCGCGGCGGATTCTCTTCCGTGCGAGCAGGTTCGCGGCGACCTTCGCGGCGTCCCGGCTCCGGCTGGCGCCGGGATTTTTCACGATCTCGACTTCCGCGCCGGGTGGGGCGATGGCTAGAAAAGGTGCTCTTCCGAAAATGTCGGCGACCATGGCCTGCTGTTTGTTTTCCGACAGGGCCACGGCCACCCCGCCGCCGAAAGGTTCGTCGCTTTGATCGCCGGCGTCGAACACAGGGGTGCTCAGCCGGAAATCCGGAGACGCATCGATGTAAAGCGGGGCCTGCCGCTCGATCGCGAGGGCCAGGATGCGGCGCGCTCTCTTGAGCATCCGGCCGGCGGTGCTTCTGGAAACCTCCATGCAAACGGCCGCCTCGCCGATCTGAAGGCCGTGCCCGTCGACGAGGCGCATGACCTCGAAGTCGTCGACCGCCAGATCGGATGGTTTCTCCCGGGTGTGGGTCCAACCCGCGGGAATATACAGCGAGGCGGCGGGCAGGCCTTCGATACGGCGTTTTTTGGGCGGACGGGGCATGGCTGTTCTCAGATGAAGGTCCCGTTGCTGGCGAAAGGGAACCGGAAGCACTGTCCGGCGTGGCATTCGAAGACCCGGCCCGGAAACGCGTGTCTCAACCGCGCGACGGCGGCGTCCCCCGTGCAGTGGTTCGGCCCCATCCGGTCCGGAAGGATCTTCGCGAGGGCGTCCACCGTGCGCGAGAGCCTTTCCCCGGAGGCGCGCAGGAGATGCATTCCGCCTAGTATGGCGTGGATCCGCCTGCCCTTGGTGAGATCTCCGATGTGTTGCAGGATATTGATGATTCCGGCGTGGGCGCAGCCGAGAACGACAACGATCCCCGACGGCGTGTCGAAGAAGAGGGAGAGATCATCTTCGAGCGGATCGGCGTCCCGTCCGTCGGGTCCACAATGGAAATCACCCCCCGTGTCCTCGAAGTCGTTGGTCCGGGGGACCTCACCGGTAGTCCAGATTCCGGGCAGCACCTCGACCGGATCGACGCTGTATTCGATGCGCGCGTTTTCGTTGTCCAGGGAGTCGGCAAAAGCAGGATCGCCGGCACCGACCATCGACCCGTTTGGGCGTTTTTGGAATTTGGGTTCGAGAGCCCTGGGGTGGAGGACGATGCGGGCATTGTCCAGTTTGCCGGCAACGGTGCTCCATCCCTGCACATGGTCGTAATGCCCGTGGCTGAAGACGACCGCGTCGGCTTCGCTCCAGGAAACGCCGAGGCGTGCGGCGTTGGCACGGAAACTCAAGCCCTGACCGAGATCGAACAAGAGGCTGCCCCCTTCCGACTCCATGAACCAGCTGAGTCCGTGCTCCCCCAGGATTCCCGCTCCCCGGGCCGTGTTCTCGACGAGAACGGTGATGGAAACGGGATCGAGCTGTCGCAATTGAATCTCCACGGAAACCAGTTATGGGAATATTCCCGAAATTGTCAAGGTCCGGTGTCCTGGGTTTCGGCCGCGGATCCAGGTGGAAACCGCATCCGCGTGCCGGGCGGTCATGATGATTCCGCGGAAGGGACTGCCCAGCGCTCGTGCGGGAATCGGAAGGACGCGTTTCAACTGCCCCCGCCCACCCGGGCCGCATCCGCCGTGGTCGGATTTCGGGCGGCGGTGTTGTGCCGGGGCGGATTTTTTGATAGGTTTTTGGGTATGAAGGATGACGTTCTGCCAATTCAGGTGAAAGGAGTGATGCCGACGACGAGCGGATGCGCGGTTTTCCTCGGCAACGAGGAAAAGGTGTTCGTGATCTATGTCGATCCGGGCATCGGGAACACGATCTCGATGACCATCAACGACGTGAAGAAGGAGCGCCCCATGACCCATGATCTGATCGGAAGTATTTTCCAGGGATTCGGAATCCAGCTCCAGCGCATGGTGATCAACGACGTGGACGAGGGCACCTACTACGCCCGGCTGATTCTGCGGATGGAAAACGAGGTGGACACCAAACTGGTCGAGATCGACGCCCGCCCGAGTGATTCGCTGGTGCTCGCCCTGCAGCAGAAGAAGCCGATTTTCGTCGCCCGCGAGGTATTCGAAAAGGTCGATGACATGACGGAGATTCTCCAAAAGATCACGAATCAGGAGGGCGGCGCGGAATGAGCGGCCGCCGCCTGCTCCGGTGGGTGGGGGGGCTGCTCCTCCTTCCGGCCCTCGTGATCGGAGTTCTTTTCATTCCCGCCGTTCAAAAGGCGATTTTCGTGGCCGTTGTTTCGGGAGCGGACCGCGAGGTCGCCGTCGAAGAGTTGCGCGTCGGTTTCGACGGAGTCCGGGTGGAAGGGCTGGAGTTCTCGGGGTCGGGGCTCCTGCTGAGGGTTCCGCGGCTGGAGCTGTCGCTTTCCTGGCGGGCGCTGGTCGGCAGGCGGCTGGAGGTGCGGAGTCTGGTCGCGGAGGATCTCTACATCCGTTTGCCGGCGGAGCCGCCTGATGAAGAGGAGGAAGAGGACAAATCCGCCGACGAAGGCTTCCGCCTGCCGGAGGATTTCCGGGGCGTGCTCTCCGGGGTCTCCGGTTTCCGGGTGGATGAAATGACCCTCGCCGGCGTGGCTTTGGTCCCCGGCCGGGGCGAGGTGGATTTCCGCCTGGAGGGGCGGGGGATCGGACCGGGCGGCGAGGGAACGTTCATGTTTTCCCTCGACCCACGCGAGGAAGTGGACGAGACCGTGCCGGGGTTGCGCGTCGAGGCGACGGTGGCGATGGGTCCGGAGGGGGGGCTCGAGTCGGTCGCTTTCGGCGGCGATCTGCTTTCGCGGGTTCCTTCGGTCGAGGGGAAGCTCACCTTCGAAGGCGCCCTCGTTGAAACGGACGCAGGCGAATCGTACCATTGCCGCGTGTTTTCGGAAGAGCTTTTCGCCGGGGGTGAGATCGTCGTCCGCGGGGGTTGGGACCATGACGCCCGCGCGCTCGAGGCCGGAGTTTCCGCCTCCGCTCAGAATCTGGATTTTCTCGGGCCGTTTGTCGAGGAGCCCCTGCCGGGGGTTTCCTTCGCCCTGACCGGCTCGACCCGGATCGAGGCCGGCGGAACGCTCCGCTCGGCCGACCTGCATCTTTCCGGCGAGTCGGATCCGGGCGCGGTCCCGGGTTTCGACCGGGCGGTTTCCCTGGCCGGGCGGTTGCTGCTGGCGACCGACGGGGAGGAGGGGTTGATGCTTGAAGAGATGGATTTCTCGCTCCGCCCGACGGGGGAGAGCGACGAATGGGTCGGGCTCCGGCTGGCCGGAGACCGGCCTCTTGCTCTCGGGGCCATCGACCAATTGCCCCCGGGGGCGATCGCCGTGCTGGACATCGCTTTGCCCGGCGGGTTTCTGAACTCGATGGCGGAGGGGTGGCGTTTCTCCGCGTTGACCGGTTCCTGGACCGTCGCCGGCGACGGAGACGGGGTGGTTTTTGAATCGCCGGACGACTGGAGGGTCGGAGTGCGTCGCGCTGGAGAGGGCGCTCCGGAGGCCTTGGTGGGTTTGGCGCCGAAGATCCGCTACTCCGCCGCGCGCGCCGAGCTGGAACTGCCGGTTGAGGTGTCTTCGAAGGGCGCTGTTCTCGGGGTGGTCTTCTCGGGCGGCGCGGACCCGGCGAATCGGGAGGAGGTCGGGTTCACCCTGTCCGCCGAGGGCGGGTTGGCGGCCCTCCGACCGTTCGGCGGCGCCGGGATGCCGGACGTATCCGGGCGAGTGCGGGCGGATGGGTCCGGATCCTGGACCGGTTCGCTCTCGCTGGCGGGCGGGATTGCAGCCGACGGATTCCGGCTGGGGGACGCGCCGGCCGCCGACCTCGAAATCCGTCTCGCCGACGGTCGGATCGACTCTTCCGACGCTTCGGGCGGCATCCGGTCCGAGGGCGAGGTGGACTTGGAGTGGCGCTCCGGGGGAGCCGAATCAACGGTCGAGGGTCTCGGGTTCGCTCTCCGCCTGCCGGAGGACGAGGGCCGCCCCCGCCTCTCGGTGCCCGGGGGATCGATCCGTCTGGATCCGGCTTCTCTCGCAGGATGGAAACGGCCCGATTCCGCGGGGGAGGGCGGCGGCGCGGACGATGGTGCCGCGGCCCCGCGGTCGGGCGGGCTTCCCGGGCCGGATGTGTTTTCGTTTCTGCGGACGCCGCCGGTCCTACCGCTGGACCTGGAGCGGCTCGCGCTTGAGTTCGCCTGCCCCCTGGGCGGGGAGTGGTGGACGGTCTCCGTCGAGGCTTCGGATCTCGTGGCCGGGAGCGAGGGAACCTTTGCGGTCGCGATTGAATCGGGCGAAAGCGGCGGGGGGGATCCGGAGCCCGGCCCGACGGTCGCCGGGACCACCTCCCTGGGCTCCGGGGGAGGGTTGGACCGTCTCGCGCTCGATGCGGAGATTCCCGGGGGTTGGACTGGCGCCGCTTTCCCGGAACTCTTTGCCAGCATCCGCTACTCGCCGCGTTCACCGGCCGAAGCTCTCGCGTTTTCCGCCGGTGCCGGGGACTCCGCTGGCGATCCTCTGGTGACCGGGACGGTGGACTCCTCCGGGGGCGAGGTGCTTTTGCGGGCGGAAACCGATTTCGCCGCGTGGATGCGAACGCCTCTGCGCCGCTTTCTGCCGAATCTTTCGACCGGCCGGATGAAGACCTTGGCGAAACTGACTCCGGACGGCGTGTCGATGGACCTCGGCCTCGACGGAGCGGCTCCGGCGGATGCCTTCGAGAGCTATGACCTGCGGATGGACGGGCTTTTGCAATCGCTGACCCCCCTGGACTTGCAGGCTGCGGTGGTTCTGACCGATGCGAAGGACAAGCGATCCGATGTCCGCCTCGAAGGGCGTGGAAGCCGGGGGAACGGTTTCGAGATGGATCTTTCGGGGGACCGTGTGGACCGGGAGGCGTTGGAGGGATTCGTCCGGATATGGACGCCGCCCGCGGGGGAAGAACCGGAGGCGGCCCCCGGGCCTGCCGCCGACCCGGAGCCCTGGCCGCTCGCCGACCTGGCGACACCGGTTTCCGTCCGTATGGCGTTCGGCGAGATCCTGCCGGGACCCGTCCCAGCATTCCGGGAGGTGGAGGGCGAACTGAGCGTGAACCGGAGCAGGGTTTCGCTCCGCTTCTCCGGCGACTGGATGGACGGTGCCGCCACGAGCGGGGAGGCCCGTGCGGAGTGGGATGGATCGCGCGTGGACGGGACTCTCGTGGGCAAGCTGGACTCGGTGGCGGTCGGAAGGTTGCTCCGGGAAATGGATCCGGGACGAACTCCTCCGCTCGAAGGGAGGTTCGATCTGGCCTTTTCCTTCGACGGGGTCTCCCCCGATCTGGCCGGACTCCCGGACCGGATGGTCGGAAAGCTGGTTCTCACCGGCCGGGACGGCTTGATCCGCTCCCTCAGGCCGGAGGCGAGGGTCACCCGGATGGTCGAGGTCGGCTCGGTCGCCGGCATTCTTCTCGCCGACACGCTGAACCGCCCGGGTGTGGCCGCGCTCGGGGAGGTGGCCGGCCTGTTCAAGAAGATTCCGTTCGACGAAATGGTGTTCGAGTTGAACCGCACCCCCGAGAAGGCGACCGAACTCCCCTCGATCCGCCTCCGGGGGCCGTATTTTTCGATGGAGGGACGGGGCGGGGTCGAGCCGAGCGACCTGGCCGGAATTCCCACCACTCCGATGCATCTGACCCTCGATCTGGGTGCGAAGCCTCCGTTGCTCCGCCAACTGCAGATTCTCGACCTGGTCGGAACGGAGACGGATGAGGTCGGCTACCGCCTCTGGAAAGATCCCGTCCGCCTGTCCGGAACCTTCGCCAATCCCGACACGGGCGAGCTGTGGTCCCGTGTCATCGCGGCGGTGGAACGGGTCGCCACGCTGAAGTCCAGGGATCTGCGGAGGGAGGACGAGGCCAGGGGTGACGATCCCGGCGCAACACCCGAAGATCCCAGGAAGAGGAAGCGCCCGGAGGAGGAATTGATCGAGGAGGGGGTCAATCGGCTCTTCGACATTCTGGGCGGTTGAATCGGGCAGGTTTCTCCTCCAAATTTCCGGAACCGTGCGCACCCGCCACATCATTCTCGTCCTCCTTTCCGCCTTCATCGTGGCGCAGGGGATCTTTCTGTACATCCGGGCGCCCCATCTCGACGGGCTGTTTTCGATTTCGTTCTGGCGCAACATCGGAAAGGTCGGCCATGTCATGCTCCTCGCGGAGGATTCCTACGTCAGTGAGAACCGGTCGAGTTTCAATGCGCTCGGCGACAACGCCCTGCGAGGGTTGATCGGCGGCCTTGATTCCTATTCGGCCTATCTCCCGCAACCGGAGTTCGAGGATTACAGTATTCCGACCCGGCAGTCGTATGCCGGGATCGGGGCGGAGGTCCGCGAGATCGACCGCGGTGTTTACGTGATGGGGTTGAATCCGTCGGGAGGCGCGCTCGAGGCGGGAATCCGGCCCGGGGACCGGATCGTGGAGATCGACGGCGAGGATTTCGCCGGGGCCGGAGTCGCGGAGACCGTTTCCCGGTTGCGGGGCGAGCCCGGGACTTCCGTCGAGGTCGGGGTGGAGCGCGAGGGAGAGGACGAAATCCTCCGTTACCCGATCACCCGCCGCTCCCTCACCTTCGAAAGCGTTCGCGACGTGGAGATCCTTCCCGGGCGGATTGGCTACCTTTCGATCGGAGTCTTCGGCGGGCGGACCGCCGCGGAACTCGAGGAAGCGCTCAACGGCCTTCTCGGAGAGGGCATCGAAGGCCTGATCATCGATCTGCGCAACAATCCGGGCGGGCTGCTCCTGGCCGCCCGGGAAATGGTGGACTTGTTCGTGCCGCCGGACGTGCGCATCCTGACGGTCGAAGGCCGTCGGGAAGGCGTCCTGGAGTCGTACGAATCCGTCCGCCCGGCCATCGTTCCGTCGGACACGCCCGTGGTCGTCCTCCAGAACCGTTTCAGCGCCTCGGCCTCCGAAGTCTTCGCCGGAGTGCTCCAGGCACTGGACCGCGCGGTCGTCGTGGGAGAGGATTCCCACGGGAAGGGTTCCGTCCAGTCCGTTTTTGAACTCGGGGCGGGCGACGGAATGTCCCTGACGACGGCGCGCTACGTCCTGCCGGACGGGCGGGCCATCGAAGGGGTGGGACTCGAGCCGGACCACCGGGTCGAGCTGGACGAGACGGACATCCTCCGGCTCTCGATCCAATCGAATCACGATTTCGGGCTCGACGACCGCGAGTTCGAGGAGCGCTTCGGCTTCGCGCCCGTGGCCGACGAGGCTTTGGACTTCGCTCTCGCTCTGCTGCGGACAGGGGAGGAGAGGGGGATCCCGGTCGAGGAATGATCCTCGGAATCGAAAGCTCCTGCGACGAGTCCGCCCTCGCGCTCTTCGATCCCGGTCGGGGGACGGTGGCCTCGCTCATCCACAGCCAGCTCGAGCTGCACGGCCGGTACGGCGGCGTGGTTCCGGATCTGGCCGCCCGCGAGCATCTCGAACGTTTCCCGGTCCTGTTCCGGGAACTTTCCGCGGCGCACGATCTCTCCCGCGTGGACCGGGTCGCCGTCACCCGTGGCCCCGGCCTGGCGGGCTGTCTGGCGATCGGGATTTCCGCCGCCAAAGGCGTGGCCCTGCTCCGGGGCTGCCCGGTGATGGGAATCAACCACCTGTCGGGGCACGCGTGGTCGCCTTTTCTGCGCTCGCACGCCGAAGATCCCGAAGGCTTCCCGAGCCAACTGCGGAGCTTGCTCCCCCATCTCGGATTGATCGTGAGCGGGGGCAACACCATCCTCTTTCGAATCGGCGCGGACCGTGCGATGGAGGTGCTCGCCGAGACCCGCGACGATGCGGCCGGCGAGGCGCTCGACAAGGGCGCGAAACTCCTCGGTCTGCCGTATCCGGGCGGGCCGGAGATCGAGCGGCGGTCACGGGCGGGAGATCCCGGAGTCTTTCCGTTCCCCCGGGCCTTCGCCGATCCCCGGGACCGGGCGTTCAGTTTCAGCGGACTGAAAACCAGCCTGCGCTACCGGATTGAGAAGATGGACTCGGAGGAGTTGTCCGCCAACCTCGACGATCTGTGCGCCTCCTACCAGGAAGCGGCTGTGGACGCCTTGGTGCGGAAATTCCGGCAGGTGCTCCGCGCCGAAACCGGTGTGCGCAGCCTCGGTCTCTCCGGCGGAGTGGCCAACAACGGTCTTCTGCGCCGCCGCTTCGAGGCGCTCGCGCACGAGGCGGGCCTGCCCGGCCTGGCCGCCGGACCGGCGATTTGCGGTGACAACGCGGCGATGATTGCCTTCGCCGCTTTCGTCGATCCGGAATCCGCGGCGCGAAGCGGGAACCGCCTCGGCTTCGAACCATCGCTCCCCCTTGGTGCGTAGGAGAGGGGAGACCGTAGCCCGAGTTCCGCAGTTTGAAGGAAAAATCGACTCATTTCCGGATCGAACGGCCTTGGGAGGTCTCTTCTCTTGCGAAAAACTGACTTTTCATCGGCTCTTCCCCAACCCGAACACGAATGGCACCTTATTGCCTCCGTCCCGATAAATTTCACCTAAAGGAGGAGGGAATCCAAGAATCAGCGAAATCCCTTCCAGGACTTCCGGCACGCCGGTCGTGAACCGGGCGCCCCGTCACGGACGCATCTTTGGAAAAACGTTCAGCCCTTCCCAATCCCCACCTTCCATCGGCTGGGGCCGGATCGGTCGTTTTCTACGCGATTCCAGGGGCTTGAGCGCTTCGGAAATGAAGTTCCGCGAACCGATGACCAGACTGTCGCTCAGGTAACGACATCGGCTGCGGAGGACTTCGGGCATCGAAAGCCGGCCGCCCTCCCCGTCGATCACCCGGGCGGCCGCCGCCGGATCGATGGCCGCCTTCCCTTCCTTCGGAGCCGCGCCGATGCCGAACAGGCTCTGCCGGTAGCCCGCCAGCCCCCCGCAGGCAAGCACCGCCAGGCCGTCCGCGGCCGCCCCGTGTCCGGCCACCGCCTCCGCGTAGCCGCAGAACCGGTAGTCCTTCGGATCGTCGGCCA
>JBKHCX010000108.1:0-10104 GCA_046541615.1 Puniceicoccaceae bacterium
AGAGGGGGCCATCGCCGATGAAGGACCGGCGAACCCGCGGCGGATCGGTCAGAATGCAAGCGCCGCCGTTGGGAATATCTTCTCCCCAAGGGGTTTCAGGGTTGGACGACTGAAGTCATCCAACCACGTGGCCGCATGACCGAAGTCGCGCGACCCGGATGCGGAGAGACCCGACGCGATCGCGCGGGCTTCGGGTTTCGCATGGATTGCGGGTCCACCGAACCAATTGGTGGAAGAAGCGCCTCCGGCGCCTCCGGGCGGTGCCGCAACCGTGCCGCCCATCGGGGCCGAAGCCTGCCCCACGACTGAAGTCGGGGGCTACATGGGCCCGCTTCCGCCATCCAACCCGTAACCACCTGAAGGACAGAACGTTCCGCTTCGCCGACAGACCACAATCCAACCCGCGATATCCCGACCAGGCAATTTATTGATTGACTTCCGGGCCTTAACCTATCGGACCGGGCCAATTTATGTTTGACTTTCCGATATTTTCGAACAGGTCAAAAACTATATCTTGCTCTTTGTAATTGGATTGATGGATTGTTTATTGGCAGTGAAAATTAACCGATTGATATGAGGAAAAGGAGTCGTGGAGTTCTACCATCCATGCCTCGGACGATGAACCGGAAGAGGTGTTTCGGGGTTCGCGGGGGTCCCGGCGGCTGGGGTCGCGGCCGTTGGAGTCTCCGGCGGTTGGAGTCCCTGCCGGGGGGAGGCGCGCCCGAAGCACCGGATCCGGCCCGGGCCTGGGGAATACGCCGATTGGGACGGGCTGACCGTTTTCGCGGGGAGGGGCCGATGGCTGCCGATTCAAGGAGAGCTTTTGTGGTTCCTCTCCGATCCCAGTTTGACCTCGTCATCGGGTCTCTGTTCCGGCTACAGCTCTTTCAATGAATGAGAACAATGGCGATCATCCCTTTCTTTCCCCGATCCGGCCGGTTCATTGGGACCGGCTTTCCGCCGCGGATCTGCCCGGCGACATCCGCCTGGCGATCCGGGAGGCGGGCGGGCGGCTCGACCGGATCGGAGAGCTTCCCGCCGCGGATGCCTCCTATGCGAACACGATCAAGGCGATGGATGAGGCCTTGTCCGCGCTGTCCGACGCCTGGAGTCTGGCTTCGCATTTGAACAGCGTCCGGACCGGTCCCGAGCTGAGGGAGGCTTTCAACGAGGTGCTTCCCGAGGTGAGCGATTTTTTCAACGGGATCTGCCTGCGCGATTCGTTGTGGGCGCGCGTCCGGAAAGTGGCGGACGAGGGGCCCCCGCCCGGTGAGCCGGTTTACCGGCGGCATGTCGCGGAGACCCGGCGCGATTTCGAGGACGCGGGCGCGGATCTCGATGCGGCGGGAAAGAAGCGCCTGCTGGGGATCGGGGCGGAGCTGGCTTCCCTCACCCAGAAATTCACCGAGAACGTGCTCGATTCAACCGAGGCCTGGTCGAAGACCGTGACCGACCCGGCGCTTCTCGAGGGGCTTCCGGCCTCGGCCGTGGATGCCGCCCGCGAGCGGGCCCTCGCCGATGCGGATTCTCCCGCGGAGGGGGCGGCGTGGAAGTTCACCCTGGAGGCGCCGTCCTACCTGCCGGTCCTGCAATACGCGCGCTCGGATGCGTTCCGCCGGGAGGTGTGGGAGGCCGCCGGTCGGATCGGGGCCGACGGCGAGCACGAGAACGCGCCCCTGGTCCTGCGCATTCTCGCGTTGCGGGCCGAGAAGGCGGCCCTTCTCGGCTTTCCGGATTTCGCCGGCTACGCGACGCGGCGGCGCATGGTCGGGAGCGCGGCGGAGGCTCTCGGTTTCGTTGGCCGGCTCCACGACCGGATCAGCCGGCGTTTCCGGGAGGAGGTGCGCGAGCTGGAGGAGTTCCGCGCCGCCGAGGCGGGGGAGGCGGTCCGCCGCCTGGAGCCCTGGGAGGTTGCCTACTGGAGCGAGCGTTTGCGCAGAAGGCGCTTCGATCTCGACGAGGAGGAGCTGCGCCAATGGTTTCCGATCGAATCCGTCCAGCGGGGGCTGTTCGTTCTGGCGGAAAGGGTCTTCGACGTGCGGATCGTGCCGGCGGACCCGGGGGGTTCGGGCGGGCTCTGGCATCCCGATGTCGAGTTCTACAAGTTGTTCGACGGGAGCGGGAATCTGCTCGGGGCCTTCTACGCGGACTGGTATCCGCGCAAGGGCAAGCGGGACGGTGCCTGGATGAACCCTCTTTTCACGGGCTCGCCCTTCTCTCCGGTCTCGCCGGAGCCCCACTACGGCGTGATCTGCGGGAATCTGACGCCCCCGTCGGGCAAGAGGCCCTCCCTGCTCACACACCGGGAGGTGGAGACGATCTTCCACGAGTTCGGCCACCTTCTGCACCATCTTTGCAGCACGGTCCCGGTCCGGGGGCTCTCGGGAACCAATGTGGCGTGGGATTTCGTCGAGCTGCCTTCCCAGATCATGGAGAACTGGTGCTGGGAACGCGAAAGTCTCGACCTGTTCGCCCTCCACCACGAAACCGGCGAGCCGTTGCCCGAGTCTCTGTTCAACCGCATGAGAAAGGCCCGGAATTTCCAGAGCGCGATGCACACGATGCGCCAGCTCTCCTTCGCGAAGATGGACCTGGAGTTGCACCGCGGGCGGACCTTCGCCTCGCCCGAAGAGATGTTCGGGTTCATCGACGGCGTTCTGGCCGACTACCGGATTCCGCTCGCCACAAAGCCGCCGAGCATGCTTCCCCGGTTCACCCACCTCTTCGGCTCGCCGACCGGCTACGCGGCCGGCTACTACAGCTACAAGTACGCCGAAATGCTCGACGCCGACGCCTTCAGCCGCTTTCAGGCCGAGGGCGTTCTCAACGGGGAGACGGGTCGTGATTTCCGCCGGAGGATTCTGGCCCGCGGCAACAGCGAGCCTCCCGAGGTGCTGTTCGCCGGCTTCATGGGACGCGATCCGGATCCCGAGGCCCTGCTCGCGCGCGCCGGGCTGGCCGGTTGAGTCTCCGCGGCCGCGGGGGATGCGGCACCCGGTGGTGGGTCCGCCGGTCGCGCCTTTTTCAGCCGGCTTCGAAGTCGAGCGTGACCGGGCAGTGGTCGCTTCCCTCGATGTGATCGAGGATGTCCGCGTCGAGGAGGCCTTTCCGCGCCGGTTCCGAGAGCAGAAAGTAGTCGAGACGCCACCCCACGTTGCGCGCGCGCGCGCCGCCGCGGTAGCTCCACCAGGAGTAGCGGTCCTTCTCGCCGGGATGGAGGTGGCGGAAGGTGTCGATGAATCCGGCATCGAGAAGGCGGTCCATCGCGGCCCGCTCCTCGTCGGTGAAGCCCGCGCTGCGTCGGTTGGCGTCGGGGCGGGCGATGTCGATCTCGCGGTGGGCCACGTTGAGGTCGCCGCAGTAGAGAACCGGTTTGCTCCTGCCCAGGCCCGCCAGGTATTCGCGGGTGCGGGGCTCCCAGCGGCCGCAGCGGTAGCCGAGTCGTCTCAGATCGTTCTGGCTGTTCGGCACGTAGGCCGTGACGAGGTGAAACCGTTCGAACTCGGCGGCTATGACACGGCCCTCGCCCTGGAACTCCGGGTCGCCGAAATCGAACTCGACGGCGAGAGGGGCGCTCCGGGAGAGAAGGGCGGTGCCGGAGTAGCCGGGCTTGTCGGCGGAGTGGAAGATCCGGTGGGGCAGGCCGGGGAGGCCGACCTCGGGCGGTTCGTCCCGGCCGAGCTTGGTTTCCTGCAGGCAGAGAAAGTCGGGCTCCCGACCGGCGAGGGATTCGGCGAAGCCTTTTTTGAGGCAGGCCCGCAGGCCGTTCACGTTCCAGGATACAAATCGCATGATCGTCGGCGACCGGAGTTCATTCCCCGAGTCTGCGCCCCGGAAGAAGGTGCTCGCGGACGTATTCGGCCACCGCATCCTCGAGGCCGGTGGGTTCGTCGCGGTAGCCCGTATCGCGGAGTTTGGTGATGTCGGCCCGGGTGTGATACTGGTATTTTCCGCGGAGCGCGGGCGGCATGTCGATGAACTCGATCCGCTCCTCCCGGCCCATCGCCGCGAAGATGGCCCCGGCGAGGCGGAGCCAGGTGTTCGCCTCGCCCGAGCCCAGATTGAACAGGCCGCCGGCCCCCGGCGATTCGGCGAGGTGGAGGGTCATGCGCACGGCGTCCTTCACGTAGAGGAAGTCGCGCATCTGCTCGCCGTCGCGGTAGTCGGGGCGGTGGCTGCGGAAGAGCCGGATGCGCCCGTCGGCCACCACCTGTTCGAAGGCTTTCATGACCAGGCTGCGCATTTCCCCTTTGTGGTTCTCGTTCGGGCCGAACACGTTGAAATACTTCAACCCGACGATGTCTCCGAGAAAGCCGTTCCGCAGGGCGTAGAGGTCGAACAGGTGTTTGGAATAGGCGTACATGTTCAGGGGGCGCAGGGCGGCCAGGTCGGTGGAGCGGTCGTCCATGCCCGCCGATCCGTCGCCGTAGGTGGCGGCCGAGGAGGCGTAAACGAACCGGCTCCTCCGCGCGAGGGCGGCGTGGCAGAGGATCCTGGTGTATTCGAAGTTGTTCCGGATCAGATGGCGGGCGTCCGTCTCGGTCGTGCTGGAGTCTGCCCCGAGGTGGAGGACGGTGTGGAAGTCGCCGAGAAATCCGTCGTCGGCGCGGATGCGCTCGAGCAGGGCATCGGCCTCCAGGTAATCGTTGAAGCGGAGGGGGACGAGGTTGCGCCACTTTTCGTCGGTGCCGAGATAGTCGGAGACGACGATGTTCTCGAAGCCGCGCCGGTTGAGTTCCCAGACCAGGGCGCTGCCGATGAATCCGGCGCCGCCGGTGACCAGGAATTTTCTTCCGCAGGGATCGCTTTCGGAGGGCGGGGCCATGGGAATCAGCCCCGGGCGAGTTCGCGGCTGCGGTCGCGGGCCGCGTGGAGGGCCTCGCTGACAACGGTCTGGAAGCGGCCCCCGAGGGTCGCGAGCGCGGCCTCCGTGGTGCCCCCGGGGGAGGTGACCTCGCGCACGAGAGCCGCGGGGGAGGCCTCGGGACGGGCATCGAGGAGCGCGGCCGCTCCGATGAGCGTTCGGCGGGCGAGTCGGGCGGCGACCTCGGGGGCGAGGCCGAGGTCTTCGCCGGCCGCCGCGAGCACGCGGACGAACTCGAACACGTAGGCCGGTCCGCTGCCGCTGAGGGCCGTCACCGCGTCGAGGTCGCTCTCCGGCACCGCGACGAAATCGCCCATAGCGGAGAGGAGGATTTCGACGGAGGCCAGATCCCCGTCGGCCAGCGGTGCCGCGCTGGCATAGGCGGAGACGCCCTTTCCGATCTGGGCGGGGGTGTTCGGCATGATCCGGACGAGATTGCGGGCCGCCGGGGCGACGTTGCGGAGCCGTTCCAGGGTGGTTCCGGCGAGAATGGAGAGGACCAGTTTCCCCCCGGTTCCCCGGGCGAGGGCCACCGGCAGCTCGGCCAGCTGCTGGGGCTTGCAGGCCAGGAGAACGAGATCCGCTCCGGCGAGGGCCTCCCCGATCCCGGCGGCGTAGCGGATTCCGGTGCGGGCGGCCAGATCCGGGCCGGTGGGATCCGCGCCGCAGGTGCAGCACAGGTCGGCGGGGCTCGCCCGCCCGGCCGAAAGCAACCCGCCCACGATGGCCGAGGCCATGCGGCCCGCTCCGACGAAAAGGGTCGGGGGCAACTGGGGGGCGGGACGGCTCATTCGGATTCGAACGGGACCTTCAGCACGGCGCAGGTTCCCTGGCCGGAGGGATTCGCGCCGATGGAGACGCTGCCGCCGATGTTGGAAATCGAGTGCTTCACAATCGTCAGGCCGAACCCCCGTCCGACCGAATTCCTGGTGGATATGAACGGATCGAAAAGATTGTCCGCGACCGAGGGGTGGATGCCCGCCCCCCCGTCGCACACCCGGATCTCGATCTCCCGGTCCTCCCCGTCTTCGCGAAGGCCCAGGGTGATGTGGACCAGCCTCTCCGCGGCGGGAGTCCCTTCCGGGTAGCTCTCGATCGCGTTGCGGATCAGGTGGCCGAGGCAGGTCTCGATGGTCTCGAGGGAGATCCGCGCCTCGAACCGGTCGGGCAGGTTGTTCTCGATGGTGAGGGTCTCCACCTCCGGATCCCCCCGCCGGGTGGTCCGCGCGATCACGTTCTCGACGCACTGGGCGGGATCCGCATTGATCAGGGAGGCCTTGTCGTCGCCCACCATCGCGCTGAGCTGGCGGACCAGATCGACCATCCGTTTGACGGCCTTTTCCATCGACGCCACGCTCTTCTCGATCTTGTCGGGCTGATTCATGCGCAGCTTGAGCAGGTCGAGGTAACCCACGACCACGCCGAGGAGGTTGTTGAGGTTGTGGGCGATCCCCTGGGTCATGTTTCCGATCGCCGCCGTCCGGCGGGCCTCCCCGAGGCGTTGCTGCAACTCCAGGTTCTCGGCGTGCATGGTCTGGAGGCGGAGGTGCGTCCGCACCCGGGCGAGGGTCTCCTCCATGTCGATCGGCTTGGTGATGTAGTCGATGGCACCGGTTTCAAGGCCCGAAATCTTGTCCGTGCGGTCCATCTTCGCGGTTACGAAAACGACCGGGATTTCCGCGGTCTTCGGATTCTCCTTCAGCCGCCGGCAGGTCTCGACGCCGTCCATCTCCGGCATCATGATGTCGAGCAGGATGATGTCGGGGGGCTCTTTCGCGACTTCGTCCAGGCACTCGAATCCGTTGGTCGCCATGCGGACGGTGTAGCCGTTGTTCTCCAGCTTCCGTTCCAGGACTTTGACGTTCACGGGTTCGTCGTCGACGATCAGGATGTTGTTTTTTGGTTTCATGGGCGGGAAAAGGCGGGTCCCCGGACCACCCGCGTGCGGGCCAGCATGTCGTGAAGGGCCATCCGCCGGGGATTGCCGAGGGCCACCAGAAAGAGCAGGGCGAGGAAGGGGAAGAAAACCTGGAGGCAGACCGCCTTGATCGCGCCGCGGATCAAGTGCGCCCGGATCGGCGCGGGCGCGGGCGCGCTGTTCTGCTCGATGCGCAGGTTGAAGATGCGCATTCCGAGAGTGCCTCCCCCCAGAAAGACCGGCAGGAAGGTGAAGTAGATATAGACGGCGAAAAGCGAAATCACATTCGAGGTGCGGATGGCCTCCACGAGGTTTTCACTCGGCTGCGGCCTTCCGCCTTCCTCCTCAACCTGTTCGAACTGGCGGATCATTTCGTCCATGGCGCCGGGATACCATTTCGGCAGGATCACCTGGGAAAGGAGGAGCACGAAGAGCGCCGTGATCAGGATCATGTCCAGGCAGAGGGCGCCGAACCGGGCGGGAAGTCCGCCGGGCTCCGGTTCGGGAGGGCGCTCCGGATCAGCCGGTCCCCAGTCCACAATTTCCGGTTCGACGGCTTCGGTGTCGTTCTCCCTCATCGGATCGCGCGCGCCATCCGGAAGGCTTTCAGGGTGTTTTTCATGAGCATCGCGACGGTCATGGGTCCGACCCCGCCCGGCACGGGGGTCAGGTGGGCGGCCACTTCCGCGGCCTCCTCGAAGAGAACATCCCCTTTCAGGGCGTAGCCGGATTTGCGCGTGGGGTCCTCCACGCGATTGACGCCCACGTCGATGACGGCGGCCCCCGGCTTGATCATATGGCCGCGGATCATGCCCGCCCGTCCGACGGCGGCGACCAGGATGTCGGCCCGCCGGGTGATGTCGGCCAGGTCCGGAGTCTTCGAGTGGCAGACCGTCACGGTCGCGTCGCCGAGACGTCCCCGGCGGAGGAACAGAAGCCCCAGAGGTTTTCCGACGATCAGGCTGCGGCCCACCACCACGACGTGCTTGCCGGGAATCGAGACTCCCGAGCGGTCGAGCAGCTCGATCACTCCGCTGGGGGTGCAGGCCACGAACCCGGTGGGATCGTCCTGGCAGAGCTTTCCGAGGTTCACCCGGTGGAAGCCATCGACGTCCTTGCCGGGATCGACGCGGTCGAAAGCCCCCTGGTCCGGTATGTGGGGTGGCAGGGGGGATTGGACCAGTATCCCGTGGATGGACGGATCCGCGTTGAGCCGGTCGATCTCCGCGAAAAGATCCGCCTGTGTGATCTCGCGCGGGAAGACGTGCAGTTCGCTCTCCATCCCCACGGCCGCCGCGGTCTTCTCCTTTTTCCGAACATAGGAGACCGACGCAGGATCCTCTCCGACCCGCACGAAGGCGACCTTGGGGCGGGGGCCCGGCGGCAGAGCCGCCACCTCCCTGGAGATTTCGGAAGTGATCTCGCCCGCGATGCGGTTTCCTTCGATCCGGTTCATCGGCCCGTTGTCAGCGCAAGGTGACGTTGGCCGCCTTGATCAGGAGAACTCCTTCTTTGCCGGTGGGACGGAGGGTGCCGTAAACCCGGACGATTCGACCCACCAGTCTCTCGTGGCTCCCCATCGGAATGTCGGCGATGTCCACATAGGCGATTCGATTTCCCTTGTAGTTCACCAGTTCGAAGGGGGCCGGGGGCTTGGAGCCGAAGAATCCGGAACCCGCCCGTTGCAGCTTCCCAAGGTACACGCGGTTCGTGTCCGTCGGGGGGACCAGGGGCGGCTCGTCCTCCGCGATCGGTTGGGAGATTCCCGGAACCACCGCCTCGGCGACCTGGTTCTCGACTTCCACATCCTCCTCGGACTCGACGATGACCGTGGCGTTTTCCTCGATCGCTTCCTCTTCCACCGGTGCTTCGACGGGGGGCGCCGCTTCCGCATCGGTCGCTGCCGGGGGGACAAGGGGAATGACCTCCGTGTCCGAGTCATCCCCGTCCGCATCGCTCTCCGCCGCATCGAGGGCTTCGTCCTGCTCGGCTTCGGCGGCTTCCGCGTCCGCGGCTGCTTCGCTTTCATTCTCCGGCGGCGCCTCCTCGTCGGTCTCCCCGGACTCGTCTTCCCCGGCCTCTTCCTCACGGTCGTCGGTTTCGGATTCCTGCATGGCGTCCACGGTCTCGGCCTGGGTCGGCGCTTCGATGGCCGGATCGGGTCGGGAGGGGGTCGGGGCGGGCAGGCGGGCGATGGAGGTCGGATCCTCCATCGAGCCGTCCAGGAAGGTCGCTTCCCCTTCCGCGGACTCTTCGGGAACGGGGGTCGATCCCGCTCCGAGGGTGTCTCCGCGCGTGCCGCCGCCGGGACGGGCGCGCCCGAAGGCGGGATTGAGGCTGTCCACGTCTTCGTAGCCCGTCAGAGGTTCGGAAGTGGTGATCTGCGAACGCGCGGCGAGCGGAGAGTCGCCCCGCGCCGTCGGGCTGTCGACGGCGGGTAGGGTGTAGCGCGTTGATCCGGCGCGGGTCAGGAGAGGGTCTTCGGCGTAGGTGACCCGCGAAGAGCCGGGCCGGGTGAGCGGGCGGGTGCCGGACGGAGGGGGGGCGTCGTCCGTCGGACGGTAATAGCCGGGGATCTCCTTGTGGACGGTGATCTCCGTCCAGTCATCGACCAGATTGACGGTGACTTCGTCGCCTTCCTCGATCACGGTCAACACCTCTCCGCGCGGCGAGGGGGTCATGAGCAGCGCCGTACCCGGCTCGACCTCGCCGTCGTCGGTCAGGCTGTCCCGGGCGATGAAACCGCTGTAGTAATCCTCGCGCACAACCTCCATCCAGGCGTCCTTCCCCTCCACGGGGACCGCGTTCCGGTAGGCTTCCGAATCGGTCGATATGGAACCGAGCACCGGCGAGGTGTCCGAGGGGGCGAGGTAGAGGATTTCGATATCCGCCCGTGCGAAGAGGGCGGCGCAGAGGGCCGAAAGAAGAATCAGGCTTTGCTTCATGGGACTGGATGATGAAATGGAAAAGAAGAGAAAGGAAAACAGTCTAAACGCCTCGGTTGCTTTTGAACAACAGTATAATCGGTCCTTCTGACGGAACCCGGAAAAGATGTTGTCATTTTTATGAGGTTTTTTGGAAATTTTTGGAAGCGGTCAAATATTGGGCTTGAAGCAGCCGGAAGAATCTGCCAAATTGGATCTATGAGGATTGTAAAAACAAAAAGACGGCCTCGGCTTAAATATGGAGAAGGAACGAGGGCCTTTTACCATCTGATGAGCCGGACGGTGAACGGGGAGAAATGGTTCGGGGTGCGGGAGAAGGAGCACCTGCGGAAGCTGATCCGGCAGGTGGCGGAGTTCTCCGGCATCCGGGTCATCAC
>JBKHCX010000109.1:0-10089 GCA_046541615.1 Puniceicoccaceae bacterium
TCAATTGCATGTCCTTCAATTCGACATCATCGAGCGTGGCGTAATTCCCCCTGGGCCCGTCTTCCATGCCAGCCATCGGCACCCACACTTCAGAAGGGCGTAGAGGATCTTGATACTGCCCACCGAGACCGCAGTGAGGACCAGAATGACCAAACCAGAAAGCGGAGTGAGCGCCGACAGGTCAACAAACAGCGGGAACAGGCTCGCGTAGAAGAGAATCGCTTTGAGGTCGCCCAGGGTCAGCAGTAGCCCCGCGCCGAAGCTCGCCGCAAGGCTCGGCCGCGTCGGTGCCTGAACCGACGCGACCGCGTGGCCCGCCGAACGGATCAGCCCGATGCCCAACCAGATCAGGTAGGCACCACCGGCGTAGCGGAGAACGGCGAAAACTCCCCCATCGCTTCGGCCAGGGCCGTCATGCCCAGCAGTGCGAGGGTAACAAAGATCAGGTCGCCCGCAACGATGCCCAACGAGGCGGCTACTCCGCTGGAAAAACCACGGCTGGCCGAGCTGATCACGACGAAGCCAACACTCCCGCTCGGAATCGCCGCAAGCAGGAGCATGACACCGAAAAATAAGATCAACCCAGAGAATTCCATTGTCTTGAAATGACCGCAATGGGGTCCTGCGTCGATACCTGCTTCAGGAAAACGTGAAGGAGCACGAACACTCCCCCCCCGTGGTTGGGTTGCTTTTAGCGCCCGACGGGGATCGGTCGTGCGAGTGAGGATGACCGGGACCGTCCCGCGCCGCAGTGAACGTTTCGGGACGCCGGAGACGGTTCTCCGAAACGGCCAGGGCGACAAGCCAACCCTGCTACGGAATAAATGCTCGAGAAATGACTGTCGTGATTCCTCTCCAATCCGTACCGGCGTCTTGAACCCGCTCGACGGGTGTCCAATCGCAACCCCCCGGGGAAAGCCCACGGGATCAGCCCAATTTTCCCATCTTCCCCGATTTCTTTCCTTGCAGTCCCCCCTCCCGACCGTATCTTCAGCCGCTTTTTCAGCGATAGGCCCTCTCGGACGAGAGCCAGGAGCAGCGAACAACCAGATACTTTTTCAGACAATGAGCGACATATCCAAATACCGCAACATCGGCATCTTCGCCCACGTGGACGCCGGCAAGACGACCACGACCGAGCGCATTCTCATGCTCACGGGCAAGATCCACAAGATGGGCGAGGTCCACGACGGGGCGGCCACGACCGACTTCATGGAGCAGGAGCAGGAGCGGGGCATCACCATCCAGTCGGCCGCGACGACCTGTTTCTGGAACGACCACCGGTTCAACATCATCGACACTCCCGGGCACGTGGATTTCACGATCGAGGTCTATCGCTCGCTGAAGGTTCTCGACGGGGGGATCGGGGTTTTCTGCGGATCCGGAGGGGTGGAGCCCCAGTCCGAGACGAACTGGCGCTACGCCAACGACTCCAGGGTCGCCCGGATCATCTACGTGAACAAGCTCGACCGGATCGGCGCCGACTTCTACCGGGTGGTCGAACAGGTGAAGAACGTGCTCGGCGCCACTCCGCTGGTGATGGTCCTGCCGATCGGCACGGAGAACGACCTCAAGGGTGTCGTCGATCTGCTGACCCGCAAGGCCTGGGTCTGGGACGACTCCGGCAACCCCCTCAACTACGAGATCCGGGACGTCCCGGCCGACATGGTGGACAAGGTCGAGGAGTACCGCGAGAAGCTGATCGAGACGGCGGTCGAGCAGGACGACGAGGTCATGGAGGCCTACCTGAACGGGGAGGAACCGGACATCGACACGATCAAGAAGTGCGTCCGCAAGGGCACGATCAACCTGAGCTTCTTCCCGACCTACTGCGGTTCCTCTTTCAAAAACAAGGGCGTGCAGCCCCTGCTGAACGCAGTGGTCGATTATCTCCCCTCCCCGACCGAGGTGCCCCCGCAGCCCGAGATCGACCTCGAGGGCAACGAGACCGGCGAGTTCGCCATCGTGGCCGACGGCGAGCCGCTCCGTGCCCTGGCCTTCAAGATCATGGACGACAAGTACGGCGCCCTCACCTTCACCCGCATCTACTCCGGCACGATCGAGAAGGGCCAGTCGGTCCTCAACACCGCGACCGGCAAGACCGAGCGGATCGGGCGCATCATCGAAATGCACGCGAACGACCGGAACGAGGTGGACAGAGCCCAGGCCGGCGACATCGTCGCCCTGCTCGGGATGAAGACGGTGCAGACCGGGCACACGCTGTGCGACCCGAACGATCCGGCCACCCTAGAGCCGATGATTTTCCCGGATCCGGTCATTTCGATCGCCGTCCAGGCCAACGACAAGGCCAATGCGGAGAAACTCTCGGTCGCCCTGGGCAAGATGGTCGCCGAAGACCCCTCTTTCCGCGTCGAGACCGACGAGGACTCCGGCGAGACCATTCTGAAGGGAATGGGCGAGCTGCACCTGGACATCAAGGTCGATATCCTCAAGCGCACGCATGGCGTGGAGGTGACGGTCGGCGAGCCCCAGGTGGCCTACCGCGAGACGATCACCGCGGAGGTTTCCGATTCCTACACGCACAAGAAGCAGTCCGGTGGCGCGGGTCAGTTCGCGAAGATCGATTACACGCTCTCGCCCCTCGAGCCGGGTTCCGGGTTCGAGTTCGAGTCCCAGGTCGTCGGCGGCAACGTGCCGCGGGAGTTCTGGCCCGCGGTCGAAAAAGGGTTCAGGAACTCGACCGAGCGCGGCGTCCTGGCCGGATATCCCTGCCTCGACTTCAAGGTCACCCTGCAGGACGGCGCCTTCCACGCGGTGGACTCCTCGGCGGTCGCCTTCGAAACGGCGGCCCGCGCGGCCTACCGCCAGACGGTTCCGAAGGCCTCCCCGGAAATCCTCGAGCCGATCATGAAACTCGACGTGTTCTGCGGCGAGGAGAAGATGGGCGACGTGATCGGAGACCTCAACCGGCGCCGCGGCGTGATCCTCTCGCAGGAGCCGAACGCGACCGGAGTCCGGATCCGGGCGGAGGCGCCCCTGAGCGAAATGTTCGGCTACATCGGCGCCCTGCGCACGATGACCTCCGGGCGGGGGCAGTTCTCCATGGAGTTCTCCCACTACGCCTCGACACCGAAGAACGTCGCCGAGCAGGTCATCAAGAAGGCCGCCGAACTCGCCGCCGCGAAAAAGTAGGCTTCGGTCCGCCGCGCCGGCGGACGCGGGAGCAGCCTGAAGGCTGGACACCATACCCGGGCAACGGGGTTCGGTGTCCGGGCTTTAGCCCGCCGCGCCGGAGTGGACCCCTGCCGCCGCGCCGGCGGACGCGGGAGCGGCCTGAAGGCCGGACACCATACCCGGGCAACGGGGTTCGGTGTCCGGGCTTTAGCCCGCCGCGCCGGAGTGGACCCCTGCCGCCGCGCCGGCGGAGGCGGGAGCGGCCGGAAGGCCGGACACCCCGCCCGGGCGGCGGGGTTCGGAAAGGATTGCGATCCCTTCCGCAATCTTTTTGCATTAGTTCTTCATGCGCGCGTGGCCTCCGATCCAGATTCTCCTGGCCCTCCTCCTTTTGGGCGGAGCCGCGTGGACGCTCCGGCATATCGGCGCGGCGCGGGCCGGGGCCGGGACCGGGGATGCGGTCTCCGAACCCCTTGCGGAACCGGCGTCCTCGACCATCGATCTCCGCTTGGAGGGCACCGTTCCGTTCCGGATCGAGGCCCTCCGCTGGGGTTCCGAGGAGACCGGGACTCCGGCGCAATCCCTTCGCTCGTGGTCAACCCGGTTCTCGGCGTCCGGCGACGGCCCGCTGGTCATCGAGGGTGAGACGGCGGACGACGGACTTCCCGCGGCCCTGCGGGTCGAGATCGACCGGCACGGGTTTCCGGGAGTCGAGAAGATTCTGTGGATCCGGGCGAATCCGTTCACCCGGGTCGTTCCCTGGGAGGTCGAATGACCGCGGACGACGGGAAGCATCTCGTGGTGAGGGATCTCCACGTGGACTACGGGAGAATCCGTGCGTTGGAGGACGTTTCCCTCGATCTGCCGGCCGGCTCGGCAACGGCCGTGGTCGGACGCAACGGGGCCGGAAAGACCACCCTCCTGAAGGCGATCGCCGGTCTTCTTCCCGAGGCGGACGGCACGATTTCGTGGGGGGGGCGCCCGCTCGCGTCGTCGGAGCGGCGCGCCTTGGTCGGCTACCTCCCCCAGCGGGGGGAGATCGACTGGGATTTCCCCATCACCGTCCGGGGTCTGGTCGAGATGGGGCTATATCCGCTGATCGGGAACTGGGGGCGCCTCCGGGCGGCGCACCGGGAGCGGGCGGCACAGGCCCTCGCCCGGATGGGCCTCGCATCGCTCGCCTCCCGCCGGATCGGCGAGCTCTCCGGCGGGCAGCAGCAGCGCGCCTTTCTCGCCCGGGCGATCGCCGGGGGCGCGCGGATTCTTCTCCTCGACGAGCCGTTCGCGGGTCTCGACCGGGAGGCCGGGGAGAAGCTGGGGCGGATCTTCCGGGATCTCACCGCCGCCGGCGCCTTGATCCTCGCCTCCCACCACGACCTGAATTCCGTCGGCACCCTGTTCGACCGCACCCTGCTTCTGCGCTCGCGTCCGCTTGCCTTCGGCCCGACGGCGGAGGTGCTGACCGACGAAGCGATCCGCGAGACCTTCGCCTGACGGTGGCTTGAACTTGCCCGGGCCGGTCGGTCGTGACAAATGATGGGGAATGAAACCGACTCTTCTGATTCTGGCCGCGGGCATGGGCAGCCGCTACGGCGGCCTCAAGCAGATCGACCCGATGGGGCCGGACGGAGAGACGATGCTCGATTACGCGGTCGCCGACGCGGCGGGGGCGGGTTTCGGGAGAATCGTTTTCGTGATCCGCCGGGACATCGAGCAAGCCTTCCGGCAGACGGTCGGCGCCCGGGTGCCCGGCGGTCTCCGGGTGGACTACGTGTTCCAGGAACTGGACGACCTGCCGCCTCCGTTCGCGGCACCCGCGGGGCGTACGAAGCCCTGGGGGACGGCCCACGCCGTGCGGTCCGCCCGGGGCGGGATCGCCGAGCCGTTCGCCGTGATCAACGCGGACGATTTCTACGGAGCCGGGGCCTACCGCGGGATCGCCGGATGGCTCGCGAACCAGGATCCCTCCGAGCCGGCGGTGGCTCTCGTCGCCTACCGGCTCGACCGCACCCTCTCCGAGCACGGGACCGTGAACCGGGGGGTGTGCTCGGTCGGGAGGGGGTTCCTGCGCGGCATCGAGGAGATCGAAGAGATCGGCCGGGATCCGGACGGAGTGATCACGGGCAGGAACACCCGGAGCGGAGAGCCCGTCCGGTTGGACGGAAGCGAGCGCGTTTCCATGAACTTCTGGGGTTTCTCGCCGGCCGTCTTCCCGCTGCTCGAAGAGTCGTTCGTGCGGTTCCTCGAAGACCGTGTCCACGAGCCGAAGGCGGAATGGTACCTGCCAGCCGTGGTGGATGAATGGATTTCCGGCGGGCTTCTCCGGTGCCCGGTGATCGAGACCGACAGCCCCTGGTTCGGAGTCACCTACCCCGCGGACAGGGACCATGTGGCGGAAAGTCTGCGCCGGTTGTCCCCTGGCGGGTGAGCGGGTGGGCGGCCGGATTGTGCTTTCTTTTCGAAGGTATTCTTGTCAACGGCTCTCTGGCGTAGTCGCATGACTTCAGTCGTGCGGCCCGGTGTTTCCGGACTGGACGACTTCCGCCCTCGCTCTTCGGGCTATGGCGAACACCGGAAGTCATCCAGCCACCGGGGGGACGGCATCCAAAGGGCCATGGCGGAGGAGCGGCAGGCCGCCCTACTCCGTCCGCCCCCGCCAGCGGCGTGGCGGGGGGATCAGCCAGTGGCGGTCTTCCCCGTCGTCGTTGAGGAGACGCGCGAGCAGATCCTTCCGGCAGTCGAGAAGAGACGGTTCCAGCTCCGCCATCGCGGAGGGGGGGCCGATCTTGAGGGCCGCCTCGGGCAAGGGGTAGCGGCCGGAGTGGATTTTCTTCGCCAGCGGCCGCGCCTTGACGTCCTCGACCAGGCGGAGGAGGCCCGCGAGTCCTCCCTGGAAGGGGGGCCACTCGGAGAAATCCTCGACCAACCGGCCGTGCGGATAGAGCAGGAGCGTCCGGCGCAGGTTGCGCGTGCGCAGGAGACGGGCGGCGTAAAGAAGGGCCTGGCTGCGGCCCGGCCGCGAGTCGAGATCCACGCCGAAGACCCCGGTTTTCTGAAAGTAACGGAACTTCCGGAGGTTCTTCTCCTCCATCATGATGTAGTAATCGAGCTCCAGCCGGTCGAAAATCAGCGTCTCCATCAAGCCGTCCCACCAATACGAATGGTTGCCGTAGAGGATGAGGGGGAAGGTGCCGGCCTCCTGGAAGTCGGCGAAATCCGCGTAGAGCCGGACGGAGAAGAACCGCCGCCGCATCAGCCAGCGCGCGTAGCGGAAGAGAAGCCATGTCCGCAACCGGTCTTTTTCCGCCCGTAACATCGGACCATTTTCCGCCGCCCGCGCCCGGGACTCAAGCCAGGAAACCGGAACGGATATTCCCGTTGCGCTCCCCGGCTCCGGGCGGACCGGAGGAAAGCCGGGGGCGCTTGCCGACGGGCCGGGCTTGACTGACCGGTGGAAGTGGCCGAAGACTCTTCCCCGGGTATGAAACGTTCGGGGGTTTACACGCGGACCGGGGACACCGGCACCTGCCAATTGATCGGCGGCTCGCGCGTACCCAAGGACCATCCCCGGGTGGAAGCCTACGGCACGGTGGACGAAGGCTGCGCGCTGGTCGGCCTTCTCCGCGTCCGCCTCGGGAGCGACCACCCCTGGCAGTCGCGCATGCAGACCCTGCAGCGGGACCTCATGGCCTTCATGACGGTGCTGGCCGCACCCGAGGCCTTCCAGGAGGACTATCCCTTCGACCCCGGGCGCACCGGGGAACTGGAGCAGTGGATCGACGAGATCGAAGCCGCCATCGAAAACTCATCCAAGGCCTTTCTTCTGCCCGGCGGTTGCGAGACCGCCGCCCTGTGCCACGTGATCCGCACGGTCTTCCGCCGGGCCGAACGGCGGATGGCGGCGCTCCACCGGATCGAGCCGGTGCCCGCCGCCGCCCTCGCCTTCGGCAACCGCCTTTCCGATTTCTTTTTTCTTTTCGCCCGGCTCGAACTGCACCGGGCACAAGTGCCGGAGGAACCATGGAAGAACTTCCGTTGACCGGGGACGCCCGGATCTACGAGGTTTTCCACGAAACCCGCTACGACTATTCCGTTCCGGTCTCGCTGTCCCTCCAGGCGATCCGCCTGACCCCCCGGTTCCGCCGGTTCCGGCAGTCGATCGAAGCGACGCCCTGCGGCAGCCTGCGTTTCCTGCGGGACGCGTACGAAAACCCCGTCCACCACTTCGAGTGGATCGGGCCGACGGAATCGTTCGTCGTCCGGAACCGGATGACGGTCGAGCGGACCCGCGCAAACCCCTTCGACTTCCTGCTCGAGGAAAGCGCCCTGCGGCGGCCGGTTGGCTACGGCGATCACGAGCGGGTGATTCTCGCCCCCTTTCTGGAGGACCAATCGACGCGGGATCCGGCCCTGGGCGAACTGGCCCGGGACTTTCTTCCCGGAGAAACCGAGACCGTCCCGTTTCTCACGGACCTCGTCCGGAATGTGAACACGAAGCTCGCCTACGAGGCGCGCGACGAACCGGGGATCCTGGATCCCGCCGCCTTGTGCCGTCTCGGCGTGGGATCGTGCCGGGATTTCGCCTCCTTTCTGCTGCGAATCCTCCGCCACGAGGGCTTCGCCGCGCGGTTCGTCAGCGGCTACCTGCTCGAAACCGGAGACCTGCGTGGGGCGGAAGCCATGCACGCCTGGGTCGAAGCCTACCTTCCGGGCGCCGGATGGGTCGGACTGGATCCGACGAATGGGATTCTCTCCGACGACGGCTTCGTGGGCTGCGCCGTCGGGATCACCCCCGGCGAGACGACTCCGGTCGCCGGAAGATTCTTCGCCGACGAGGCGGCGTCCTCGACGATGAAGACCCGGCTGACGGTCAAGCCGCTCTGAAGACCGGAATGATCGTTTCGATCGCCGATGGACCTGATGGACCTGGGGGAGCCTGCGGGTCCGTGTCGCTTTGGTCGGAGGCGGTTCAGACCCCGGCTTTCGCTTCCGGCTTCTTCTTGGCGGAGTCGCCTCCCGTGCTCTTGGAGGCGGCCCCGGGTTTGGCCTCGGGTTTCGCTTCGCTTTTCGGCTTGTCGTCCGCCGTGCCGCCTTCGGATTTTCCGACCGGACGCTTGTAATCGGTCTCGTAGAAACCGGAGCCTTTGAAGATCAACCCGGCGCCGAGGCCGATCTTCCGGGAGAGCTTTCTCTTCCCGCAGGACGGACACTTCTCCAGCGGAGCGTCTTTCATGGATTGGAAGACCTCCATCTCGTGGCCGCAGGTGGAACAGATGTATTCGTATGTGGGCATTGGAAAACCGTGGAAAACTGTGAATGGCATTGAGAAATGCAAGACTTGTTTCAACAATCCGCCCCCATGGTCAGAGAATCCTTCGAAGAACGCCTGAACGATTTTCGCGCCCGGGTCGAGACCGCCCTTGGGGCGCTCGTCCCGGAGGCGGGCGAACAACCGGAGACCCTGCACTCCGCGATGCGCCACAGCCTGGAGGCCGGCGGCAAGCGGCTGCGCCCGGTTCTGGTCTGCGCGACCGCCGAATGTTTCGGCGGGCCGGCCGATCCGCTTCCGGCCGCCGCCGCGATCGAGTGCCTGCACACCTACACCCTGATCCACGACGACCTGCCCGCCATGGACGACAGCGACCTGCGCCGGGGCCGTCCGACCTGCCACCGGGTGTATGGTGAGGCGGCGGCCGTTCTGGCCGGAGACGCCCTGCTGACGCTCGCCTTCGGGATCATCGCCCGTTCCTATCCGGGCGATCCGGATCTGGCCGTCCGTATCGCGGCCGAACTGGCCGAGGCCTCCGGCAGCCGTTGGCTCGTCGGCGGACAGATGGAGGATCTCGAGAACGAGGGAGCGGGGATCGACGCGGCGACCCTCTCGGCCATCAACGAAAAGAAGACCGGCGCGCTGATCGCCGCCGCCTGCGTGATGGGGGCCCGGATCGGGGGCGCCGCCGAGGGGCAGGTGGGGGTCGTACGCGACTTCGGCTTCGCCCTGGGGGGGGCCTTCCAGGTGATCGACGACATTCTCGACTCGACCGCGCCCGCCGACCAGACCGGAAAACCGGGCGGGCTGGACGAGGAGAACGGCAAGACCACCTTCGTTTCGCTCGAAGGCCTCGAAAAAGCGCGCGACCGCGCGGACGGGCTCACCCGCCGGGCCGCAGGCCTGCTCCGCGATGTCGAGGGCGACACCTCCTTCCTTTCCGATCTCCTCGACTGGCTGAACCGCCGCAAGGCGTAGCGCCGGAACCGGCATCGGACTGCCCTCCCGCGGTGTCCGATCATTCCTTCCGTGTGCGATCGTCAGGGCCGGATGACGATTTCCATGGTCTCGTCGCCCATGGCGAGGCCGTAGAGTCCGGCTTTCCGGACCGCTTTTCGAATGGGAGCGGAGAGCGACCAGGAAGCGAAGATCCCGATCCGTTCCCAGTCCCCGTACTCCGGATAGAAATCCGCGAAATCTTCCAGCGAGGCGAGGAAGTCCGGGATCTGATCCCTGGCAGGGGAGGATTTGACCTCGACCACGAGCACCTTCTCCGCCCCGGCGCAGACGATATCGTATTCCCGCTCGCGTTCCCTACCCCGCCGACTGACGCGGTGCGCCCGCACGAGCAGATCCGTCCGCTCACCCATGTCGAATTCCTCGCGGGCGATCCGCGGGAGGTTCGGGGCGACGATATCCTCCACCGTGGTCCCCAGTTTATTGGCGAGATCGCCCCAGGCTTTGTTCATGCGCTTGCGGTCCCGCTGGGATTCCTCTTTGAACTCGCGCATCTCCTCTTTGAACTCGCGCATCTCCTCTTTGAACTCGCGCATCTCATCCTTGAACTCGCGCATTTCGCCTTTGAACTCGCGCATCTCATTGGAGAGAGCCAGCAAGGACATTTCCGTGCGCATTTGCGCATGGGCGACCTCGGCCATCATGCCTTCGAGGCGGTCAACGCGTTC
>JBKHCX010000110.1:0-10078 GCA_046541615.1 Puniceicoccaceae bacterium
TGACTCGGCGGAGCTCGAAGAGCGAAGACGGTTGCCGCGATGGCCGCGAATCAACCGGAAAATCGGAAAAACCCCTTTGATCACTCCACGCATTTCTGGTCACACCCATGTCGGCTTGGCTCAACCTTTCTTCAAGCGCAAAAAGACAAAATACAGGATTCAATAAGACGGGGACTCTTCCAACGATTAATAGGATTTCTCGAATGCTTCGGTCGGTTCCTTCTTTGGCCAGGAGGAAGAATCCGATCGCCGGCCCTATTCGTGGCGGAGGGCGGTGATCGGGTCCAGGCGGGCGGCGCGGAGGGCGGGGTAGATCCCGAAGATCAGACCGACTCCGAGACTGATCCCGACCGATAGGAGCAGGCTCCAGAGGGTGACCACCGTCGCCATGCCGGCGAACCGGGTGATGAGGCCCGGCAGGGCGACACCGAGGGCAATCCCGAGAAGCCCGCCGACGAAGGAGAGCACCGTGGTTTCGACCAGGAATTGACCGACGATCTGGCTGCGCCGGGCTCCGATGGCGCGGCGGACCCCGATTTCACGGGTCCGCTCCGTCACGGAGGCCAGCATGATGTTCATGATGCCGATTCCGCCCACCAACAGTGAAATTCCGGCGATGGCCCCGAGGACGATGTTGAAGCGGCGCTTGGTTTCTTCGGCCTCCCGGAGCAGGGCCAGCGGCACGCTCAACTGGTAGTCCTCGGTTTTGTGGAATCGGGCGAGCATCGCCCGGATCGCTTCAGCGGTCGCTTCGACCCGATCCTCGGACGCCACCTCGGCGACGATCTGGTGGAGCTCGACCATCTCCATGGTGCGGCTGCCGCTTTTCATCTCGATGATCATCTCGCCGAAGCGTTCGCGGCAGGTGGAGAGCGGAATGTAGGCGTCCGTGGGCCGGTCGGGGGTCCGGACCCCTCCGGTGGCGCTTTCGGTTTCGACGATCCCGATGACTTCGAAGATATGGTTCTGGATGCGGACGGTCTCTCCGATGGTGTTTTTGGTGGCGAGCAGCCGCCGGGCTCCGTGTTCGGTCAGCACGCAAACGGGCCGGGCCTCGGCGACATCGCGCGGATCGAACACCCGCCCGGCGATCACCCGGCGTTCGACAAGGTCGAACCAGGCGTCGGTGGTGCCGACCACCCGCAGGTCCATCGCGGTGTCCCCGATCCGGGCGTTTTTGTTGAGATGGCGGGCGGGCGCGGTTTTGACGACGGTCGGAATGGTCTCCAGAAGCCGTTCGTTGTCCTCGTAGAGCAAACCGTACACGCTGACCCGCTGGTTCTGCCGGGCCGCGCTGGAATCGTCGAGGGGCTTGACCGAGTCCAGGATGATGTTCCGGCTTCCGAGCTTGCGGATTTGCTCGATGGCTTCTTTGCTCGCGCCCTCCCCCACGGCCAGCATCGCGATCACGCTCGCCACCCCGAAGACCACCCCGAGGATCGTCAATCCACTGCGGAGCCGGTGGAGCCAGAGTGTCTTGATCCCCAGTTGGATGTTTCGAAGCAGACGGACGTTTTTCATGGGCTCTCAGCTTTCGATCCGATCGATCCTGCCATCGCGCATGTGCATCCGGTGGCTGGCGTGGGCGGCGATGTCCTCTTCGTGCGTCACCATGATGATGGTCACGCCGGATCGATGAAGCTCCCCGAGAAGGTCCATGATCTGACGCCCCGTCGATGAGTCGAGATTACCGGTGGGCTCGTCGGCCAGGAGAATGGCCGGATCGTTGGCCAGCGCCCGGGCGACGGCGACCCGCTGCTGCTGGCCGCCGGAAAGCTCGGCGGGCCGATGCGCGAGCCGTTCGCCCAATCCGACCCGTCCGGCCAGCTCGGCGGCCCTCGTCCGGCTCTTGTCCGGTTCCCAGCCCTGGTAGAAGAGGGGGAGTTCGATGTTCTCCCGGACCGTCATCTGGGCGATCAGGTTGAAACTCTGGAAGACGAAGCCGATCCGCCTCAGGCGGATGTTGCTGAGCGCGTTGTCGCTCAAGCGGCTGACGTCCCTGCCCTCCAGCTCATAGCTGCCTTCGGTGGGGCGGTCGAGACAGCCGAGAAGATTGAGCAGGGTGCTTTTCCCCGATCCGGAGGAACCCATGATCGCCCAGAATTCGCCGCGGCGGAACAAGGCATCGACTCCGGCCAGGGCGTGGACGCGGCTGTCCCCCATGGCATAGACCTTGCGCAGATTCCGCAGTCCGATGATCGCCTCACGCTCCTGCGCCCTTCCGGCGGCGGCCGGATGACTGCCAGCCGCGGCGTTCATGAACCCGGTGCACCGGAGTCGCGGGCGGCCATGCCGACCTTTCCGCCGGAGCGGTCTCCGCCGGCTTCCTCGCGGGACGCCCGCCCGCCTTCCCGCTCGGCTTCCCCGGCCGGAGAGCGGGGGCGGGCCCGTTCGCCGGCGGCCAGCGGCGGATTCAGGAGAACCCGGGCCCCTTCTTCCAGACCGGCGAGAATCTGAATCTTCCGGTTGTTGTCCATTCCCACCTCCACCGGCCGGGCGACGGGGCCGCCGTCGGCGACCGGGGTAAAGACGGTGGTCCGATCCCCGACGCGGAGAACGGATTGAACCGGCACGGTCAGCGCCCGGTCGAAATGAGCGACCAGGATTTCGGCCTTGCAGGTCATGCCCGACCGCAGCTCGGAGGAAATCTGGTCGATGTCGATGATCGTCCGGTATTGCTTGAGGTCCGGATTCCGCCAGCCTCCGTCTTCGGGCATGACGCCGATCTCGGCCACGGAACCGGTGAATTCCTCTCCCGGAAGCGCATCGACGGTGAGAGTGGCGCGCTGGCCGATCTCCAGTTTGTTCAGCATGGATTCGTGGACGTCGATCCGGGCGCTCATCTCCTTCGCGGTCGGCAGGTAGATCAGCTCCTGCCGCTCGCGCACGCTCATTCCCTCCTCGAGCGTCTCGGCGTTCCACCGGTTTCCCTGGGGGGCGTAAACAACCATCCCATTCGTCGGAGCCTTGATGCGGCAGTTCTCGATCCGGTCGCGTAGATCCTTTGTGGAAACCTGCTCCCGCCGGACCTTGGCCCGGTGCGCCGAGAGCCGGGCTTCGGCCTGGGCGATATTCGCTCGGGCTTTGCGCTCGGTGCGATCGAGGGCGAGCCGGGTCTGCTCCACGTCGCTCTCCAGTTGGGCGATCTGGCGGTCGTAGGTGTAGGTCTCGAGCAGTTCCTTTTCCTGAATCGCCAGCTCCAGATCCATTTGGGCCCGTTGCTTGGCGAGCTGGTCGCTTTCCAATTCGGTCTCCGAAATGTAGCGGTTCTCAAAGAGCTGGCGCGATCCGCTCAACCGGTCCTCCGCCTGCTGCAGTTCGGCGCGGGCGAGGGTGATCTTCGACTCCGCCTGCTTGAGACTCATGGCGTACTCGCCCTCCCGGTACTTGTCGAGATCCTGCCGGGCGAAGCGGTGGTCGAGTTCCGCCTGGGCGATATCGGCCTCGGCCTGGTTCGTGACCACGGCGAGGTTCTCGCGCGCGCTGATCAATTCCGCCTCCGCGTTCTCAAGCTCGATCTCCTCCTCAACCAGCTTGTCCCTGAGATCGTTCGAGTCCAGCTCGACGAGCAGGTCGCCTTCCTCGACCATGGTTCCCTCCGGAATCAGGAAGATGATGGTCTGCTGGCCTCCGACCTCGCTCTTCACCACCACCCGGTTCCGCGACTCGATGGACCCCGATTCGGCCAGGGTGATGGTGAACGACTCGCGGACAGCCTCGTAGGTCAGGCTCTCCGCCCCCCGGGGCATGGCGCCTTCCCCCCGGAACAGGAACACACCGAGGACGACGGCGGCGGCGGCGAGGATGATTGCGGCGGCGGCGGAGACGGGGGAGCGTCCCGCCGCGCTGAGGAGTGTTTGCATTTTCATGAAGATCGGAGCTTATTCGGATTCGGGCCGGTATTCCTCCCACAGGCCGTCGCCGTCGATCCGGAGAAGACCGAGGTTGGACTGCAGTTGCAATTCGGATACCCGGTAGTTCACGAGTGCGGATGTCAGCGCGTTCTGGGCGGAGAGGAGGGATTCCTGCGCGTCGAGAACATCCCGGATTTCGGCCCGGCCGAGTTCGAGGAGGAGACCGGTGCTATCGACGCGCCGTTCGGCAAGGGTCACGGCCTGGGCCTGGATTCGCAGCGATTCGCGCGATTCGAGCATCTCCCGGAGCTGGCCGCGGATGCGCAGTTTGATATCGTCTTCGAGAGACTGCAAATCGCGCACGGACTCTTCGAGGTCGATGAGACGGTTGCGGTAGAGGTCCCTTTCGGCGGTTCGGTCGAAGGGCAGGTCGATCGAGAGCAGGGCGTTGTAGGTGCCCCGGTTGATGGTCACCTCCCCGTTGTCTCCGGAACCGGTGCCCAGGGTGCGCTCTTCGCTGAACGCCCCCCCCGCCAGCAGAGTGAATTCGGGAAGGAAGCCGTCGGCCGCGACCGCGACCTTCCGCATCGCATCGTAAACACCGCCCTCGGCCACGCGGAGGTCGAGGCGGTTCGCCAGAGCCAGGATGATGGCCTCTTCGGAGTCCATCTCGAGGGGGCCGCGGTCTTCCGGGTCGGGCGGTTCCAGATCGATGGGGGCGTCGGCCGGCGGGACATCGCCGCCGGAGCCGTTCTCCATTTCCCCGCGGCCCAGCGCGGGCAGCACCCCTTTCACGGCTTCCGCGAGGCGATCAAGGGTTCGGCGGTCCAGCTCGATCGAGGCGTCCGTCGGCAAGCCCAGGAGGATTTTCAGGTTGTCGAGACCGTCCTGGTAGTCCTGCCGGGCGGAGATCCAGCCGTTCCTCGCGCGCAACTCGTCCTGGAGGGCCTGGTCAACCTGGATCTCGGGAAGGCGTCCCTGATTGGCCAGAGCCCGGGCCCGGCGCGAGGAGGTTACGAGACGGCGGTAGTTTTCCCCGGCATTGTCCACCTGGTCGTACTGGCGCAGAACCCCGAGGTAGCCGGAGGCCACATCCACGGCGAAGGTCTGTTTGAACCGCTCGAAATTGTAGATGGCGTAGAGGGCGTTGCGCTCGGCCTGGGCGAGGGGTTCGGCGACGACCCACCGGCCCGCTCCCCGGAGCAGGGGGATCTCGATCGAACCGTCCGCGATCAGTCCGAGTGAATCGGCGCCTCCCCGCGTGAGAACCTGGACGAGATCGAGGGCGATCCGTCCGGTGAGAGCCCCGCCCCGCCGCAGGCGGCGGGTCACCCCGAGTCCGGCCGATTCGGTCGCGGTGGCGGTGGAATCGGCATTGCTGGAGGATTCGCCCTCGACTCCCGCGGAGAGGGGGCCGGAAAACCGGGTCCGGAACACCTCCCGTTCCAGATCAAGGGCGAGCGCGGCGCGGAAGACGGATTCCTTCTGGCTTTGATAGGTGCGATTGTTGCCCGCCGCCACCTGAAGGGCTTCGTTGAGGCTGAGGCGGAGAGGGGCGTCCCGGGGCTCCGATGCGGGAGCCGAAGGGGGCCGGCCCTCGCGGCCGGGGTCGAGATAATCATCTTCGGGCCAATGCTCCGTCGGGTCCAGGGCATCCGTTCCCAGGGAGGCCGGGTCGCTGTAGGGCAGATCCTGCCCGATGAGAAGGCGGTCCCGGAGGGTTTCGGCGGCTTCCTCGACCGTGAACTCCTCCGTTTCCCCCAATCCCTCCTTCTGCTTCTCCGCGATGATCCCGTAGGCGGTTTCGTCGGCCTCCCCGCGGTATTCCTGTGGCGAGCGGCACGAGGTCAGCCATACGCATCCGAAAAGGGCGAAAAGGACGGGGATTCGGTGAACAGGCCGGGTAGCCGGGGCTGATGGATCGGAAGGCATTGGATTTCTCCCTTACAGTGATTCCCATTCAGGCAAACAATCAACCTTTTCCAGGAATGAATCCCCGCTGGTTTCACAGGTCGCCGGAATCGGGTGGCGGACGCCAGGCGGAGGAAACTGCCGATCAATCCCCGCCGCCGGAATCCCGTCACCGGGTCACCCCCCAGAACAGGACATCGACTCCGACCCGGAACCGGTACTCCGGTCCCCAGTCGCTGTCCCTCTTCCAGCGCAGCTCCGGAGCCAGGAGAAGAAAAAGCCAGTTCTTCCGGATAGGATAGCGGTAGTTGAGGATCACGCGGTGCTCGTCGATCGTCCTGCTCCCGCTGATGTGACCGGAAATCCGGTAGATCAGGTCCGTCCCCTCGTTGTAGTCCGAGGCGGACGCAAGAGGCCGTGGATCAACCGGTTCGATCAGCCGGACGACCCGCCCGAGGGTCGTGGCCGAGGCCCATTCGAAGCCGTCGGTGGCCTCGGTGATCCGGATGCCGGATGAATTCTTGAACAGGAAGCGATCCCACCAGCGGCCGAAAACGAAATTCTGGCCGGTTCCGAAGCCGTCCTCCCCCGAGCGGTAGAAGACGTCGAGGTTGGGCCGCATCGTCCACCCGCCGGTCCGGTAGGTCCGCCCCCAGGAGGCGATGCCGAACGCCTCGGGCGGCCAGTCCACCTTCACCCCGGCGCGGACCGACCCGTACCGCCGTATCACCCGTTGCAGGCCGATCTGCGCGCTCTCGTCTTCCTCGTCCGGGAGGATCTCCGGCAGGGGGGAAAGCTCCCCGGTGTCGATGATCAGCTTGAGCATTTTCTCGACGCGCCGCAGATGGATCGATCCCTCGAAATCGAAGGTCATATCCACTTCGGTCGAATCGCCCCTCTCGTAGGTCACGGATGGACTGACGCGGAACCGATTCTGGAACGTCTTGTCCTGTAGTTCCTCTCCGCAGGACAGAACGCTGTCGATGATCTGCAGGTTTTCGGCGAAGACCAGGTACACCGAGTTCCTGGAATCGTCGAGCCAATCGAAATCGTCTCCGCTCAGCAGGCCCTTGTCCTCGTCGGCGGGCACGTCCCCCTGCTCCGGGGCGTTCGGACTGATCCTTTCAGCCGGATCGCCGGCGAGCCCGGAGGCGACGGCCGCGAGCAAGGCGATGGAAAGCGGAGAGCCCCGGCTCATCGCGACAAGAACGAACCACAGGCCTCCGCCGCGAAGCGGCCGCTCAGGAGCACGAGGGGGATGCCCCCGCCCGGGTGCGCGGATCCGCCGGCGAAAAAGAGACCCGGGGTGGACCGCGGTCGGTTCGGCACCCGGAGAAAAGCCTGCCGGATGGGATTCGAACTCATCCCGTAGAGCGAACCGAACCAGGAACCGTAGCGCTCCTCGTAGTAGGCCGGGCCGTGGGCGTAGGTCCACTCGATGCGCTCCGGCCGCAATCCGCCGGCCGAACGGAGGCGCCCGAGGAGCCGCGCGGCGTAGCCGTCCACGTCCCATTCGCCGCAACCCTGGAGACTGGGGGCGTTGACGAGCACGAACCAGCCCTCCTTCCCCGGGGGTGCGAGCCCCGGCTCGGCGCCGGCCGGGCGCGAGACATAGATCGTGGGATTCTCCAACGGGCGCGGCCGGCCGAAGAGGCCGTCGAACTCGGCCGGGTAGTCGTCGGAGAAGAACACGTTGTGGCACGACAGATCCGGACAGCGCTCCCCCAGGGCGGCGAGCAGGACGAACCCGCTGCCCGAGGCCTCCCCCTTCTCCGCCCGCCGCCTCCACCGGGCCGACGCGGGGTGCCCGGCGAGCAGGCGCCCGGCCCGGGCGGCCACGGCGTCGCGGTTGCACACGACCGCCCGGGCCGCGTGAAAGCCCCCGTCCGTCGTCTCCGCCCCCGCGGGCCGGCCGGCGCGGTCGAAGCGGACCCTTGCCACCTCCGTATCGTACAGCCGCTCGACCCCGGTCTCGCCGGCCAGGCGGTCGAGCGCCCGGGGCAAAGCGAACATGCCCCCCCGGCAGCGCCAGGAGCCGAAGGCCAGCTCCGCGTGGGCGACCACGTTGAAGGTCGCGGGCGTGCGGTAGGGATCGGAGCCGTTGTAGGTGGCGAAACGCGCGAAAAGCTGGATCAACCGGGGATCGCGGAAAAACCTCCGCAGCCGCGCGTGCATCCGGCCCGGCAGGAGATCGGGCAGCGCGCGGACGGCCTTGCCGAGGGGGATGGAGCGCAGGGCCGCGGGCCCCGGAGGGTGGAAGAGAAAGGCCGGGCCGCCCACCTCCCATATCCGGGCGATGTGGGCGCGGAACCGGCGGAAGCCGTCGATTTCGGCCGGGAACGCCTCCGCCACAGCCGCCTCGAAGGCGTCCATCGTACCCGGGGCGTCGAAACGGAACCCATCCGGAAAGAAGTAGCTGCAACCCGGCTCGACGGGCTCGATTTCGAGATAATCCTCCCGGCGGCGGCCCGCCGCTTCGAACAGCTCGTCGAGCAGAAAAGGCAGGGTCAGCACCGAAGGTCCGAGATCGAAGTGGAACCCGTCCCGCACCAGCCGGTCGCACTTGCCCCCGGGATGCGCGTTCTTTTCGAGAAGGCGCACGGACCTCCCGGCGGCCGACAAGCGGATGGCGGCGGCGAGGCCGCCGATTCCCGCTCCGATCACGAGCACATCGACTGGTCTGCTTTCTCCTCTCACGCCCCTTCGTTGAATCGCCCCGTCATCCAATAGCAAGCGGCGACGGCGGTTGCGTCGGACTCGTCGAGCGAGAGCGTCTCGGTCGCCCCTCCAACCACCTGGCAGAGCGTCCGCCGCACCTGTTCCTTGCTCGCGCGCCCGTATCCGACGAGAGCCTGTTTGATCCGCAGGGGCGGGTATTCGTGGATGGGCACCCCCCGCAGGACGATGGCGGCGATCAAGGCCCCGCGGGCCGCGCCCAGAATCAGCGCCGTCCGGTAGTTCTGCACGTAGATGGCCTCCTCGACGGCGGCGGCCGTGACCGGGTGGTCCTGGAGCAGTTGATCCACCCGCCGCGAAATCCCGCCGAGGCAGTCCGCGGTCTTCCACGCCGACGGGAAGCGCAGCACCTCCGAATGAAGGAGCGCGGCGGTCGCCCCCCGTGCCTCCAGCAGGGCGAGCCCCGTCCCCCGCAGGCTGGGATCCACTCCCAGGATCAGCCCCTCGACGGGGCGGCGGTCAACCCGCGCCGGGAGGGCCGGCCGCCCCGGCCGGTTCTTCCCGTTCCGGACGAACTCCGTCCACAACTTGCGACTCGACTGCTTTGCCACGCCGCCATCCAAAGCGGCCCGGACCGGAAGTGCAATGCCTTTGGCAGTGCGGGAGGCGCCGGCACACCGCATCCGGCCATCGGCGCCCCCCCGCCAAAAAAACCGGCACGGCGCCTCCGCCAGGTGTCCGGACAGGCACCCGCCCGATATACCCCCCGGGAGTGATCCGCGCCATGGCGATCCCGGATCAAGACCCGGGATCGCCCGGAGGTCGGGGACGCCCCCCCGGCTCAGGCGGCGCGGCGGCGGCCCCGTTGCGCGGGCTTGGCCGCGGACCTCGGCTGCCCCTTCGCCTTCTCCGGCGGCGGATCGAGGAACTCGACCTGGTAGGCGTTGAGGACGATCCGCGAGCGCTTTTCACCCTCTTTCGTCTCCCACTGGTTCTGCCGGAGCGAGCCGGACACGAGGACCTTCGACCCCTTGCCCAGGTAATCGGACAGGTGTTCCATATTCCAGGCTTCGACCGGGAGAAACGTGGTCTTCTCACCCTGGTTGCAGGCAACGGTGAAGGTCGAAACATGGTTCTCGCCGAATTCGCGGGTTTCTATATCGGCGGTGAGGTATCCGCTGAGGACGGACTGGTTCATGACTTTCCTTTGGTTGTTGGGTTCGTAAAAACTATTCCATCCAATTGGAATAGGTGTATATTTGTTCATATAATCGCGCTGATGTCAAGCCCTGTCCGGAAAAATTTTCTTTTTTTTCCGGGTGTGCCCCAGGGCGGGTGGAATGAGGAAATCCGCGATCCGAATGAGGAACCTTCGCGGCTATCGCGCCAGCGTCTTCGCTCAGCGAGCTTCGCCGGGCCAGGAGCGCGAGGGCCTACCGGGAACCGGTGCAGGGCTCGCCGAACCGACGAAGGGCCGGTCACGATGCAAACGCCGTCGTTGGGAACGCCTTTTCCCCGGGCCGTTCCGGGTTGGACGACTGAAGTCATCCAACTACTTCAGCCAACCACGTAGTCGCATGACTTCAGTCGTGCGACCCCCGCCGCGCACGCACTCCGACGCCCCAGGCCAAAGCCCG
>JBKHCX010000111.1:0-9953 GCA_046541615.1 Puniceicoccaceae bacterium
GAAATCCTATTCTTGTACGCTACCGCCCCTGGACGGGGGCCCGCCCACTGGGTGAGGACGAAGCGTACGGATTGTTTCCGGCGGGTCAATGGTTTTTTCCGGGATTGGTGCGGCGGGGTGGGACCACAAGTGCGTGGAGCGGGCGGAGGAGGTGTCCCGGTGTTTCCGGCGGTTGGCGGCGGGCGCGGCAACCGTCTTCGCTCTTCGAGCCTCGCCGCGTCAAGAGAGCGAGGCCCTGCATTGAAGGCGGGTTCCGGATTTTTTGTTGATTCGGGAGATGGCGCTGGCCTCCCGCCGGTGGCTATCCCCCGGTGGTCCAGCGGCGGTATTCCTGCGCGAAGGTTCCCTCGCGGATGGAGCGGCGGATTTCTCCGGCCATCCAGGAGAGGAAGGCGATGTTGTGGATGGCGAGGAGCTGTCCGGCGAGGCTTTCGCCCGCCTTGATCAAATGGTGGAGGTAGGCGCGGGAGAATCGGTTCGAGGCCGCGCAGGGCAGGCGCTCGTCGAGGGGCGCGAGATCCTCGCGGAATCGGGCGTTGCGCAGGTTGAGGTGCTCGCGGCCGTCGTTTTCCCACGGGCGGCAGAGGGCGCCCCCGTGCCGGGCGAGCCGGGTGGGGTGGACGCAGTCGAAGGTGTCGATGCCGATGGCGGCCCCCTCCCACAGGTCGCGCAGCCCGCCGATGCCGAGCAGGTGGGTGGGGCGGCCGTCGGGGAGATGCCCGCGCGCCCATTGCGCCACCTGGCGCATCTGGGCCTTGTCCGAACCGAGGCAGCCGCCGATGGCCTGGCCGAAAAAGGGCTGGTTGCCGATGAAGGCGGCGCTTTCGCGGCGGAGGTCCTCGTACACCCCGCCCTGGACGATGCCGTAGAGGGCCTGGGATTCGGCGGGCCCGCGCTCGAATTCCTCCCGGCTGCGGACGGCCCACCGGTGGGACATTTCCATGGAGCGGGCGGTGTAGTCGCGCCCGACGTGGAAGGGTGTGCATTCGTCGAGAACGACGATGAGATCGGCGCCGATCTTCTTCTGGGCGCGGATCGATTCCTCCGGGGTCAGGAGAATCTCCCGTCCGTCCACATAGGAGCGGAAGCGGGCGCCTTCCTCGGTGATGCGCACGCCGGGGCCCTTTTCCCCGATGCGCCGGCGGCCTTTGATCTCGTCGGCGATCCAGCCGTGGCCGATGCTGAAGATCTGGAAGCCGCCGGAATCGGTCAGCATGGGGCCGTCCCACCCGATCATGCGGTGCAGTCCGCCGTGCCTGGCGACGAGGTCGGGACCCGGCTGGAGGAGCAGGTGGTAGGTGTTCGAGAGGAGGATGTCGGCCCCGGCCGCCCGGACCTGGTCGATGGCCACTCCTTTGATGGCCGCCTTCGTGGCGCAGAAAATGAAGTCCGGGGTTTCGATGGCGCCGTGCGGGGTGCGGAGGCGTCCGAGGCGGGCGGCGCTCGCGGGATCCCGCGCGAGAATGTCGAAGGCGAAGGCGCTCATCGCGGTTTGGCGAGATAGACGATGGGGCTGTCGAGCAGGGCGACGGCCACCCGCAGGCCGTAGGTGCCGAGAATGTAGGTGAACAGCAGCGGTTTCCAGGGGACGGGATCGGCGGTGAAGAGGACGAAGGCGAGGACGCTGAACACGGCGTTGTCGATCAGGGCGGAGATCCAGGTGGAGAGGTTGTTCCGGAGCCAGAGGTGGCGGCCGCCGGTGGCCCGGCGGAGCCGGCTGAAGATCCAGATGTCGTTGAACTGGCTGAGGAGATAGGCGGTCAGGCTGGCGACCAGGATCCCGGGCGCGGGGAGGAAGACGGCTTCGAGGTGTTCCTGCATCCGGGCGGCCCGGGCCCCGAGGTCGCCGTCCTCCGGGCCGAGGGGCTGGAAGGCGAGGGCCGCGAAGAGGAAGAGGTTGAAGAGGATGAGCCCCGCGAACCCGAGGAGAACGCCTTTGCGGGCGGCGGCCGGTCCGTGGTATTCCGTGAGGATGTCGGTGCAGAGGAAGGTGGTGGAGAAAAGGATGGTGCCGAGCGCGACCGGATCCGGGAAGACGGAGAACTGGGTCAGTTTGAGAACGTGGAGATTCCCCCCGATGATGGCCACGGTCATGTAGAGGTAGAGCCCGTCCGGGCCGAGCCACCGGTGCAGCAGGAGGATCGCCGCGAAGGAAAAGAGCAGGAGGCAGATCCAGATCGATTCCGGCGGCAGGGTGTGGAGGGTGTCGAGGAGCGGTTGCATCGTGCCTTTCCGGGATCGGTTATCGGGGGGAGGCGTCGGAACTCCGGGATCGCGGGGTGGACGCGCCCGCTACGTTCGGCGGCGGCGGGCGGCAGGGGATCGCCGGATCAGATGAAGTACTCGATGTAGGCCTTTTCGCGGAGGCGCTGGATCCATTTTTCGCGGGCCTGGCGGGCGATCCGGTCGAGAAGGATCTCCTCGATCGTATCGCGCACTTCGGAAAGGGGCATCGGGCCGGCGTCCCGGATTTCCGCGACGTGGAAGAAAAGAACGTTCCCCCGGAAAGGAACGGGGCCGCTGGTTTCCCCGGCTTCGAGGGAAAAGGCCACTTCGGCGAGTTCGTCGCGGATGTCCTTCCGCGTGGTCCAGCCGAGGGAACCGCCCCGCGGGGCGAGGTCGTCCTCGCTGTGGGTCCGGGCGACCTCCGGGAAGGGGACGCCCTCCTCCAGCTCGGCGACAACCTCCGCCGTCTTCTCCTCGAGGGCATCCCCGCCGCCGTCCGGAAGAAGGGTGATCTGGTGGAGGTCCACCTCCTTTTCGCGCTCGAACTGGTTTGTGTTTTCCTCGTAGAATTTCCGGATCATCTCCGGACTGATCTCGGCCTGGTTCCGCCGGATCCGCTGCTTCATCACCTGGACGATGATCTGGTCGCGCAGCTCGTCGCGGAAATCGCGTACGGTTTTGTCCTGCCCGCGGAGATAGCTCAGGAAACGGTCCCGCTCACCGTTGAAATCGCGTTGGATGACATCGTTGAACTCGCTCTCCAGATAGGATTTCGGGATCTCCATTTCCCGGGCCTTGAAGTCCTCGATGATCAGGATCTGGTCGATCAGATTCTGGAGCACCTCGCGCTCCAGCCGTTTCAGGTTCGCGCGCAGCTGCTCGTCGTTCGCGGAGTTCCGGTAAACCTGGTTGAGGAGCGGCGCCATCTCCCGCCGGATCTGTTCGAAGGTGATGATCTTTCCCTCGACCTTGGCGGCGATGGCGTTGGGGCGGTCGGGCTCCCACCGCTCCTCGACGTTTTGCTGCGCGAAGAGGGAGGCCGAGGCCGCCGTCAGTAGGAGAAGGGCGCCGAACGAACGGCGGAGAATGGATCGGAAGGTCATGAACGGGAGAGGATACTAAGGATTTCCTTCAATCTGGAAAGCGGCTTTTTCCGGGTCAAGCGGGGAAAGCGGGCGCCCGTTTTCACGAACCCGCCGTCCTTGCCCGCTTTTTTCAGGCGGAGGATGGTGCCTTCGGTCTCGACCAGGTCGATTCCCCTGTATTCGGCCTCGAGGCGGATCCGGGTGACCGCCAGGAGGCGTTCGACCGGCTCCGGGGGCGGGCCGAACCGGTCGGGAATCTCGCGCTCGATCCGGGCCATCTCGTCGCGGGTGGCGACCAGGCCGAGGCGGCGGTAGAGATCGACGCGGATGCGCGACTCCGGAATGTAGGCGGCGGGTATCTCGGCGGTTGCCTCCGCGATCCGGCCCGGGTCGCGCTCCGACTTCTGGAAGACCTCGAAGCGGGCCTCGCCGCCCGGGCGCGCCCGGCGCGCGCCCATGCCGCGGCTGATGAAGTCGATCCGCACCTCGGCGCGCACGTGGGAGGCCGTCCGCTCGCCCTTGAGGCGGGCGATGCTCTGCCGCAGGAGCTGGCAGTACAAGTCGAACCCGACCCCGGCGATTTCGCCGCTTTGCTCGGAGCCGATCAGATTGCCGGCCCCCCGCAGCTCCAGATCCTTGATCGCGATGCGGTAGCCCGCCCCGAGCTGGTTGTACTGGCGGATGGCCGAGAGCCGTTTGCGGGCGCTCTCGATCATGGCGGTGTGGCGGTGGAGGAGCAGGTAGGCGTAGGCCTGCCGGTTGAAGCGGCCGACCCGGCCGCGCAACTGGTAGAGCTGGGAGAGGCCGAACCGGTCGGCCCCCTCGATGATCAGCGTGTTGGAGTTCGGTATGTCGAGCCCGGATTCGATGATGGTCGTGCAGAGAAGAAGGTCGTGCCGGCCCGCCACGAATTCGGTCATGACCCGCTCAAGTTCCTTTTCGTCCATCTGCCCGTGGCCGATGGCGATGCGCAGGCGGGGGAAGAGATCCCGCAGCCTCTTCTCGACGGCCCGGATGGTCCGCACCCGGTTGTGCAGGTAGAACACCTGCCCGCCGCGCGCGATCTCCTGATGGATGGCGGACCGGATCAAGTCCTCGGAATAGGGGCGGACGTGGGTTTCGACGGGCAGGCGGTCGCGCGGGGCGGTCTCGATCACGCTGAGATCGCGGGCCCCCGACAGGGCGAGGTACAGGGTCCGGGGAATGGGGGTGGCGCTCATGCTGAGGACATCCACATGGGTGCGCATCCGTTTGAGGGCTTCCTTCTGCCGGACTCCGAACCGGTGCTCTTCGTCCACGACGAGCAACCCCAGGTCGCGGAAGCGCACCTCCCGCCCGAGCAGGCTGTGGGTGCCGACGACCACGTCGATGCGGCCCTCCCGGAGCTGCCGCCGGATCGCCTTCTGCTCGGCGGGGGAGCGGAAGCGGCTGAGCATTTCGACGCTGAGCGGGTAGTCCGCGAACCGGTCGCGGAAGGTCTGGAAGTGTTGCTGGCAGAGCACCGTGGTCGGCACGAGCACGGCGGCCTGCTTGCCGTCCATGACCGCCTTGAAGACCGCCCGGATCGCGACCTCGGTCTTTCCGAAGCCGACATCGCCGCAGAGGAGGCGGTCCATCGGGCGGGGCTTCTCCATGTCCCGCTTGGTTTCGTCGATGGCCGTCGCCTGGTCCGCCGTCTCCCGGAAGGGAAAGGCGCTCTCGAAATCGGCCTGCCAGGGGGTATCGGGGGCGAAGGCGTGGCCGGGGGAGGTCGCCCGCCTGGCCTGGAGTTCGAGGAGCTGGGCGGCGAAATCCAGGGTCGATTGTTCGGCCGAGCGCCGGGCCCGTTCCCAGATGCCCGATCCGGGCTTGCCAAGCTTCGGCTCCGTTTTCCGGAGGCCGATGTAGCGCGAGAGGAGGTGGGCCTCCGACAGCGGGAGCGAGATGCGGATGCCCTCGGCGAACTCGAGGCGGATGACCTCGCGCCGCTCGCCGTCCACCTCCAGCGGCCCGATCCCCCGGTAGAGGCAGATGCCGTGGGAGAGATGGACGAGGGGATCGCCCTCCACGATTTCCGAAAAGTCGAGGAGCCCGTCCACGCCGTTGCGCTGCGGGAGCGCCCGTTCGCCGATCCGTTCGAGGCGGGTGCGGGTGCGGCCGAAGATTTCCCGGTCCGTCACGTAGAGGACCGCGCCCGCCCCGGTCGTCCGCCAGACGCCGCGGCGGAGATTCCCCGTGACGATGTCGGGCGAGAAGTCGGCGAGGATGGAATCCTCCTTCAGCCATTCGCGGAAGCGTTTCTCCTCGGCCTCGCCGGGCAGCACGATCCGCACGAGGGTTCCGTCGGCGGCCATGGCGGCGAGCTTGTGCAGGAACCGGATCCGGGCCGTTTCCTCGTGGGCGGTGCGGTCGGCCCCGATCAGGCCGCCGCCGTGCGAGTCGCGGAGGATCGCCGGGTCGCGGCAATCGAGGGGCCGGTCCGGCGCGCGCGCCGCGAGGGGCAGGGTGGTCTCGACCTCCGACAGGAGCAGGGCCCGGTCCTCCGGGCCGGTCCGGGGCCGTTCGAACAGGGGCGCCAGGGAGGGGGCGGCGACGCGCTTCGCCTCCGGTTTCTCGAAGGCGTTCGGGTGCTCCCGGCGGAGGGCGTCGGGCTCCTCGAGGATCCACCCGGCCGGGCCGTCGAGATAGCCGGCCAGGGACCCGGGCGCGGAGGTCTCCCCGCCGGGGAAGGCGGGGCCGACGGCGATGGAGGGCAGGGTGCCCTCCGAGAGCTGGCTGGTCGGATCGAACGGACGGATCGACTCGATCTCGTCGCCGAAGAAATCGATCCGGACGGGGCGGTCGTGGTTCACCGGATACACGTCGAGCAGGTTGCCCCGCACGGCGAACTCGCCCGGGCGCTCGCAGACCGGCTCGTTGTCGTAGTTCAGATCCCCGGCGAGCCTCCGGGCCAGCTCCGCCGGGGGAAACTCGTCGCCGGGGCGGAGGATCAGCCGCCGCCGCCGGAGTTCCCCGCGGGGCGGCACCGGTTCGAGAAGGGCTTCGGGCGTGGTGGCGAAGAGAAGGGTTCCGTTTGCGTCCGCATCGAGCAGCGCGGCGAGGGCGGCGGACCGGTCCCACTCGGCCTCGAGGCGCGCCCCCCCGCCCCGGCCCCCGCCGCCGCCGGGGAGCGGGGGGAAGGGCAGTATGCGCAAATCTCCGCCGCCCGCCTGCTCCGCGAAAAAGGCGATCTCGGCCGCCCGCTCGACCGCATCGCGGTAGGCGGGGCAGAGAAGAAAGTTCAGCCCGCGGCCCCCCGCGAGAATCCACTCGGCGGCCACCCACGCCCGGGCGGATTCGACCACCCCCGAGTGGCGATCCAATTTTCCGGGAAAACGAACGGGCTCCATCCCGCGAAACCGGAACGGGAAACCGGGAAAAAGGCAAACGGAACCGCGCGTGGACAGCGGGCCCGGGGCCGGACGTGGAAGGCGGTCGCCCGGGGGATCTGGCCGGACGACTGAAGTCATCCGGCTACGCGGGTCAGGAGGCCTTTTCCGCGTCTTCCCTGACGATGTGGATGTCGCGCTGGGGGAAGGGGATCGTTATGCCGTTGGCTTCGAAGGTCTTCTTGATCTTTTCCCGGGTTTCGGAGAGCACGGGCCACCAGTCGGAGGGGGCGACCCATGCATGGGCGACCATGTCGATCGAGCTGTCCCCGAATTTGAGCAGCGCGACGGCGACCGCCGGATCGTCGAGGACGCGCTCGTCCGGGCGGAGGATGTCGAGAACCGTCTCGCGCGCCTTGTCCACGTCGTCCTCGTAGCTGATCGAGAATTCGATGTCCACCCGGCGGCTCGGGTAGGCGTTGATGTTCGTGATCACGCTGTCGAGGAACTTGCTGTTCGGAACGATCAGCTTCTTGCCGTCGAAGCTTTTGACCTCGGTGGTCATCATGTCCACGCCGACGACGACTCCGACCACGCCGCCCCCGTCGATCACGTCGCCGGTCTTGAAGGGGCGGAAGAGCAGGATCATCACTCCGGCGGCGAAATTCGCGAGGGTGCCCTGGAGGGCCAGACCCACCGCCAGACCGGCGGCACCGAGAACGGCGATGACGGAGGTCGTCGGCACGCCGAGCTTGCTGAGCGCCGCCACCGCCACCACGGCCATGAGCAGGTAGAAGAGCACGCTCGAGACGAAGAGGCTCAGCGAGGCATCGACCTTGCGTTTCTGGCAGGTGGACAGGAAGACACGTTTGACGAGCTTGCTCGCCCACAGCCCCACGAAGAAAATCGCGGCGGCGAAGACGATCTTCAAGGCCCATTCGGCGAGAAGATTGTCGATGGTGTCGATGGAGACGGTGGCGGTGGTGAGGAGATGGTGCATGATGTTGTGCGGTTGGTGTGGATGTGATTGCCGGACGGAGGATTTTCGGGAAAGGGGGAAGGTCAATCCTTTTCCCGTCGCTCTGCGGTTGCGTCCCTCCGGCCGGATGGTAGAAGACGGGTATGAGCAGTGTTTTCGGTACGCTTTTCCGTATTTCCTCGTGGGGCGAAAGCCACGGGCCCGGCATCGGGGTGGTCATCGACGGTTGCCCCCCGCTGTTGCCGCTCGGAGGGGAGGACATCCAGGCGGCGCTCGACCGGCGGCGCCCCGGCCAGAGCAAGATCACGACGCCCCGGCGGGAGAAGGACGCCGTCCGGATTCTCTCCGGCGTGTTCGAAGGGCGGACGACCGGCACGCCCATCTCCATGATCGTCTTCAACGAGGACCATCGTTCGGGGGACTATGCGGAGATGAAGGAGAAGTTCCGCCCGTCCCACGCCGATTTCACCTACCAGGAGAAGTTCGGCATCCGGGACTATGCCGGGGGCGGGCGTTCCTCGGCCCGCGAGACGATCGCCCGGGTGGCCGCCGGGGCGGTCGCGGAGAAGATCCTCCGGCTCGGGGCCGGGGTCGAGATCCGCGCGTTCATCCGGGCGATCCACGATATCGAGATCCCCGGCGAGCCGCCCTTCCCGGACCGGGAGGCCGTCGAGGCGACCCCCGTGCGGTGCCCGCACCCCGAAACCGCCGACCGCATGATCGGGCGGATCAAGGAAGTGCGGGACCGGGGCGACTCGGTGGGCGGCGTCGTCGAATGCCGTGTCCGCGGGCTCCCCGCCGGGTGGGGCGAACCGGTCTTCGACCGGATCGAGGCTGATCTGGCCAAAGCCATGCTTTCCCTGCCGGCGACCAAGGGGTTCGAGATCGGATCCGGATTCGCCGGGGTGCGGCTGCGGGGCGCCGAGCACAACGATTCCTTCGAGATCCGGGAGGGGCGGGTCCGCACCGCGACCAATCGCTCCGGCGGGGTGCAGGGGGGCATCACCAACGGGGAGGAGGTGGTCTTCCGCGTGGCCTTCAAGCCGACGGCCACCGTCCGCAGGAACCAGAAGACCGTGACCGCCTCCGGCGAGGAAACCGAGCTTGCCGCCAAGGGGCGCCACGACCCCTGCGTCGTCCCCCGGGCCGTGCCCATCGTCGAGGCGATGGCCGCCCTGGTTCTCGTCGATCACGCGATGCGCCACCACGCCCAGACACGCACATTCGGCCGGTTTTCCGAATAATCCCGCGTTTTCTTCTCGCCGTCCGGGCCGGTGTTGCGGCAGGATCGCCCCTGTTCCCCGACCGGGATAGTCACAAAGCGAGGACTCGAGAAAATGCGCGAAGCACACGAAAATCTTCCCTGGTTGACCGTTCTTCTTTCCGGCCCGAATCCCGGGCGCTGGAAACTGGTTCTGGAAACGGTCCGGCACGGACTCCCGAAAGAGGAGGCGGTGCTTCTCCACGTCTCCCCCGCGGAAGTGGAGCCGGCGCGGCTGTTCTTTCCCGACGACCGGTTCACCATCGGCGAATGGACGCTCGCCGACGGGGCGGTTCTCTTCTCCGAGCCGCTGACTTCGGACCGGACGAACGTGCTCGTTTACGGGCGGCCGGAGTTTCCGGACGATTTGTTCGAGGGGCTGGTCGATCTCTTCCGCGCCGAGCGGTGCGAAATGGGCCGCATCGTCACCCAGGTCCACGCCGGGTGGGGGTCCGGCCACGAGGAGACCAAGGCGTGGTACGACGCCTGCATCCACTTCTCGGACCTGGTCCTGATCGACAACCGGGAGGAAGTCCCCGACGCGTGGGTGCGCGAGTTCCGGGAGCGCTACCTCAAGCTGCGGTACCCCTGCCACTTCGACCTCGTCCGGAAGGGGTTGCCGAAGCATCCCGAATGGTTTTTCGACAGCCAGCCGCGCCGGCTCTCCCTCGTCTTCGATCCCGACGATCTCTCGGGGCTGGGTCCCGGTCCGGTTGAATCGGACGAGGACGAAACCGACGAGATCCCGGAGGAACCCCCCGGCGACCCCTACCTCCGGCGCAATGCCGCCGGCGAGCGCGAAAGAAAAATCAAGCCTCTGCCATTCGCGCTTGACGCACCCGCCGCCGGTGGGGGATAGTCCCCGGTTTCGACAGCCTGCTGGGGTGGCGGAATTGGTAGACGCGCATGATTCAGGTTCATGTGTCCTTACGGATGTGCGGGTTCAAGTCCCGCCCTCAGCACCAGCCTTCGTCCCGCCCGGGCGGGGCGGGCAGGGCGGTCCCGGGAGGGATCGGGCCGGACGACTGAAGTCATCCGGCTACGCGGATGCGCGG
>JBKHCX010000112.1:0-9863 GCA_046541615.1 Puniceicoccaceae bacterium
CTGCCGACAACTGGGAACGGCTGCTTGAGCTGCCGACAACTGGGAACGGCTGCTTCAGCTGCCGACAACTGGGAACGGCTGCTTCAGCTGCCGACATTTAATAAGTAACTAAACAGGATAAACTAAAAAATCAGAGGTCAGCTGAAGCAGCCCCTCCCAGTCAGCCCAAAACGTCGCTATCAGCCCTTTCCTTGGCACCATTCCAAATGAAACCCTGGAAACCACGAACCTCTACCCATACACTTTCGCCCACACAAATTCTGACACCAACTTCAACCATGCCTGCATCCTCCACCGCCCCGCTCCGTCTGTTGCGCATTTGTGCGCTTGTTTTTCTGACCGCCTGTTTCCCCGTTTCTCTGGTTGCGGAGACCGATTACCCAACCCTGCCGGATCCGACCGCCGATGACGGGGTTTGCCGGATCCTTGTGCTCGGCCACAGTTTTTTCGTCGGCGACGACGATCTGGTGGGCATGCTGCCGGAGATGTTGGCGCACCAGATGGGCTGGGAGGTGGAACTGGAATTCATCCTGACCCAGGCGGCCCCACCGGCGCGGGCCAGCCTGGTGGAAGACGGGCTGCTCTCCAAAGAGGCGGCCGATCTCAAAGGGGCGGAAAAAATCTGGCGCAGGATCAAAGACACCCTGGCCGCCGCGGATTACGACCTGATCTTTTTTCTGGATGGAACCGGTAGCCCGCATGTGGCGGCCAAATACGAGGGCTACGGCATGCTGCATTACCGGATCTTTGCCGATGCGCTGCTGCGGCAGGAACCCGGCGCCCACGTGCTGGGACTGGCCGTCTGGCCGCCCCCCACTTTCGATTTCCTGCAATACGCGGAGGATTCGGATCTGAACCTCGCCGCCTGGCGCGGCGCCGCCGGCGCGGAGAGCGAAGCCCAACGCATCTTCGATCTCAAGGTGCAAGACAAGGAACAAGTCCAACCGGTCTATGGGGTTCTGAAAAACCGTTGGGACGAACTCGGCAACCTCCACCGCTTCGTCGCCGCACCGGTGGCGGAGGCCTGGAAGATCGCCTACGCCGAGAAAGGCATCGGCAACATCATCCTGCATCGCGGGATCGAGGAGCCGGATTCCCACGGCAACTTGTGGGGCGATTACCTGAAAACCTGCGTTTTCTTCTCCATGATCACCGGCGAACCGTTCCGCGGCGAGGGATACACCGGGGATCTGGTGAGCCCCGGGCATTCGAAAGCGCCGCCGCACGAGAACAAAACCAACCTGCCCGACGACGTGGCGCGATACCTCGAAGACGTCGCCTGGCGCACGGTGCTGCGGGAGCGCGAAGCCATGCGGAACCTCCTCAACGGCCGTCCGGCGGGGGTGGAACCGATCGCGTATTCGGGGGAACCGGCCACGCTGCTGATCCGGCGCACGCTGGATGAACGCGGCTTCGAGCGGCTCCGGGAATACTTGTCTCCGGCAGGCGAGATCAGCTCTCGAGTCCTTTTCGAGCACGACGATCAGGGCACCCTCACCCGTCAGGCCCTCTTGACACCCGGAGATGACGTCATCCAAGAGCAGTTTTACGAAGCGGTTTACGAGGACGGCAACTTGCGGGAGCACACCCATCGGGACAGCCATGGCCGACTGGTCGGGAAAACCCTCTTCGACTATGATGACCAGGGCAATCTCATCCGGGAAAAGCAGGAGGATCGAAAGGGCAACGTCGATGCGACCTACGAAATGGACTACGAGGAAGGGCGCCTGACGGAGAGGCGGTTCTTCAACGCCGCCGGCAAACGGGAAACCACCACCCGCTACGCCTACGACGGGCACGGAAGGCTGGAGCAGGAGGTCGAGAAAGACAGCCGGGGCCGGGTGAACCTCACCGTGACCTACACCTATCCCGACGACTCGCCCGATGCCCGCCCGGCCACCATCCTCCGCGACCGGGGCTCGTCCTCCCGGATTCTGCGGGAGTTCGAGTATGCCCCGGATGGTCGACCGACCTTGGAGGAACTGTATCGATTGCCCGACGACGGCGAGCGCGTAATGCTGCGGACCACCCGCTACGAATAGTCGGCAAATCGGCTGCAATCGCAGCGCCAGAGGGTTTACGGACTGTCCGCGCGCCCGATGAGGCAGCCGCCGGGTTCGATGGAGCGGCCGCCTTCGGTCCACGGGGTGTCACCGAAGTTGGCCACCACGCTTTTCCCGTTTAAGAAAACGGTCTTTTCGACCGTTTCGTCCGCATCCAGGAAGCGGTGGTCGATCATTTCCATCCGGGCGATCTCGGCGTGCCACCGGTCGATAAACAGCGATTGCCGGAAGTCTTCCCGGCCCGCCCGCCAGCTCTCCACCGAGGGCACGGGCCAGAGTTTGGCGTAGCCCCAGAGCATGTCCTCGAGGTCCGAGGCCGGCCGCTCGTCGCTGGTGCCGGAGGCATAGCGGAGGTTGACGACGCAGTCATGATACACCAGCGGCCAGAGTGGAATCGTCTCGCCCTGGACGCGGCGGTGGCGGTTCTCGATGAAGTCGGCGACGGGCACGGAAAAATCCGAACCTTCCTCGCTGCCGATAACCAGACCCTGTTGCCGGAAGAATTCGCCGATGCGGAGTTTGGCCGCGGCGTCGTCGGCGCGGGTCTGCGGGTGCCCGGGATCGAAGTCCTGATGGAAATGGGCGCCGGCCAGGGTGTCGAGAAAGATCCCGCGCATGTTCAACTCCCGCCGGTAGATCTCCCAGTTGCGGCGCGCGTAGTCGTTGGCGGCGGTGGAGTTGACGATGTAGCACTGGCCGCCGTGCCAGAGACCGCCCTCGTAATAGTGCCCGTCCGGCCCCCGGGCGACGCCCTCGGGGAAGCTGGGGCAACCCGCGTAGATATCCTGGTAGTTGTCGTGGAAGAGCGGGATCACCGGCCCCGGAGCGTTGATGATCTCGCGAAATTCCTCCACCCCGCCGAGGGCGGGTTCGGGCGGCCAGACATCGGGGTGACTCTGATCATAGCCGCCGTTGATCCAGCCCCTGAGATTGAGGTAGCCTTTTTTCATTCCAGCCTCGCAGGCTTCTTTCGCGACCTGTTTGACCTCCGCGTGGGTGAGGTTGACGACGACTTCGCCATCCCGCGCATCCTGCTCGGGAGAGGGCGGATTCATGAGGATGCGGTGGTTGTCGCCGTTGATGGTGTGAGCCTGGAAGAAGTTGAGGCAACGGCCGCCGATGAGGTGCTCCACTTCCGGGTTTCGGGCGATCTTTTCGTCGAGCGTGGTCAGGAGTCCGTGGTCCCGGGCGTATTCGCGGAATTTCTTGGCCAGGCCGACGTAACCGCCTTGAGTCAGGGCGATCTTCACCCGGCGATGAGGCGACCAGCGCCCGAGGGTCTTTTGCCAGCCGATGGAGGCGTTGAGGTTGATACGGTAACAGCCGCTGTCCTCGAATCCATCGTCCACCACCATGAGCCAGCCCGCGTCGTTGTCGTCCCCGAGGCCGCCGATCCAGCGCATGTTCCAGCCGGAAACCGGCATGTGGTAGCGGGCGGTCATATCGCACTCGGCCTTGCGATACCACATGCCGATTTCGCGGGGGATGACGATGCCGGCTGAGGCGATGAAGGGCGGGAAAATCAGGGAGGGAAGGCTTTCCTCGATGTCGACGGCCTCCATGACGAGCCATTCGTTTTCGAGGGCGAGGTTCATCCGGAATCCGCCCCGGTCATTGCCGAGTCGATCCAGAATGCGCACCTTCGCGCTCCGCCCGTCGATCTGCTCCAGGCGATAGGCGCAGGCGTAGCTGTCCATGAAGTTCCGTTCCTGGCGGTTCCAGACGGTTTCCGCGGCGAGTTCCCGTCTCTCCTGCACGCCGTGGCCCTGGAATCGCCAGCGGGCTCCGGTGCGCGGATCGTCGAGGGTTCCGGAAAAATCGTCGCCGAGCGAAAGATGGAGGTGAAAATTGGAGAAAGTAAACATCGTAAGGAGGGGGTTACCGGAGAACGGGAAGCCGGGCGCTGTGGATGATGTCGGTCAGCCGCCGGTGCCAGGCGACATCGCGCCACATGCCGTGGAATTGGGGGCCGCAGAAGTTACTGGTGGCCAGGGCGCACCAGCGACCCGTCGCGGCGGCGTGCTCGGTGCCGATCTCGCACAGCTCGAGCACGTAATCCCAGGGTAGGTCGGGATAGTCCCGGTAATCGACGATGCCCCAGCATTCGGTGGTGACGAGGGGAAGATTGTGGGCGACGCCGCCCGCGGCTTCGAGGTCGATCGAGGCCTTGAGTTGCTCAATCCAGTAGTCGCGCCGTTCCAGATAGGTGGCGCGGCCCTTCTCCTGCAGTCGTCGCCAGCCGATGTCGCTGAAGCGGGTGTCGAGCCCTTCGCTGCCAATGGTCCGGTAGAACTCGTTGTCGTTGGCTTGAACCATCCAGATATGCGGCTCCAGCAGGTCCATGTGGCCGAGCGGGTGCTCGTCGGGCTTGCGGCCTTTGGAATTGAAGGAGTAGCACAGGGGCAGATCGGGATAAGCCTGGCGGGTGAGTTCCACGCTTGTTTGCATGTAGCGCTCGGCCGCCGGATTGTCCCAGGCGCCCCAGGATGTTTCCGGCGGCTGGTTGATGAAATACGGCGCCCAGAATCCGCCGGGGAACTCGTTGCAGAGGTCCACGAACAAGATGGTGTCGAGGAGGTCGGCTTGCGCCAGAATATCAAGCGTGCGGATCCAGGCTTCCGCCATGTTTCCGGGGCTGTGCAGGCGGCGGCGAATGTCCCCTTTGTCCTGGCGGAACCAACTGGAGAGCGCGACCTTGAGCTTGCGCGCTTTGCACAGGCCCATGAATTCGACGAGCTGGTCGGCGATCCGCGTCAATTTGATCGGGACGGGGCTGCCCCAGTCCATCTGCCCCCACAAGACCTCCATCTGCCATTCCGCGTCGGGATCGACGGACAGCAGATGGGGGAAGGCGTCGATGCGGACGGCATCGTAGCCGCGCTCCTGCAGCTCGTCCAAGGCATGGTTCCAGTCTTCGTAGCCGGCGCCGGGCCAGCGGCGTTCGATCCATGAAAAATCCCACATGGTGATGGCCAGGGGGTGCGGTGCGTCCAGGCGCGCGAGGAGTCGGTTCGGTGTTTTCATAAAATAGTCTTTCGGATCATGGATGGCGGGAAGGCGTCCGGCGCATGGCCAGCAGGGCGGCGCCGATGGCTTGCGAAAGTTCGCCGAGGGCCGCCTCGCGGAACGTCCATTCCGCGACGGGCACCCAACTGTAAGCGGCGGCGCTCTCGCGCACCAGCCGCAGATAGCGCCGCCGGAATTCGGGCGTGGTGGCGGACCGGTCCATGAGTCCGCCGCCGATAATGATGTGGGTGGGATCGTAAGCCATCGCCCCGATCGCCGCGGTCAGTCCCAGCGCCCGGGCCTGCGCGTCGAAAATCCTTTGTGCCAGCGGGTCGTTCCGCTGGGCGCGCGCGCGCAGGGAAAGCGCCTTTTCCTTCGGGTCGGCGGGGTCGTCGGCCAGCTCGTGTCCGGGGAATTCCGGCAGAAAATGTTCGAGCAGCTGTGGCAGCCCGGAGATGCTGGTATAGGCCTCGCAGCACCCCCAGTCCCGTCCGCAGCCGCAGCGGAAGGCGGGCAAGCCCAAACGCCCGTGGGGCAGGGGCATGTGGCAGAGAATCACCGCGGCCTGATGGTCGCCTTCGAGCAACCGGCCCTCCGCGTCCACGAAGGAGCACCCGAGGCCGGACCCGGGCGCGAGCATGAGCACACCGCCCGGTTCCGTGCGTTGCACCAGGCGCGCCTCCGCCAGCCCAGCCAGCAGGCCGTCGTTGGCGGTGACGACCGGGATGGCCCGGCCCGCGCGCTTTTCGATCGCCCGGCCCAGGTCTTCGAGGAAGCGCCAACCCTCGAGGGAAGCCGACATGTTGGGCATCCGGCCAAGCACCCCGTAGGACTGGTAGGGGCCGGGTATGGCCAGCCCCGCCCCGGCGACATCGTCCCAGCGGCGTCCCACGCTTTGCAGGAATTCCTCCGCGCTGTCGATCCAAGCTGCGAGAATGGCGCCCGCCCCCGCCCCACTGTCGGTCGGGTGCTGCCGGAGTTCATCGGAGAGGGGCATGCCATCCGCGCCGACGCCGCCCACTTTCGAGGTCGTAGCGCCGCAGTCGATGCCCAGGAAAACCGTTTGCTGGTTCGTCATGGGTTGACTCGCAGGAAGGCCTTCATCGTCGCACACTTCCTCCCCTCGCCCGGCCCGTGGGGGCGGATGGTGTAAGCGCCGACGGAGGCCGGTATGATGAAGGTTTCCGCGTAGTGGACGACAAAGGGATCGAAAGTTCCGGCGGGGCTTTCGACGATAATTTCCGCGCCCTCCACCAGATTGAGCACATGCACGCTCTCTCCCCGGGTATCGTGGCGCACCGTCCCTTCAAACCAGTGTCGGCGGGTTTCAAAGGCCTCGGACCGATAGAGGCCGGTGCGCTCTTCGACCCAGCCCTCCCCTTCCGCGATTTTCTCGACCCGGTTGACCAGCCTCGGGGCGACCCAGCTTTGCGTGCGGTTCCATTGGATGTTGGCGGCCCCGCGCTCGAGATTGATCGGCCGCGGCAGACCGTTGAGATCCAGCCGGGCCCAGTCCCACAGCTTGAAGGTGAAGATATAAGGGGTGTGGCTGATTTCCAGCACCATGCTGTTCCGCCCGGAGCAGTGGCAGGTGCCCGCCGGAATCAGGAAATGGTCGTGTTTGGCGGCGGGAAACCGCGCGACGTGTTTCTCATCGGGGAAGGGTCGGTCGGGATCTTCGCCGGCGGTCCGCAGATCGGCCATCATGGCTTCGGGATCCACGCCATCGACCAGTCCGAGATAGACCTCGGCTTCCGGCTCGGCGTCCAGAATGTAGTAACTTTCGTCCTGGGTGTAGCGCAGGCCGAAGTGCTCGTAGGCGTAGTCGCACAGGGGATGGACCTGGAAACTGAGGTTCTGCCCCCGCATGGTGTCGAGAAAGTCGAACCGGATGGGGAACTCCGCCCCGTAGCGCCCGTAAACGGGCTCGCCGAGGAGCGCCTCCGGGTGTTTGAAAACGACATTGAGGGAGGGGATCTCCACCCGGGTCTCCCCGAAGGCCAGCAGGAGGCTGTTTTCCTCGGGCACGCAGTCGAAGCACCAGGCATAGTTCGGCGGTCCCTCCGGCAGGTCGCAGATCTCGCGCATCCATTGCCCGCCCCAGACTCCGGGATCAAAGAAGGGCACGACCCGAAACGGGCGATGCGCGGTTTGCTCCAGTCCGGCGCGCAGCGCCTCGCCGGTGACCAGCTTGGGATCGTTCTCCGCACAGGTCTCCAGGAGAAAGTCCCATCGATCGAATGTCTGCCGTTTCAGCTTGTCGCACACCCGCCAATCGATGAAGAAACTGCGTTTGTATTGCAGGGAGGGCTTACACCCGCGGTTGTCCGCGCCGAGGTTGCTGACCTTATTGGCACGCTGGCGCATCTGCGCCTCCCAGCGCGCCATGTCGGCATACACGATGATGTCCGGCTCACAGCAGAGCAAAGCCCCCGGCCCGTAAACGACGACCGGCCCTGTTTCGTGGCGCTCGATTCGGTCCCGGACTTCGCCGACTTTGTCTTCTTCGAGGAAATCACGCAGGGTCAGGCGGGTCAGACGCCCGAAAATAGGATCGTCGCCGCCCAGCTCCGGTTCCAACAGAGCGTCGATGCGTCCGGCGCTTTTGAAGGCTTCGCGTTCGGTCTCGATGAAGAGCGTCGGGGCGAGACCCCGCTTGAGCGCGGGCACGACCTCCTCGTCGAGGACGCCGGAATAGCACTCGACGGCGATCACCGCCCGCGTGGCATCGCAGTCCTCCGCAGCCGCGCGGATCCGTGCGGCGACCGCTTCCCAGCCCCGCCAGCAATGGTCCGCGTAGCCTTTTACCTCGACATACGGCTCTTTGTCGTAGCTCGAGCCCTCCAAGCCCAATCGGCGCAGATAACTCATGTCATTCTCCCCTTTCAGGGCGTTTGAAATCATCTTCGTAACGGGCGATGTCCGCCTGCTGCCAGTTGCCGAAAGCGACTTCGAGCACGCGGCAGGGCCGCTCGCCGACGCAGGAGAGGCGGTGCTTTTCGTTGGCGGGGATCCAGATTTCCTCCCAGGGGCGGCAATCCCGGATTTCGTCGCCCACCTGCACCCGCGCCCCTTCGTCCATGACGATCCAGAGTTCCGCCCGGGCGGTGTGGCTCTGCAGGGAGAGGCGCTGACCGGGCTTCACTTCCATCAAACTGACGGTGCAGTCCTCGTTGCTGGCGTATTGTTTGAATTGACCCCACGGGCGCACAACATGCCCGGCTTCGGGTTTCTCTTCGGGGATGGGTTTGGTTCGATAGTTCATTGCTTTCAAAATGGAGTTGCGGGTGGGACGTTATCGGCGGTCGCGCAGCACCGGCACACCGTTCTCCTCGACCACGACCTTGAGGAAATTGCGTTCGGCGATGGCCCCGTAGTCGTGGCCGGCGTCGGATGGAAACACACCGAAATAGGTAAGCGGAACGTCCCCGGTATTCATCGTCCGGTGGGCCGTGTGCCCCGGCACATAAACGACCTTGCCTGCGCCGAAAGGCTCGAGCCGGGACTCGCCGGTGGCCTCGTCTTCGAGGAGCATGCGGCCCTCGCCGGCCAGGCCGATATAGACCTCCGCCGCCTCCCGCCTGCTGTGCAGGTGGCCCTTCGTCAGAAAATACTCGTTGCCGACCTTGCCGGGATAAAGCACCCCGAGCCCGTAGTGGAGATCGCCGGCCCCGTCGGCCGGCTCGACGGCCGTCACCCGGTAGAGCAAGGGATCGCCCCCGGCAAGAGCCTCCTCGTAGGCGACCGGATCGGCGAAGCTGCCGCGCAGATCGCTCAGGCGGCGCTCCACGACGGTATCGCCGTCGAGTTCCGCCGTGGCGGGATCGTAGTTCCGGGTGAGGATTGTGAATGTTTCAAGCATAATGACTTTTAAGTTTCGCATTCGTTTCTCTCTTGCCAAAACCACGCCGTCGAACAAATTTCTCAAATCTAACATAAATAACAAAATATAACATGAACCTGCAATCTTCCGACCGCCATCGCCGGATTCTCGATAAATTGAAACGGGACGGTCAGGTGAGAAACGCCGAACTCGCGGATGAGTTCATGGTGACGCCGATGACGCTCTGGCGCGATCTCAGACTGCTCGAAGAACGCGGACAATTGCGCAGGATGCGGGGCGGGGCGGTCGCGAAAGGCGTCGAAGAGGAACCGGGCTTTTTCGTCAAAACGCCGCGGGCGGCCGAAGCCAAACAGGCGATCGCACGGCGGGCGGTGCGCTTTCTGGAAGAAGGCGACATCCTCATTCTGGACGGGGGGACGACCGTGGCCGCCTTGACACGCCAGACGCTGCCGGCACGCCTGACCGTCCTGACGAACAGCCTTCCGATCGCCAATGAATTGATGCACCATCCGTCCCGACCGTCCGTTCAACTGGCCGGAGGACTGCTGCGGCCGGAGTCCGGGACGGTGGTGGGGCGGGAGGCGCTGGCGTTCTTCGGCCGGCGCCGTGCCAACAAGCTTTTCATGAGCGCCACCGGCGTTGACGCCGAGGCGGGGATAACGGATCCAAACCCGCAGGAGATCGAAGTCAAGCAGGCGATGCTGGCCTCGGCTCAACAGGTCTACCTTATGGCCGACGCCTCGAAATTCGGCCACGTCTCGCTCATGCAAACGATGCCATTGCGTCGAATCAATGCATTGGTGACCGATCGCCGCTCGGATATCCTGGCCGAGGCACTGCGGCGCGAGGGCGGGACTCTGGTCTCTGCGGACGGTTCCGACGGTCCCGTGAAGTGAATGGATTGGATAGCACGCCACGCCCGACTTAGGGCTTGAGATGGTCGTCCCAGA
>JBKHCX010000113.1:0-9849 GCA_046541615.1 Puniceicoccaceae bacterium
TCGTGCGGGAGGTCTCCCGTCCATTGGAGGCCCACCGGAAACGCCCGATCCGGCCGAAGCCGGTGGAAGGCGCCGAATGGGACGGCCTGAACGTTTTCCCGGGGATGCGCGGATAGTTCCCGGCATATCGGCGGGTCCGGCGTTCACCGCCCGGTTCGGGCGAAGCGAAAGATGATATTTTTTTCTAGCCCGCCGCCGGGAATACGGACAGCCTGACCCCCGATGTCAGAGCAAACCGAAGAGAAAAAGACGGCCCTTGTGACGGGAGCCAGCCGAGGAATCGGACTGGCGATCGCCAGGGAACTCGGGCGGATGGGTTTCCGCGTGCTATCGGTGGCCCGCACCGAGAAGTCGGCCTCGCGGGCCGTCGATGCCGTGCGGGCCGACGGAGGCGAGGCGGAGGCCTACGGGTGCGACGTGGCGGACGCCGACTCGGTGGCCCGGGTGTCGGAGGCGGTCCTCGAGGCCCACGAGTGCGTCGATGTGCTGGTGAACAACGCGGGAATCACCCGGGACATGCTCTTCATCCGCATGAGCGACGAGGACTGGAGCGAGGTGCTCCGCACGAATCTCGACAGCTGCTTCCATTGGTCCAAAAGACTCCTCCGCCCCATGACGCGGCGCCGGTGGGGCAGGGTCATCAACATTTCCTCGGTCATCGGGCTGACCGGCAACGCCGGGCAGGCCAATTACGCGGCCGCCAAGGCGGGAATGATCGGTTTCACGAAAAGCCTGGCCAAGGAACTGGCCGCCCGCTCGATCACGGTCAACGCGGTCGCCCCGGGTTTCATCGAGACCGACATGACCGGGAATCTGAGCGAGGAGATCCGCGCCGACATCCTGAGAATGATCCCCCTCAAGCGCATGGGGACGCCGGAGGACGTCGCCTCCCTCGTCGGCTTCCTCGCGGGCCCCTCGGCGGGCTTTATCACCGGACAGGTTTTTACCGTTGACGGTGGTATGGTCATGTGATTCTTCCTTCCCTTTCACCAACCTTTTAACTACTAGCAAAATGGCAGATAAATCCATCGAAGACCGCGTCAAGGAGATCATCGTGAACCAGCTCAACGTGAATGAAGAGCAGGTCACCCCCGAAGCTTCCTTTCTCGACGACTTGGGCGCCGACTCACTGGACACGGTTGAGTTGATCATGGCTTTCGAGGAGGAGTTCAAGGATCAGATCAACGGGGAAATCCCTGAGGCTGACGCGGAGAAGCTCCAGACCGTCGGAAGCGTTGTCGAATACATCAAGAACAAATCCTCCTGATTTCGCCGGAGGGCGGCCATCCCCTCTTCAGGCGATCCCTTCCATGGATCCCGAAATGGAACAGAGAAAGGTCGTCGTCACGGGTCTGGGGATCGTCAGCTCCCTCGGCAATTCGATCGAAGACTATTGGCGGTCCCTTCTGGCCGGCAGGTCCGGGATCGGCCGCGTGACGCGTTTCGACGCATCCGCCTACCCGACGCAGGTCGGGGCCGAGGTGCCCGACTTCAACCCGTCCGATTTCATGGACCCCAAGGAGGCCCGGCGCAACGACCGCTACACCCAGTTCGCGGTCGCGGCCACCCGGCTCGCCCTCGGGGACGCGCTCCTTGATCCGGGCTCGCTCGAACCTTCGCGGATCGGGGTGTTGATCGGCTCGGGGATCGGGGGAATGGAGACCATAGAGGAACAGTCCTTCAAGCTCTTCGAACGCGGTCCCCGCAAGGTTTCGCCCTTCATGATCCCCGCCCTGATCGCCAACATGGCCTCCGGGGTGGTTGCGATCGAGATCAACGCCCGGGGTCCGAATTTCGGGGTGGTCAGCGCCTGCGCGACCGGCGCGCACTCGATCGGCGAGTCCATGCACATGATCCGCTCCGGCCGGGCCGATGTGATGATCGCCGGGGGCAGCGAGGCCGCGATCACCCGGCTGGGGTACGCGGGCTTCTGCTCGATGAAGGCGATGAGCACTCATTTCAACGACACTCCCGAAAGGTCGAGCCGTCCCTTCGACCTGAACCGGGACGGATTCGTCATGGGGGAGGGAGCCGGGGTTCTGGTCCTCGAATCCGAGGAGTCGGCCAGGGCGAGGGGGGCGCGGATCTACTGCGAGGTCGCCGGCTACGCGGCCTCGTGCGACGCCCACCACATCACGATGCCCGATCCCGAGGGCAAGGGCCTCGCCGAGGCGCTGTGCGGGGCTCTCGACGACGGCGGGGTGGCGATGGAGGAGGTCGATTACATCAACGCCCACGGAACGTCCACGAAGTACAACGACAAGTTCGAGACCATGGCGGTCAAGCGGGTCTTCGGCGATCAGGCCCGGAAGCTGGTCATGACCTCGACGAAATCAATGACCGGCCACCTGCTCGGCGCCGCCGGGGGCATCGAAGCGGCCGCCTGTTGCAAAGCGATCGAGACGGGCCGGATCCCGCCGACGATCAATTACGATGATCCCGACCCCGACTGCGACCTGGACTACGCCCCCAACCATGCCGTCGAGCGGAAGGTGGACGTCGCCGTGACGAATAATCTTGGTTTCGGCGGTCACAACACCTCAATCGTATTCCGGCGTCTTTAGGAGGATTGGCGCTCCGGTCGTTTGACACCATCCGCGGAGCCGGATACCTCTGCATCCGTCATGGTCTGGTTGGTCGTCATCGCCTCGTTTCTCGCCGCCGCCGCGGGAATCTTCTTTGTCTGCGGAGGAGGCAACTACGTCTGCATCCGCCGCAAGGACTGCTGCGGATCGGGATGCGGTTGCCTGTTTCCGAAAAAGAAGCCGTAAAGGGTCCGCCGGGCCCTCACAGCGGGCAGTCGGTCTCCACGAATTCGCAGGGCAGGTCGAAGTACTTCGCGGTTTCCTCCGCCAGCGCGCGCACCCCGAAGGTTTCGGTGCGGTAGTGGCCGCATACGAAGAGGTTCAGGCCGTTTTCCTGGGCGAGGTTGAAAAAGTGCTGCTTCAGCTCGCCGGTGACGAGGGTGTCCACCCCGATCGAGGCGAGGTGTTCCACCGCGCTCGAACCGCTGCCGGTCAGAATGGCAATTTTAGCCGGGCGCTCCGAGCCCTCTTCGATGGCGGTCACCCCCCCCGGAAAAAGCCGTTCGAGGCGCAGGCGGAGTTCGCTCCGCGAGTCGGGGGCCGAGGCCACCAGGCCAACGGGCGTTCCCTCGTAGGGAAGAAAGGTTTCGATGCGGCGGAGGTCGAGCGCCTTGGCGAGCAGGGCGTTGTTCCCGATCTCGGGATGGCAGTCGAGGGGCAGATGGCTGGCGTAAACGGCGAGGTTGTTCTCGATGGCCAGACGGATCTTCCGATAGGCCGGGCCGGTGACCGGAACCGGCGGCACCCAGAACAGGCCGTGGTGCACGATGAGGAAATCGATTCCCTGTTCGACCGCCCTGCGGAAAGGCTCCTCCCCCGCGTCCACAGCCGCCCCGATCCTGGTGACCTTGCCCGCGTTCTCCAGCTGGAGCCCGTTGTGCGCCGGCGGAAAGTCTTTGATTTCCGGCCGGCGGGTCCTCCGGTCGCAGAAAGATACGATTTTACCTAGATCGATCATCCGCGCTTGACCGCATGTTCCGGGCCGGAGGGCGAGGGGCTTCCGCGCTCAGCGCGGCATGACGAAGTTCGGCTGGGAGGAGTTTCCGAAACGACCGGAATGCAGGGGAGCGGAGCGGCCGGTTTCGGTATCGAGCAGATGCACGCGCGTGCCTCCGCCGGAGCGGACGGTGTAGAGGAGGTGCCGTCCGTCGTTCAACCACCAGGGCTCGACCCCGTCGCCCGTCCCGGTGGTGAGGAAGCGGCTCGCTCCTTTCGAAACATCGTACAGGGCGATCTGGAATCCGTCCGAGACGGCGGCGGTGAAGGCGATGAGATCCGGGTCGCGCGGATTCCAGGCGGGTTCCGAGCAGTAGCCGCTGATGTCGGTGCGCAGGCGGGTGGCCGCGCCCCCGGTCGCCGCGATGCCGTAGAGCTGGGGCTTGCCCGGCTCGTCGGAGGTGAAGACGATTCTCCGCCCGCCCGGCGACCAGGTCGGACTGGCCTCGAGGCTGCGGTTGTTGGTCAGGCGCTTCGGATAGCTGCCGTCGGCCCCCGATACGTAAAGCTCGGCGTTTCCGCTGGAGGAAAGAATCATGGCGACCTTCGAACCGTCGGGAGAGTAGGCCGCCCCGGTGTTGGTCCCCTTGTAGGTGGCGAAGGGGCGCGACCGCCCGGAGGCCAGGGTAAGCTCGTAGATATCGGGAAAGCCGTTCGGGGAATAGGTGGTGTGGAGCAGGCGGGTGCCGTCCGGGGACAAACGCGGGCCGATCGAATCTCCCCTGCCCTTCGTGACCTGGCGCATCTTCTGGAAGAAAAGGTCCCCGACGAAGATTTCCCTCGTCCCGTCCCGCTCGCCGACCAAGGCAAGCGTCCCCGCGAAAAATCCGGGAATCCCGAGAAGACGTTCGACGACCTTGTCGCAGGCCATGGCGGTCGCCTCCATGCGGTCCTCGCCCGTCGAGGTGCCGTTGAACTCGCTGCGCCCGGTCCGAGCGCCGAACAGCACCGTGTCGGGGCCGGAGGTCCGCAGTTGAAGCGACACGTCCGCCTCGCCGGAAACCACGCGGAAGGCCCCGTGCAACTGGAAGGCCCTCTTGGCGAGGGACTCCACGAGCGGATCCCCGCTGGTGATGGCGATCGTGAGTTCGCTCTTCTCGCCGGTGCGCGTGATGTCGCCCAACCTCCCCGGGGACTGGGCGGAGAGCGCACCGGAAAGCAGAGGGGAAAACAGGAGAAGTAGAACGAGCGCACGCATGGGAATGATTTGGCTCGGAGGGCGCCCGAAGGTCAACGCTTTTCAAGATTTTCCCGCCCGGTCCCCCAGCAGCTCCGCCGCGTGGGAGCGGGCGGTCGCCGACGCGCGGTCGCCGAGCATCCGGGCGATCTCCGAAACCCGTTCGCCGGGGTCGGCGGACAAATCGACGAGAGCGATCTTGGCGGTTTTTCCGGACTGTTCCTTCGACACGACGAAATGCCCGCCCGCCGCCGCCGCCACCTGGGGGAGGTGGGTGATCGAGAACACCTGGTTGCGCTCGGAGAGCCTGGCCAGCTCGCGGCCGATCTCCCGGCCGACCTCGCCGCCGACGTTCGCGTCGATCTCGTCGAAAACGAGCACGGCGGTGCGGTCAACCTCGGCGAGCACGGTCTTGAGCGCCAGGGTCACCCGGGCGATCTCGCCGCTCGAGGCTACTTTGCCGAGGGGCATCGCCACCTGGCCGACCGTTCCGGAGAAGAGGTATTCGCAGCGGTCCGTGCCGCGCCCGGTCCACGGATCGGCCGCCTCGAACCGGATCTCGAAGACCGGTTTGCGGAAGCCGAGCCGTTTCAGGAGCGCCCCCACCTTCCTCGCCAGAGGCCCGGCCGCTTTCCGCCGGGATTCGGTCAGCCGCTCGCCGGCCGCGGCCACCTTTTCGCGCAGGGCCGCCTCCTCCTTCCCGAGGCGGGCGAGGGTCTCCTCCACGTTGCCCTGCGAAGCGATGCGCTCCTCCATCGCCGCGCACTTCTCGAGAACGGCCTCGGCCGAATTGCCATGGCGGCGGCGCACCCCCATCCACGCCTTCATGTTGTTCTCGACCTCCTCGATCTCGTAGGGATCGGCCTCGAGATGGCTCCGGAGCCCGAGCCAATCGTTGGCCAGATCGTTCAGCTCGATGAGCAGTCCCTCGAGCCGGTCGGCGAGCGGCCCCACCTCGTCCGGCACCAGATCCCGCAGCTTCTCGGCGACCCGGTACACCTCGGTCAGCCGCTCCGGAGCCCCGCCGGTTCCGGAAAGCGCCTCCTCGAGGGCGAACAGGCGCTCCCCGATCTCCTTCGCATGGCTGACCCGCCTGAAATCCGATTCCAGCTTGGCGACCCATTCGGGGGACGGATCCAACGCCCGGATCTCGTCGATCTGCGACTGCAGGAAGGCTCTTTCGTCCTCCGACAAACTTCCCGCCCCGCGGATCTCCCCGATCCGTTTCCGGGTCGCCGACCACTCGCGGAAGAGACCGCGGTACTCGTCCAGGACTTCCCGGTGCCCCGCGAAGGCATCGACCAGATCGACCTGGGTTGTATGCCCGAACAGGGCCAGGGGAGCCTCGGGTCCGTGCAGTTCGAGCCAGATCTCTCCCAGGGCCGCCAACTGGGCCAGAGTGGCGACCCCGCCGTTGATCTGGATCCGCTGCCCGCCCGCGGCCAGAATCCGCCGCCGCAGAACGAGGGTTCCTTCCTCGGTGCGAGGCACGCCGAGATCGTCGAGAAGGATGTCGACCGGGGCCGGATCGGCGAACCAGAGCGTGGCCTCCACGTCGCAGGCATCGGCTCCGGCCCGGATCATCGAGCGGTCGGCCCGCTGGCCGGAGAGAAGCGACAGCGCCCCCATCAGAACGCTCTTGCCCGCTCCCGTCTCCCCCGTGACGGCGGTGAACCCCGGAGCGCATTCCATCTCGACCGAATCGATCAAAGCGAGGTCGCGGACTTTCAGATACTGGAGCACGGATGGGAGCGAAACGAATGACGAAGAACGAAAGGACAGATTCGCGGGCGGAAGTCGATTCCGGATTTCCAGAACAACCCCGTGCGGAAAAATCCCGTCACAAAGCGGTTTTCCGGTTGAAAAAGAATCTGGCTCCCCGTCTCCTGTACGCCGGACGCTCACCCTCCACCACAATCCGTCTTCCATTCACTCATGAAAACCGAAATCCGCGACTTCTGCACCTCCCTGGCCAAGGCCGTCCGCCCCTTCCGCGAAACGGTCGACCGCACGATCCCCGACATCCACAGCGCGTCCGAACACTTCGATCTGGGCGATCTCCTCGGCGGCCTGGCCGAAAACCGCGAGGAATTGGGGAAAATCCTCGACCAGGTCGAGAGCGAGGAAGCCTACCTCCTGATTTTCGGGCCGCTCAAGAGCGGCAAATCAACCCTGATGAACGCGATCAGCGGCTCCTACGTGAGCGAGGTCTCGAGCCTGCCCGCCTATCCCTGCCTGGTTTATGTCCGTCACTCCGACCAGCACTCCTACAGCCTCTCCCGCTTCGACGGCACCACGACCTCCTACCCCGACAACTCCTCCCTGCAGCAGGTTATCCGCGATTCGCACGCGGACCTGGCCCGCGCGATCAAGGAAACCGAGGACGCCGACCTCGTCTTCGACCCGGAGCAGCACTACCGGCAGGCGATCCGCCGGGTGGACATCGGCCTGCCCGCCACGGAGCTGAACCAGGGCGCGGCCGTCCTCGTGGACACACCGGGGCTGTACGCGAAGATGAAATTCGGCTACGACCGGATGACGCGGGAGTTCCGCGACCGGGCCGCCTGCGCCCTCTTTGTGGTCAAGGCCGACAATCTTTTCCTCGAACCGGTCTTCGACGAGTTCAACGAGCTGCTTTCGAACTTCAGCCGGATTTTCCTCGTGGTGAACATCGACCACTCGAAGAAAGATCTGGGGCCGGACGGACGCCTCCGGCCCAGCCTAGAAAGCACGGACCCCGAGAAGGTCATCGAGGCCTTCCGCTCGTTGTCGATCAACACGACCATCCGCCGGGCGTTCGAAGAAGGCCGGCTCCACGTCTATCCGATCGACCTCCTGCACTCGGCGCAGAGAATCCTCGGCAAGGAGAATCTGGGGGACGACGAAATCGACGGCGGGCGGGGACACGAGCGCTTCCAGGCGCTCAACGACGACCTCGAGGCCTATCTCAACGGAAGCGGCTATGTCCGTGAATTCAAGAACGACACGCTCCGGCGCGTCGACCGGGTCGAGGCCGGCCTCGGGGCGCACCTCGGTGCCGGGTCCTCCGGGCGTTTCCGCAAGCTGAAGGAGAGCGTGGAAAACCGGCTCCGCTCCGCCGAAGAGCGGGTGGCCTCCGTGGACATTCTCCGCGAAATCGATTGGAACCACGCCTTCGCCGACGCCATGGACGAGCACGAGGCCGTCCTCCGGCGGGACGCCGGGCGCTACCTCGACCGGCTCGTTTCACGCGCCTCCGAGGTCATCGACGCCTGGTTCGAATCCGACGAGAGCCTCCACCAACTGGAAAAGGACCGCCTGGAACCCCTCCTCGAGCGCGAGACGACGGCGATCATGCAGGAGAGCCAGCACCGCATGCGCGCCCTCCTCTCGGCCCCGAACGCGGGCGCCAAGTTTTCTCCGGACGAAGTGGGGGCGCTGATCAGCCTCGACATCGACCTGAACCGGCGCCTCCTCGACGGGATGGACGAGGTGGAGGCGGCCGTCCGCCCCCCCGAGGCCGTCGTGAAGATCCCCACCGGGCGGATCCCGGTGCGCCGCACCTTCGCCGATTTCCTCTGCCTGCGAAGCGGCAAGCGGGTGCGCAAGGCTTTCTTCGGAAAAGCCGAGGCGCCCGCCGCCCGGATCAGCCCCGAGCGGAAGGAAAAAAGGATCGGCGGCGGCGGACGACAGTTCCTCGCGGACTACGTGAAGGATCAGATGATCGCCACCCTCGTCGAACACCCGCGGGAGGCCGGCCTGGAATTCCTGAAGGTTTTCGTCCAGCGCTTCCAGACGATGCTCGAAGAAATCCTCGACGAGCACCGCGAGGCCGCCCTCGAAGAGGTCGAAGCCGCCCGCCGCGCCCAGCGCCAGCACGAGATCGTCGAGCGCGGGTGCGCCCGCCTGCGGAGCGAATTCGAAGCCTTGCGGAAGAGCCTCTCGACGATCCGCGCGAACCATCTGCCCCCGCCCGAAACCGGAGTCGACGAGGCGGAGGAAGAAGAAGAAGAAGAAGAAGCCTGAGCCGAAGCGGAGACTCTCCCCGCGATGCCGAACGGAATCGCGGATTGCCGCCGCCGGCACCCCTGAGGGCCAAGACCCCCGGGGAGGTTCCAGCCGGCAAGCCATCCCGCAATTACCTGAGTTCCAGAAAAATCGACCACCGAGCCATGACACTGCCGATCCCCCCCGGAACTTTCGCCGGATACATCTACGACTGCGACGGCACCCTCGTCGACTCCATGCCCCTCCACCACGAGGCGTGGAAGCACGGCCTCCGGGAGGCGGGCGCGGCATGGGACCTTCCCGAGGACTACTTCTATGCCGCCGCGGGCAAATCCCTGCGGCAGGTGATCGACGAGCTGAATGAGTTGAACCGCGACGCGGTGGACGCGGCTTCCGTCGGCGTGTTCAAGGAGAAATACTATCACGATCGGATCGACAAGCTCCGCGCTTTTCCCGACGTGGCCGAGCATCTACGGGACGCGCACCGGCGGGGGATTCCCACGGCGGTCGCCTCCGGCAGCGCCCGCGCGGCGGTGGTTCGCTCGCTCGAAATCACGGGTCTAATGCCGCACATCGACGTGGTCGTCGCGGCCGAGGATGTCGAGCGGGGGAAGCCGGCGCCCGACTGCTTCCTGCTCGCGGCCGAGCGGATGGGGGTCGATCCGGCAAAGTGCCTCGTCTTCGAGGACGGCCGGGCCGGGCTGATCGCGGCGGAAATCTGCGGCATGGCCACCGTCCAGGTGGACGCGCGGAGGGTCATCCCGGGCGGGAAAGCCACAGTGAGCGACCTGCATCCGTGAACGGAATGCACGCCGCCCCCCCGAACAGAGGGGCTGCGACCAAGACCCCCCTGTTTTCATCGACCGCCTTCCATTCGGCTGCGCGGCGGTCCGCAAAATCTCCACAAAACCTTCCCGGGTTAAAAAATAAGTTGCGGTCCCATTAGCCATTCGTGCCCGGGTCAGAAATTGATTTGACATCAAAGCCCGGGTCAAAAATTAAATTGACAGATTCAAGTTGATACCCGGTTAAAATTTTCTCTTGACTATTCCAGTGGATACTTGAAGCTCGATTTGTGAAATGATGACCCGGTATTAATTGGTT
>JBKHCX010000114.1:0-9807 GCA_046541615.1 Puniceicoccaceae bacterium
TTCGGAATGGGTTGGCGGGTACGGGTGGACAGGAGTGTCCACCTCCCTTCACCGGCGGACAGGAGTGTCCGCCTTCCGGCGCGTGTTTCGAGCGGAATCAGCCGGCCGCCACCGAGAAGCGGTGGACGGTACGGCTGCGGAACATTTGCTCCGGATCGAGCCGGGTCGTCGGGAAGTGGGGGATGTTCGGGCTGTCGGGCAGGTGCTGGGTTTCCAGACACAGCGCCTGGTGGACCCTGGGCGGGCGCCCGTCCTTTCCGGCCACCTCGGTCTCGTCGAGGGCGTTTCCGGTGTAGAATTGGACGGCCGGTTCGTCGGTCAGGATCTCGAGCACGCGGCCGCTCGCCGGATGCCGGACGCGGCAGTCCCAGCCGCGGTCCGCCGCGCGCCGGCCGAAGAGGAACGAGTGGTCGAATCCGCCGACCCGGTTCCGCTGGGGATGGTCCGCCCCGAGCCGGGGGCCGAGGAGGGCCGGCTCGCGGAAGTCGAAGGGCGTGCCGCCGACCGCCAGGATCTCGCCGGTCGGAAGGTCCCAGTCCTCGAGCGGGGCGTAGAACGGGGCGCGGATGCACACCTCGTGGTCGCGCACCGAATCCGCCCCCGTTCCCCCGAGGTTGAAGTAGGAGTGGTTCGTCAGGTTGACGACCGTCGGCCGGTCGGTCCGCGCGGCGTAGTCGATGATCAGTTCGTTGGCGGGGGTCAGGCGGTAGCTGACCACGACCTCGAGTTCCCCCGGGAAGCCCTCTTCGAGATGGGGGCTCGTGTAGGCCAGGTGCAGCACGGCGTCGGGCCCGTCGGTCAGGGTGTCCGCCGTCCAGAGCTTCTTGTCGAAGCCGTGGGCGCCCCCGTGGAGGCAGGTCTTGCCGTCCTTGTTGCGGGGGAGCCGGTAGGTGTGGCCGTCGAGCGTGAACAATCCGTCCCGGATCCGGTTGGCGAAGCGCCCGGTGATCGCCCCGTAGTGCGGATGGTGGTCGAGGTAGCCGGCGAGGTCGGTCTGCCCGAGGACGACGTCGGCGAAGTTTCCGTCGCGGTCCGGCACGAGGATCTCCTGCACGATCCCCCCGTACTCGATGATCCTCACGGTCATGCCCGAAGGGTTGCGCAGGGTGTGGCGGCGGACCGGGCGTCCGTCGGGGAGGTCGCCGAAGGGCTCCGTGTGGATGGGGGTCGGGTCGGTTGGGTTCATGGCGCTGGGCGGGTGTGTGGCTGTTGTTCGGCGGGCTCCGGTTCGCGGCGGAGGCGATCCGAATACCGGAAAGAGGCCACCCCTATCCCCGCCCGGGGCGGCTGACCAGCCGAAAACGGGTAAAACGCCGCCTCCTACCGGAGAATCCAGGGGACCAGGATCAACGCTCCGTACAGGACGCTCGCCGCCAGGACGATGCCCCCGATCTTCCGGGTGAACTCCTCCGGGTTGCGCTCGTTCCACTCCACCCGGCGATACCTTCGTTTGAAAATCCCATCGAAGTTCGGGGGGGTGGCGGGGCGGACGATGGCGTGCAAACCAACGTAAAGTCCGAGTGCGAAAGGAAGAAGAATCAAAACTTCGAAGATGACCACTGGAAGTCGAGGTTAAGCCCGCGGGCGGAATTCTGGAAGAACAAAAGTTTCTCTGCTGGAGTTTTTTAAGGAAATTGATTGGGAGACAACGGGCCGTGGGGCTGACGGACGCCCCTTGCGGCTCCGGAGAGGTTCGGCGGGGAGCCCCCCGCCCCCGCCTGGCCGGGCTGTCCGGATATGGTGTCCAGCCTTCAGGCTGCTCCCCCTGGACCGCGGCCACGGAAGGCGTCCACTCCGGCGCGGCGGGCCGCGGCCCGGCCACCGAAGCCCCGCCCGGCCGGGCTGCCCGGTTGAGGGCTCACCCCGCCAGCCAGTCCCGCCACTGCCGGTCGGTGCGGATGATCGCGGGCTCTCCGAGGTCGGGGCGGAGCAGGGCGCGGTATTCCGGTTCGAGAAAGCGTTTGTCGTGCAGGACGATGGTCGCCCGGTGGTCGGCGTGGCGCACGAAGCGGCCGATGGCCTGGTTGACCCGCCGCATCCCCGGGATGCGGCAGACTTCGTGGAAGCCGGTCTCGCGGTCGGGGCGGGCCTCCATCCGGATCCGGTTCAGGCCGGACATCTCGGGCAGCCCCGGGCCGACGATCATGGCCGTGCGGACCACGCCGCCGAAGGTGTCGATCGCCTCGGCGAAACTGCCCCCGAGCATGAGGAAGAGGACGTCGTTGCAGAGCGGTTCCTCCCGGGCGAAGCGCTCGCGCTCCGCGGCCGACGGATCGCGCGGCTGGAGCGTGGTGGCCAGGTGCGGGGCCATCGCCTCCAGATAGGTGCGGACGGCTTCGGCGTATTCGTAGGAGGAGAGGAAGACGGCCACGCAGGAGTCGGCGGCCGCCGCGAGCGATTCGATGGCCCCGGCGGTGCGCCCGTAGTGGGTGCTCCGGTTGCGGAGGGTCGTGCTCGCCCGCGCGTCGATGGCGATCCGGAAGCGGTTCGATCCGGTGGGCTCGATCCGGACCGGCGCGCATTCGTCCGCCTCCAGCCCGAACTCCGCGACGAAGCTCTCGAACGGATGCAGGGTGGCCGAAAAAAAGACCGTCTGCGCGAATCCGGCGAGGGACCCGGCGATCCACGGCCCGGGCCGGAGGGGCAGCCATTCGAGGCGGCCCGGTTCCGGCCGCCAGAAGAGCGGCTCGAGACTCTCCCGCTCGAAGAGAAAGGGGACGGTGGAGAGGGTCTGGAGGGTGCGGACGGTCTCCTCCGTGAGGTCGCGCCAGGGCAGGGGCGCCTCCGCCAATGCCGCGGCGGCCGATTCGAACAGGTCGATCAGCAGGTAGGCGTCGCCGGCGGAGACGACCTCGCCCTCCCGGAGCCGGTCGATCTCCCGGGCGAGGCATTCCAGGGTCTTCCGCGGCAGGGGCGGGCCGGAGCGGGCGCGCAGTTCGGCGGCGGCCCCGCGCAGCTGCCGCTCCGAGATCCGTCCGCCGAGGGCGGAGGAGACCCTTTCGGACAGGTTGTGGGCTTCGTCGACCAGGAGCCAGGTGCGGGCGGGGTCGAACCCCGGCGCCTCCAGGAACACGTGCCGGGAGGATGGCGCGAACAGGTAGTTGTAGTCGGCGATCCACAGGTCGGAGAGGGAGAGCCGGGCCTTCGAGAGAGCGTAGGGGCACTGCGAATACGCCTCCGCGGCCGAGCGGACCTCCCTCCACGCCTCGTCCGGACGCGGCCCGCCGCGGGCGAGATCGGCCAGGGGAACCTCCCGGCCGCCCTCCCCGGGCGGGGCGCACTGGTCGGCGAGACAGCCGTCGAGCGGGCAGACGGACCAGTGCTCGCGGTGGTTGCGCATGCGGTAGGCGCGGATGCCCCCGCCGCCGGGGAAGAGGGCGTCGATCTCGGCGCAGGCCTGCTCCTGGCCGCTCGTCTTGCCGGTCAGGTAAACGATCCGGTCGGCCTGCCCGTCGCGCAGGGCGGCGAGCGCGTGTTCGAGGACGATCCGGGTCTTGCCGAAACCGGTCGGCGCCTCGAACCCGACCACCCGGGCCGCGGCGGTCGCCCGGCGCAGGAGTTCCGCCGCCTCGGGCTGGCTCTCGCGGGGATGTTCGAGAAAGCCGCGCCAGGCGAGGTTCCGCCGGCCCTCGCGCCGCCCGGCCACGGTTTCGAGAAATTCCGTGAAGGTGGCGAGATGGTGCTCGAGATCCCGGAGATCGTCTTCCGCGAGCGGGACCGTCTGCCGGATGCCGGCGTCGATGTCGATGAACAGCAGGAAGCAATCCTCCGGGGCGGGTGCGGCCGGCCCGCTCTCGGCCGCGATCAGCCGGTAGATCGCGAGCTGGCGGAAGTAGGCCGGATGGCGCGCGCGCAGTTCCGCCCCGGGCAGCGGCAGCGGATCGGTCACCGTCTTGATCTCGCCGAAACCCGGGGGGCGGCCGCCGCCGCCGGCGGAGACGAGGTCGCACCGGCCCTCCAGGCCGATCGTCCAGCCGCCCCGGCGCAGTTCGCCCCGGACCGGGACCTCCCGCGCGAACCGCCCGGCCTGTTCCGACTGGATGATCCCGTGCCAGCGCCGCCCGGCCTCGCTCCGCCAGGCCCCCGCGACCCGGCCGCCGCCCCGCCGCGGCAGTACGAACGCCGCCAGCTCGCCGACGGCGGCCGATACCACCCGGTTCGCGGAGTCGATCTTCATCGGCCGGATCCCCGTGGGCCGGAGCGCCTCAGGCGCCCTCGAGGTCGAGGCGCAGGGGGGAACTCTTGTCGGCGGGCACGGCGCTCCGGTCGAGGATGGTGTGCAGGCTCTCCCGCACGATGCCGCCCATGCTGTTCGCCCGGAGGAAGGCCTTCCGCTCGTGGTGGTCGGCCAGCTCCGCGCGGAGCTGGTCCACGTTCTCGGGCTCGGAAATGACGTCGTCGGACATCTCCGCCAGAAGCATCCGCAGGCGGGGGTGGATCAGGTTGATCCGGCGGGTCATCATCGCGTGCTCCTCCAGCTGGTATTGGTAGGCGGTCTCCTTGATCAGGTTGTTGAGGCAGAAAAACACGAGCGCGTTGTTGCTCTTGAAAAACTGCGGCAGGTACACCTGCTTGCGCCCCTGGTAGCTCTGCTGGTCGAAGTCCATCGGGCGGATCCGGATCTGGAAGTCCTCGAAGTCGGGGGTGATGTCCACGACGAAGTTGTAGGCCCGCATGTCGCCCAGCAGCCGGAGAAAGCACCGCTCGTTGAACTTGACCAGCTCCTTGGCCAGCCGGATGCGGCTGATCTGCGGATTCTCCAGCCAGTCGCGGATGAAGATGTCGCCCGGAATGCCGATCACGTGCTCCTCGACCAGGGTCTGTCCGTGGGTCATGTAGTGCATCCGGTTCGGGGAGAGCAGGTGCTCGAGTTCCAGACCGTAGATCCGGGAGGCGTCCGCCTTCTTGATGTAGTAGTAGTCCTGGTTGTCGTTGTGGGCGTTCACGATCCGGATGCGGAACGGGTGGGAATTGCCGAAGGTGCAGAAATCGATCCGGTCCATGTGGAGGTGGTCCGCCGCCGACCACTCGCCGTAGCTCTTGAGCAGGCCGTAGATCTGGATCAGCGCCCGGGAAATGCGCCCCATCTCCGGCTGGGGGTAGGCGACCGATTCCCAGAGCGTGTCGTTCCCGTCGGCGTCGCGGAGGGGGACCGAGACCGAGTAGTCCATCAACTCCTCGTAGGTGACCGGCAGATCGACCTCCCGCCCGTGGCGGGCCAGATACGACCGCAGGCCGTCCCGGAGCGGATAGATCGGCTTCTTCCGCGTCGTCTGGAGTTCGTCTAGGGGGAAATCTTCCTGCACGCCCCGAACGTGCCCGCTTTTCCCACCGGGTGCAACCGCGAGTTGCACGGCGGCGCGGGCAAGGCGATCGACCGCAGGTGCGCGATTTTTCGGCTTGCGCTCCCTTCCCGCGCCGGGAACCGTGCGGGACTCCACCAACCGCCATTTTCTTCCGCACTCATAGAATCGCCCTCCTCCTCCCGTTGCTCCCAGCCCCCGTGGTGTCGGCGGTGCCGCCGTTGATTCCGGATCTGCCAATGGAGGAATCCGCCGACCGGTCCGGGCAGGCTCCCGGGGGAATCCCGCCCATCGGTTCCGCGTCCGGGGCGGGGCACGGAGACGAAGCGGGCCCAGGCCCGGGGGACGCCGGCCGGGAGGAACAGGCGAACGGCGGTTTCGCCTGGGAGGCCTTCCGCATCCGGACGGACCGGCCCAATCTGTTCCTCAACCTCAATCTCTATAGCTGGCATTTCAAGAAAGGGGACGAATCGGAGGAGCGCGTCAACGATTGGCCTCTCGGACTGGGGCTGACCTGCGAGCTGCGCCGCCGGGCGAACTACATCTGGTCGGCGGACGGAGATCTGTTCTTCGAGGATTCGAATCGTGATTTCGCTGCCGCGCTGAGTTCCACCTTTCTCTGGCGAACCCGCTTCGGCAACTTCGGCGTGCGGGGCGGCCTTCTCTACAAGAACAACTTCATCGAGGATTGGGGCGTTCCCCTGGGCCCGGTCATCTTCCCCGTCGCCCAGTGGGAATTCAAACGCTTCGCGCTCAAGGTGCTCTACATTCCCGGCGTCCGGAAATCCACCGACCAGCAGCTTTTTTTCCAGATGCTCATCCCGCTGGGAGGGCCCCGGTAATCCGGAGTGCGACCCGGATCGGGGCGGGCATCCGCGGGAAACGACTCCCGTCGGTCCTCTCCGGCGGGATTTGCCATTCCTCACGGCAGCAGGCCGAAGGATTTGAAGGCGGCGATGCAGAGGACGGCGGCGAGGGTTTTGCGCAGTCCGCCCAACGGGAGCCGGCCGCTCCCGACCGAGGCGCCCAGCCAGCCGGCGACGATCACGCACGGGAGCGCGGCGGCGACCAGGGCGGCGGGGTAGCCGGGGATGCCGCCGCCGGCGAACCAGCCGCCGAGGCCGGCGATGGAGTTGACCAGGATGAAGGGGGCCGAGACGGCCGCGGCGTGTCGGGCGTCGGCCCATCCGCAGAAGATGAGCACAGGCGTGAGAAAGATGCCCCCCCCGACTCCGATCCAGCCCGAGACCAGGCCCATGACCACACCGATCGCGCCCGCGATCCAGGGGGCGGGCGGGCGGACGGCGAAGGCCGCCTCCCCCTCCCCGCCGGAGCGGGTGTGCGGCCGGATGAGCCGCCAGGCCGAGATGAGCAGGGCGGCCGCCAGAAGCAGCCGGAAGGCCGGACCCCCCGCCGGAAAGAGTCCGCCCACAAACGAGGCCGGAATCGCGGGCAGGGCGAACGGCCAGAAGAGGCGCGGGCTGAAGTACCCCTTGCGGGCGAAGGCGACCAGAGCGAGGGCCGAGACAGCGATGTTCAGGCTGAGGGCGGTCGGCTTGAGCAAAAGCGGCGAGAGCCCGACCAGCGTCATGGCGGCGAGATAACCCGACGCACCGCCGTGCCCGACCGACGCGTAGAGAAAGGCGACCGCGGCGAAGGCCAGGAGAAGAATGGGAAGGGCTTCAGGCATGCGGATGAGCGGTGGTGGATGGGTTGATCGTGAAACGCCCGGGACACAAGACGCGGCGTCCGCGAGCCCGATCCCGGATTCGGTCATTCATTGGACATTAGCCATTCGCCACTACCCGCCGGCCCCCGCAAACCGGCGCCGCATCCGGGTCCCGGGTTTCCTCATCCGGATCTCCGGCTTGCGCATTCCCGACTCCTCCTCATTCGGCCACCAGAACCCCCCGCATCGCCGCCCAGAAGTTCTTCGACCAGCCGATGTAGCCGACCATGAAGTCCGCCCCGAGATCGGTTCGCGGCAGGAGGGGAGTGGCGCCCAGCTCGGAGAGCCTTCTGTCCACCTGCTTCCCGCATTCGCAGAAGAGGTCGTAATCGGTGTCGCCGAGGGCGAGGACGGTGTATTGCTTGCCCTCGAGGGCGAGGTCCGTGGTTTCGAGCGACTCCACGAACGGGACGCACGCGGGCGGCGGAGCCCCATCGTCCCAGGTGGAGATGATGACGACGAACGGGTGGTCAATCGTCTCGAAGACTTTGACGTCGCAGGTGGCCAGATCGACCACCTCGACGGCTACTCCGTTTTTCTCCCCTTTCCCGGCGACCTTCCGGGCGAGTTCGTGCGAGTTTCCGGTTTCGGTTCCGTAGAATACTGTTAGTTTCATGATTGGTTTCTAGATGGTGGATGGGATGGAAGGTTTGCGGACGCCGCTGGCGGCGGACGGGCAGATGGCCGCGCCGATGTCCATTCCGGGCTTCGCCCAGAGATAGGTTCCGTCGGACACGCCTCCGGTCAGCCGGAAGGCTTCGATCATCTGGCGTTCGCTTTCGACGGCTTCCGAGTAGAACGCTTCTTTGAATTCGCCCGCCGTTCCCGGGCAGCGGCCCTGGTGGAGGAGCTTGCAGGCGAGCGCGAGGTCCGACTCGTCGTATTCGGACACCCCGCGCAGGGAGATCACCCGGTAGAGGCTCACCTCGGTGAAGGACTCCGGAAGCATGTCGATCAGGATGACGTGCTCCTCCGGAGCGAGGGCCGGGTCGATCCGCCGGACGAGCCCGGCCGAATCCAGTTCCCAGGTGAAAGGTGTTTCGGCCGAGCGGTGATCGCGGAGATAGCCCGCCAGAAGCCCGTCCTTGCCGGCCAGCCGCACGGACCGGATCCGCCCGTAGCTCGAGCCGTTCTTCGAATAGAGCCAGAACGCCATGATGATTATGCTTTCGGTTGATGGTTGATGGTTTGCAGGAGTTCGAGAAGTTCGGCCGGTTCGAGACCCCGCCCGAGCTGCGACGCCCTCTCCCGGACCTTCGGGAGCAGCTCCTCCGCGCGGCGGTCGTCGATCGTGCGGCCCGCGCGCGCGGCCGCGGCGATGAGCGCCCGACTGCCGGAGTGGCGCCCGATCACGGGGTCGGGCCGCCGGTGGCCGAAGAGTTCGGGATCCAGGACCTCGTAGCTCTCGCGGTCGCGCATCTGGCCGCTGCAGTGGATTCCCGATTCGTGGGTGTGGCTGCCCCGGCCGGTCACGGGCTTGTCCCAGCGGAGCCGCCGGCGGGAGGCCCGGGCGACCCGCTCGCTGAGAGCGGGCAGCCCGCTCAGGCGGAAGCGGAGGTCGGTCCCGGCCGAACAGAGGAGAGCGGCGGCCACCTCCTCCAGGGGGGCGTTCCCCGCGCGCTCGCCGAGGCCGTTCACGGTGACGCTCGCGCAGTCGGCGCCCGCCAGAATCGCGGCGACGGTGTTCGCCGTGGCCATGCCGAGATCGTTGTGCCCGTGGAATTCGATCTCGATGTCGCACGCCAGGCGCAGATCGCGGATCGCCTCGTGAGCCTGCAGCGGATGGAGGCGCCCGGTCGTGTCGGCGTAACGCACACGCCGCGCGCCGAACGTCTGCGCCGCGCCGCAGAAGTCGCGCAGGAACCCGGGGTCGGCCCGCGAGGCATCCTGGGCGCCGATGGTGAAGTAGGCGAAATGGTCGCCGGCCATCCGGCTGATGGTCTTCATCGTCCGGAAGACCCAGGCGCCGTTCTTCCTCCAGATGCGCTGGTGCAGCTCGCTGGCGGGCAGCGAGAAATGGAATCCGTCGGCCCCGCAGCCCGCCGCGGCGAGAAGATCCCCGGCGGTGGCGCGCCCCCAGGTGAGGATGTGGCAGTCCAGCCCGGCCCCGCACACGGCGCGGATGTCGGCGCACTCGCCCTCGCCCATGGCCGGGATTCCCACCTCGAGTTCGCGCACACCGAGCGAAGAGAGATCGCCGGCGATCGCCAGTTTCTCCTCGATCGTGAAGACCACGCCGGCGGCTTGTTCGCCGTCGCGGAGCGTGGTGTCGATCAGGTAGGGTGCCCGGGCCATGGGATCAGTCCTCGATCAGGTTGGTTTCGCAGACTCCGCCGTCCTCGATGGAGTCGAGGATCTCGTCGATGAGTTCCTCGGTCGCGTTCTCGTAGAAACGGCCCTGCGGGTAGTCGATCACGACCGGACCGCGCGCGCACATGTTGAGGCAGCCGGTCATCGAGACCTCGACGCCGTTGAGCATCCGGTCCTGGATCTCGCCCTGCGTGTAGGACAGCAGGGAGACCGAGTCCTTGTTGCAGCAGGTGCCCTTCAACTCCCCGGTCGCCCGGGCGCTGCCGCAGATGAAGAGGTGGTGTTCTGGTTTGTTCATGGTGTTGTGTTTTGGTTTTGTGGAAGGGTGGAGTGGGAGAATGTCCGATGACTAATGAGTGACGAGTAACGGACCGGCAGCGGCGCGCGCGCAAGCACGCGGCCCTGCGAATATTTTCGGAACGGCGGCGAATTCGGACTTCGCATTCCCGTAGGGCCTCGCGCTTG
>JBKHCX010000115.1:0-9771 GCA_046541615.1 Puniceicoccaceae bacterium
GCCCGGCCCGCACCCCGTTCAGATCGATGTAGGCCGCCACCGTCCGCAGCGCCTTCACATCCCCCTCCACCAGCACGCTCCTGAACCGCTCCGACCAGACCGGCCCGAACCGCTCCCGCGCTCGGTTGAACCAGATCGCGAAGCGCTGCTTGATCGTCTTCATCATCCACGACACGTCGTGCATGCGCCCCAGCAGCTCCTCCCGCAGGGCCTGCCCCCGGACATCGTTCCCGGCGAGCAACTCGGCCAGCGCCTCCGCCGAAAGAGGCTGCCAGGGCGTGGGTTCCGGATAGAGCGCGGCGAACCGCCGGACGATCTCCCCGTCGGACACCACCCGCTCCGGCGGCACCTCGGCCAGGACATGGAAATGGTTGTCCATCACCGTGTAGGTCACCACCCGCACCCCGGAAAACTCGGCCACCTGCCGGATCAGCTTCCGCAGATACTCCTTCTCCCGGGGCCCGAACCACTTCTCCCCGTTCACCGTCCGGCTCATCAGGTGGTAGTAGGCCCGCACTCCTTCGCCCAGTTTGATTCTCAACCGATGCCGTCGCATGCCAGCAGATTCCCAGAGATCCTCCCGCACTTCAAGCCCGAATTGTAGCCCGGCATGAATTATTCCTGGTCAACCATAATCGTAGCCTGGCATAAAGGTTCTCCGGTCAAGGATATTTGTAGCCCGGCACCAAAATGGGCCTCCAAATTGTAGTCTGGAAAAGGGTTTCCCGATCAACCTAATATGTAGTCTGGCACCAAAATGGGGGGAGGCCGGGCGCGGTTGGGGGCGGGCCCGTTCAGCCTATCGTCTCCAATGCCTTGCGGAGAATCCGGAGCTTTTCGCGGAGGTCGATCATCTCCGCGGTTTTCGGGGTGTTGGGCGACCGTTCCACCAGGGCTTCTTCCTTCGCCAGCATCCGGCGGATGCGCGAGGCCCCCTCGTTCGTGAGGGTGAGAAGCGGCGAGCGGCGGTGCCGGGGGTTCGGGGCGCCCGCCACAAGGCCGTCGTCCAGCAGGTCGTTGACCTGGGTCTGCACGACCTGGCGCGAAACGAGGCGCTCCCGGGCCAGATCCGGAACCGTCTGGGGGCCGTCCCGGTGGAGGGCCAGCAGGATGCTCCGCTTCGCCGCGGTCAGCCCCAGCTCCGGGTGGAGGGTGTCGCCCAGCCACCGGAGGCGGTTGTCCACTCTGCGGATCTCGTCGAACAGCTCTTGCGCCGCTTCGCTTCTTTCGGTCATACGGCCAGAATGCCCGGGCGCCCCAAAGTGACAATGAAATTGTCTTTTTTTATATTGACAACAACCTTGTCATCATAAGACTCGCCCCCATGCCTGACTCCTCCTCTCCTCCCGGCACCTTCGGCTGGCACAACGCGACCCAGTTCACCGGGGCGCTGAACGACAACCTGTTCAAGTTTCTGATCATCTACGCCCTGGCCGTTGCATGGCCCGAAAAGAGCGTGGATTCGACCCTCGCGCTGGTCGGCGTACTTTTCGCGCTTCCCTTTCTTCTTTTTCTGGGGGCGGGGGGGATCCTCGCCGACCGTTTCGGGAAGAACCGGATCGTGCGGGGGGTGAAGCTGGCCGAGGCCGGAGTCATGGCCTTCGGGGCGGTGTCGCTGTACGCGGGCTCGGCGTGGATGATGCTGGTCACGGTTTTCCTGATGTCAACGCAGAGCGCGCTTTTCGGGCCGACGAAATACGGCATCATCCCGGAGCTGGTCGGCAAGGGGGGGATTTCGCGGGCCAACGGCTTTCTCCAGTCGGCGACCTATGCCGCCATCATTCTCGGTACGGCTCTCGCTCCCGAAGTCAGCCTTTGGCTGGGAGGCGACCACGGCACGGCGGGACTCCTGTGCGTGGGTATCGCCGGCGTGGGCTACGCGTGCGCCCGGAGGATAGCGCCGACGCCGCCGAGCGGCGGGGCCCGCAGGATGTCGGATCTGTTTTACAAGGATATGGCGCGCAGTCTCCGGGAGGTCCACCGCGACGGATTCCTCGCCCTCGCGGTCTGGGGATCGGCTACGCTTTCGCTGGTCGGCGCCTACGTGCAGATGAATTTTCTCGCCTACGGGGAGCTTGTCCTCGGACTGGGGCGGGAGGAATCCACCCGGCTTTTCTTCGTGACCGCGATCGGGATCGGCGCCGGGGCGCTGCTCGCCGGACGCCTGAGCCGGCGGGGCATTGAGTTCGGGATTGTGCCGATCGCCACATCGCTCATGGCGCTGGCCTGCTTCCTCCTGTTCACGACCGATAGGGATTCGGGGGTTTTTCTCGCGGGGGCGTACGGGCTCGTCATGGGGGTCGGCGCGGGGATGTTTCTCGTGCCGATCGAGTCCTTCATCCAGTTCCGGAGCCCCCCCGAGCGGGTGGGGGGGATCGTAGCGGCGTCGGCCTGGCTCAGCTGGGTGGGTGTGCTCGGGGGGGCGCTCCTGCTCTACGTCAACACGAGCCTTTTCGGGCTGGATCCCTCCGAGGGTTTTCTGGTTGTGGCGGCTATCCTGATCACCCTTACCGGAATCGGTATCTGGGTGCTGCCGGATTTCTTCGCCCGCTTTTTCGTCTTCGTCCTCGCCCGCTTCTTCTACCGGCTGAGGATCGCGGGGCGGGAGAACCTGCCGGCCCAGGGGGCGGCTTTGCTGGTGGCAAACCACACCTCGTTCATGGACGCGATCTGGATCCTCTCGCTCCAACCGCGCAGGATCCGCTTCCTCGTCTCTCGCAAATACCTCGAGGAGCGCGGCTGGTTCACGCGGGGGCTTCTGAAAGTGTCGGGGGCGATCCCGATCCACGAGGAGGACGGCCCGAAAGCCTTGGTGCGGGCGTTTTCCCGTGCGAAGACGGCGCTGGAGGAGGGCTTCATCGTCTGCGTGTTTCCCGAGGGGCGGTTCACCCGGACCGGACATATGCTTCCTTTCAAGAAGGGCCTGGAGCGGATTGTGCGCGGCACGGCGGTCCCGGTCCTGCCTGTGGCCATCCACGGAGGCTACCGGACATACGCGGGACTGGGTTTGACCGGGAACCCGTCGATTTTGCACCCGGGTGATTTTCGGCGGAGAGTCTATTTGTCCGTCGGGCCCGCGGTTCCGCCGGCGGGCAAGGCCGGGGAAGAGGACGATGGACTCTTGGCGGAGCGCTCGAGGGAGGCGGTGGCCGAGGAGATGCTGTCGGCGATCCGCCTGCGCCTCCGCTACGACGGATCCGTCGCGGAGAATTTCGTCCGGTGCGCGCGGCGGAGCCGGAAGCGGCTCGCCATGGCGGACTCCGAGGGGAAGGAGCTTTCCTTCGGGCGCGCGCTCGCCGGCGCCCTAGCGTTCCGCAGGCTGCTCAGGGAGAAACTCGGCGGCGACCCGCCCGAGGTCGGGGTTCTCCTGCCTCCGTCGATTCCGGGCGCCCTGACGAATCTCGCGCTGGTTCTCGACCGGAGGATTCCCGTGAACCTCAACTTCACCATGCCGGCGGCCTCTTTCGCTTCGACCATCCGGCAGGCGGGCGTCCGCAGCGTGCTGACCTCCCGGCGGGTGCTCGAAAGATTTCCCGATCTCGGGATTCCCGCCAGGGTCCTGTTTCTGGAGGATCTTGTCGCACTCCTTTCGACCGCCGGCCGCCTCCGCGCCGGACTGGCGGCCCGCCTGATGCCGACGCGCCTGATGCTGGGCCGGCGGCCCGCCGGAGCCGATGATCTGCTCACGATTCTTTTCAGCAGCGGCACGACCAGCGATCCGAAAGGGATCCGTCTCACCCACGGAAACATTCTTTCCAACATCAACGCCTTCGAGGAGGTAGGGCGTTTCCGCGAAACGGACCGCATTCTCGGCGCGCTCCCGTTCTTCCATTCGATGGGTCTGACTGTAACTCTCTGGATGCCGATGACCCAGGGGATCGCGGTCGGGTATCACAGCAACCCCCTCGAAGCGGGCGTGATCGGGGAGTTTTCGGGACGGTTCAAACCGACGATTCTCCTGGGCACCCCCTCGCTCCTGCTTGCCTGGGCGCGGAAAATATCTGCGGAGGCGTTCGCCTCGGCGCGGTGGGTGATCGCCGGGGCTGAGAAGTTGTCGCCGCGGATCGCCGACATTTTCGAGAGCCGTTTCGGCCAGCGGCCGTACGAAGGCTACGGAGCGACCGAGTGCTCCCCGGTGGTCTCGGTCAACGTGCCGGACGCCGATCTCGACGGATTCCGGCAGGAGGGGAACCGGCCGGGCACGGTCGGTCGTCCGCTTCCGGGGGTGCGGGTGCGGATCGTCGATCCGGATGGCGGCGAGGGCCGCCCGCGCGGGGTTGACGGAATGATCGAGGTGCGGGGAGCAAACGTCTTCCCCGGCTACCTCGGCGATCCGGCGAGAACGCGGGAGGTCCTGCGCGACGGATGGTACCGCACGGGGGATATCGGACACCTCGATGCGGATGATTTTCTGACCCTGACCGACCGCCTTTCCCGCTTCAGCAAGATCGGAGGGGAAATGATATCCCACTCCCTGGTCGAAAACGCCCTGCGCGAGTCGCTGGAACTCGACGCCGACCAGTTGTCCGTGACGGCGGTGCCGGATGAGAAGCGGGGCGAGCGGCTGGTCGTCGTGGTGACGGAAGCCTCGGGCATCGACGCCGCCCGCCTGGCCGAGGGGCTCAAGGGCACCAACCTGCCCAACCTGTGGAAACCCGCCCCGAACTCATTCATCGAGGTGGAGGAAATCCCGCAGCTCGGCACGGGGAAACCGGATCTCGTCGCCATCCGGAAACTGGCCGGGGCCGCGTAGGCGATGCCGGCGCAGGCATCGATTACGCGACCCTGAATCGGACCTTCCGGCTGCCCGCCGGAGGGGCGGCGTTCCACGCGCTGGCGCGGAACCGTTGTTTCGAATCGGCTGGCGAGCTGTCTCTCGAGATGGATCCGTTTGCGGAGGCTCTTGCCAACTTGTACGGCGAGGAGCCGATCCGCCTCCGCAAGCCGTCGGAGGTCTTCTTCGGCGGTGCGGTCTGCGAGCCGGTGGTGCCGCCGGAGACGGTGGAGGTGGCCGGCGACGACCCCGCGAAACCGCTCGATCCGGAAAACTCCGTCCGGCTCAAGTCACCGTGATCCGAATGACTTCGATCCGCTCGAGAGGTTTGCTCTTCTCGCCGCCGGCGCCGAACCCGCAGGGGGTGTCGCCGATGGCCTCCAGAACCTCCGTCCCCGCTTCGAGTTCGCCGAAGGCGGTGTATTGTCCGTCGAGAAAGGAGCATTCGTCGAGGCAGATGAAGAACTGGGAGCCCGCCGAATCCGGATCGGCCGACCGGGCCATGGAGAGAACCCCCTTGCGGTGGGGCCGGTCGTTGAACTCCGCGGGAATCCGGTAGCCGGGACTGCCGGTGCCCCAGAGGTGGGCCTTCGACGAGTCCTTCGTCAGCGGATCGCCGCCCTGGATCATGAACCCCTTCACGATCCGGTGGAAGGCGGTTCCGTCGTAGAAACCCCCGCGGGCCAGCTTGAGGAAGTTTTCGACCGTCTTCGGCGCGGCGTCGTCCCAAAAGGAGACGACCAGCGCCCCTTTTGTGGTTTCGATGGTTGCGGTTTGGTGGCCCATGCCTCCGAACGTGGGCGCGGTGGACGGGAAAGGCAAGCCCCGAGAAGGGCGAATGCGGGATTGCCAGGCGGGTTCGGCCGGGACTATTGAAAGAGGGACGGGGGGCTTGCACCCGTTCCGGAGTTCCGGCTTCGCACGGCCCTCACACCCGGGAGAGGCGCCGCGGGGGACGCGTCCGGGTGGCTCACCGACACAGAATCATTCCAATGACCAATGTTTGCACGGCCGACGACGCGTGGATCGTTTTGAACGGGATTCCCCATCTCGGTCCGGTCACCCTCCGCCGCCTCTTCGACCGGTTCGGTCCGGATCCGCTCGCGATCCTCGGCGCCCCGGAGCGGGATCTGACGGCGGTTGAAGGGGTCGGGCCGAAGATCGCACAGGTTCTCCGCGCGTGGCCCGAGCATTTCGATCTCGACCGGGAGAAGACGCTGATCGAAAAGCACGGGGCCGGGTTCGTGCGCCAGACCGACTCCGCCTACCCGGCTCCCCTCCGGGAAATCTACGATCCGCCCATCGGGCTCTATACTCTGGGCGAGATGTGTTTCCGCGATCCGGCCGTAGCGATCATCGGCTCGCGCCGGACGACGCTCTACGGATTGCGCACGGCCCGGCGATTCGCGGCGGGCCTGGCCCGGCGGGGGGTCTGCGTGGTCAGCGGCCTCGCCCGCGGGATCGACGCCGCCGCGCACGAGGGTGCGCTCGAAGCGAAGGGGCCCACGGTGGCGGTCCTCGGCAACGGGGCCGACATCGTCTATCCGCCCGAGAACCTCGACCTCTTTCAGCGGATACGGGCGGAGGGCACGATCCTCAGCGAGTTTCCCTTCGGCTTTCGCGCGAACCGGCAGACCTTCCCCATGCGCAACCGCATCGTCGCGGGCATGTGCCGGGCGATCCTGGTGGTGGAGACGGATATTTCCGGGGGCAGCCTGATCACGGCGCGGTTCGCCGGAGAGCAGGGAAGGGGGGTTTTCGCCGTGCCGGGGCGGATCGACCAGGCGACGAGCGCGGGATGCCATCAGTTGATCCGGGACGGAGCGACCCTCGTCACCTCGCCGGAGGAGATTCTCGAGGAACTCCGACTCGAGGAGCTTCCGCTGCGGGACGCCGGCGGCGGCCCCGGGGCCGTCCCGGCGGGGGAGGGAGCCGGGCCCGACGCGCTGACGGCCGACGAATCGACGGTCTTCGCCACGCTTCGGGACGGGGACATCCTCCATCCCGATCAGATATCGTCGTCCACCGGTCTGCCGCCGGCGACCGTCAATTCGACGCTGATGCTTCTCGAACTGCGGCGGAAGGTGCGGAAACGGGGCGACGGGCGCTTCGAGGTCCGGTGACCGTCGCGCCGCAGGTCTCCAAGCCCTTACTCAACGGACTCTCGACGGGCCGAGCGCCACTGGTCGCGGTGCTTGCGGATCCAGTCCAGCAACGCGCGTTCGAATCCAATGTCGGCGCCGACCTTCTCGGACTCGATCCATTTGTGCCGCAGGATCTCCTCCCTCTCGGCGAGGAACTCCTTGTAGAGACTGGATTGTCCGGCGAAGTCGGCCACTGGTTTCTTTTCCCGGGTTTTTTCAGGCGATCTCATGGACTACCAAACAATAGCTAATCCGGTTTGCCGGCGTTTGTCAATTTGAACCGTTCCCAAAGATTCGCGGCGATGCGTTGAAACGAGCGGGAACATTCCAGGTCCGGATCGCTGATCACGATGGGCACGCCGTGGTCGCAACCCACGCCGATCCGGGGATCGAGGGGAACCTGGCCGAGGAAATCGGTCCCGAGGCGGGCCGCCGTGCGCTCGCCGCCCCCTTCGCCGAAGAGGTGCCGCCGCGCGCCGGTCTCCTCGTCGAGGAGATAGCTCATGTTTTCGGCGACACCCAGGAGCGGCACGCTGACCTTCTCGAACATCATCGCCCCCCGGCGGGCCACGTTCACGGAAGCGAGCTGGGGCGTCGTGACGATGACCGCGCCGTCGAGCGGCACGGTCTGCACCAGGGAGAGCTGCGCGTCGCCGGTGCCCGGCGGCAGGTCCACGAAAAGCACCTCGAGTTCCCCCCAGTCCACGTTTCCGGCGAACTGCTGGATCGTTTTCATGACCATCGGACCGCGCCAGATGACGGGAATATCCTCCTCGACCAGAAAGCCCATCGACATCACCCGCACGCCGAAATTCTCGAGGGGAACGATGAACCCGTCCTCTACTTCCGGCCGTTGGTTGACCCCGAGCATGAGGGGGATCGACGGGCCGTAGATGTCGCAGTCCATGATTCCCACGCGGTTCGGCAGGCCCTCCCCGCGGAGGATGCGGTCCATCGCGCAGGCGAGGTTCACCGTGAAGGTGGACTTGCCGACGCCGCCCTTTCCGCTCGCCACGGCGACGGCCACCCGGACCTTCTGCATGGCGTTTCCGCCGGCGTCCCCGTTCCCGGCGCCCTCAGTCCCGCCGGCGCCCTTCGCCTTGACGGCCACGGTGACATCGACTTCCTCGACGCCATCCAGGGATCCGAGCACCCGCTCGGCATCGGCCTTGAGCCGGGGGGCGACCTCCGGATCCGAGCTGGTCAGTGCGAACGACACGGCCACCCTGCCCCCCCGCACCTCGATCCCCTTCACGAGACCGAAGGAAACCACGTCTCTGGTGAACCCGGGATAGGCCACTTTGCCGAGCGCCTCCCGCACTTGTTCTTCCGAAATTGAAGCCACGGTCAGGAGAAAATCCTTCTTACGTTGCTTTTGCAAAAAAAATCCGCGCACTTCCGGCCGCCAAATGTCGCCCGCCGGAGCGATCTCGCATGGCCGCGGGTCATCGAAACCGGTGCCCGCGCGCGCTACATCAAACCGGGGAGATTCATGCCGCCGGAGATCGCCGACATCGCTTCCTCGCTCTCGGCCTTGGCTTTCTCCTGGGCCTCGCGCACGGCTTCGAGAAGCGTCTCGCGCACAAACGCCAGATCCTCCTTGAGGAACTCCGGGTCGAAATCGATGTCCGTGATCGTGCCCTGGCCGTTGATCCGCACCGTGACGGCTCCGCCACCGCTGCCGACCTCGATCACCTTTTCGGCGAGTTCTTCCTGGAGGGCCTCCATCTGCTTCTGCATCCGGGCGGCCTGCTTCATCAATTTTCCGACTCCTGCCATTCCGGGATTGTCGCCCGATCCGGTGTTGGAAGGCAAGCGCGGAGTCGAGGCGAACCCGCTGCGCGGTCAGGGGCGCTTTCCCCCGCCGCCGGTCCGGTCGGAGCGCCATTCCGCCCCGCGTCCGCCGGCGTCGTCCGCCCGGCGCTCGCTCCGGTTGTAGCGGTTGTACAAATACCCGGTCGATTCCGCACCGGGCATCCGCACCTCCGCGCCGACCGGCACATCGCCTTCGAGGATCCGGGGCACCGAAGGAGCGCCCCTCCACCGGGGGGCCGCCCACGAGGAAACCCGTGGTCCGTGTTCCGGCCGGGTCGAGGGCGCGAAGGAAATGGCTCGGACTGGAGCCCTCCTGGGTCCGGTCCGAGTCGAAGAACCCGTGCGTCCAAATAGTCGACCGGGAAATAAAAAAGTTGCTTCAATCTTCGTCCAAATTCCGACCCGACAATAAAAGTTTGACCATCCTGATCGAGGTTCCGAGAGACGCTTTCCTGAATCAGGAGGGTGGGAGTGGATCCAAGTGGCCGGGCGTCTTCGAAAATGTGACCACCGGTTCCACTCACATCCCCCTCGGGCAGCTTTCCCCGGAGGGGATGGGAGTGTGGGAATCGCTTCTCCACCACATGCCCACTCCGGCCGACGCGCCCCCCGAAACAATAGGCCTTCCCGGGCCGTTCGACCCGTGAATGAGTCGATCTTCCCGTCAAACTGCGGAACTCGGGTTGGCGGCTGGAGCCTCGTTGCCCCCGGGCCTAGCGAGCCGACCGCATCAGACCGTCTCCACCAGAATCGCCGACTACCCATGCATCCCGGGGAAAACGTTCAGCCCGTCCCAACCGGCGCCCTCCACCGGCTTGGGCCGGATCGGGCGTTTCCGGTGGGCTTCCAACGGCCTCGACACCTCCCGCACGAACTCCGCGCAGCCGATGATGTACCCCTGGGTCAGGTAGCGGCATTGGCAACGCAGGACCTCCGCCATCGGAAGCCTGCCCTGCTCCTCGTCGACCACCCGGGCGGCAGCGGCGGGATCGACCGATCCCTTGCCCTCCTTCGGGGCGGCGGCGATGCCGAAGAGGC
>JBKHCX010000116.1:0-9682 GCA_046541615.1 Puniceicoccaceae bacterium
TCGCATTCCCGTAGGGCCTCGCGCTTGGGCGATGGCCGGGAACCGGCCCCCTATTCGGGTTTCTGGGTTCGAGCTTCCTCATTCGTCATTCCCGCCACGATCAGCCGCAGCCGGTCCCGTCCCCCCCGCAGGTTGCCCCCGCGCCGCAGGCTTTGAACTCCCGCCGGAGCGGGGGGGCCAGGGGCCGGGCGTGAAAGATGTGGATGAGGCCGTCGTCGATCAGGCCGGCCATTTCGACGACCTGGACGCCCGCTTTGGTCAGCGCCTGTTTGGGCGAGGTGCCCGCGGCGTTGACGAGGATCGCCCGGCAGTCCTTCAGCGTATCGGCGAGCGCGCCCCAGCGGCTGTCGCGACCGCCGGGTGGCGGAGCGGGACGGGTTTCGAGCTGGACGAACTCCTCCTCGTCCTCCGGATCGATCCCGAAGATGGCGAACTCGCGGGCCTCGCCGAGATGCTGGTTGACGAGCATGCCCTCGCGGGTGGCCACGGCGACGTAGGGGCGGTTCTGCTTGGGATCCAGCGGAAGGCGCGCGCAGCTCCGGATCAGTTCGTGGATGTCCTCGTCCATGGGCTCGCTCAGTTTGCCGATGGCGTCGGCCCGGCAGCGCGCGCAGTGGGTCATCTGGTTGATGTGGTCGCCGCACTTCAACCGCAGGGCGAAGCGCATCTTGGCGTCCGGCTCCGCCAGGTCCGCGAAGGCCGTGTCCTTGGTCGGCAGGAGCGGAATGCAGTTCATGATGTCCGCCCCCATGGCCGAAACGGTCCTGGCGATTTCGGGGATGTGTTCGTCGTTCACCCCGGGGACGATGATGGAATTGATCTTGGCGATCATGCCGTAGTGCTTGATCCAGCGGATCGCCTGGAGCTGCCGCTCGATCATGATCTCTCCGGCCGCGGTGTTGCGGTAGATCTTGGTTTTGTCGCGCGCCCAGGCGTAGATCTTGCCGGCGATCCCGGGATCGGTGCCGTTCATGGTGATCGTCACATGGCTGACCTGGAGTTCGGCGAGCTGCCGGACGTAGTCCTCCGTGAGGCCCAGGCCGTTGGTCGAGAGGCACAGAATCATCTCGGGGAACGCTTCGCGGACGAGCCGGAAGGTTTCCATGGTCGCCCCGGCGTTGGCGAAGGGGTCGCCCGGACCGGCGATCCCCACGACCGCGATGTCGCCGCGCTTCTCCATGATCTTCTCGAGGTAGGCGAGCGCCTGGCCGGGAGAGAGAACCGTTGAGGTGACACCGGGACGGCTCTCGTTGACGCAGTCGAAGTCCCGGTTGCAGTAGTTGCACTGGATGTTGCAACTCGGCGCGACCGGCAGGTGGATGCGCCCGTGGGTCGAGCAGGCGTCCTTGTTGAAGCAGGGATGGTTGTCCAGGTTGATGCGGCCGGGGGAGACCGCCTGCGGCGGTAGTGACGAACGACCAATGTCAACTGACGAAGAATCTTTGTTGGAGTGCTCAGGTGCTTTCATTTCGTTTATCTTCTTTTTTGTGGTTGGTCATTGGTCATTTCTAAAGGTAGCTATAACCCGTCTCGGAGTCGTCCTGTTTGGCTTCCAGGATGGCGTTGACCACCCGGTCGAAGAGTTCCTGCGTGCCGCGGTAGCCGACGTAGAGTTTGCGCTGGCCCCCGATCCGGTCGTGGATGGGGAAGCCGCAGCGAACCAGGGGGATCCCCAGCTCGCGGGCCAGCGGGTAGCCCTTGCTGGAACCGATCAGGAGGTCGGGCTTGCGCTCCCGGGCCCGCGCGGAGAGCGTGCCGTGGTCGGTTCCGGCGAGAGCCTCGACCCCCTCCATGCCGCCTTCGATCTCGCTGCGCAAAAGAGACGACCAATCGGAGATCTTCGAACCGGTCGCGCAGAGGATCGGGCGGATTCCGATCTCGCTCACAAAGGCGGCCATCGCCAGTACGAAGTCCGGCTCGCCGTAGAGCGCGGCGGTTTTGCCCGATACGTATTTATGGGCATCGACGTAGGCATCGACCAGGCGCGCCCGTTCGCCGGCGAGCGCGGCGGGCATCGTCCGCCCGGACACCTCGGAAAGCGAGCTCAGGAACCGGTCGCTGAGGCGGATTCCCAGGGGCCAGCCCAGGGAGTGGAGGCGGACCCCGAATTCCTCTTCGAGGAAGTGCCCGGCGGTATCCTGGCGGGCGGCCTGGGTGTGGCTCAGCTCGAGGGTGGCCGCCGAATCGCCCATTTCCTCGATCTCGTCGAGGGAGGTCCCGCCCGGCGAGATCCGGTGGTAGGCATCCCAACTCCCGCCCTCCAGCGTTTCGTTGTAGTCCGGCAGGATGGTGCTGTTGAGGCCGTAGAGGTGGCAGATCTCGCGCAGGTGGCGCAGGTCCGCGCAGGACGCCATGGCCGGGATGAGGTTGACCCGGGAAGGCAGTTTGTGGGCGCTGGAACCGGCGAACTTCTTCACCACCGCCAGGGTGGTCGCGTGGTAGCCCTCGCTGTGGGTGCCGATGTAGGCGGGGGTCGAAACGTGGATGAGCGGGGGGCCGTCGGCGCTGTGCTTGTCCTGGTAGGTCTTGATCATCCCGAGCATGTGGTCGCCGATCGTCTCCGACAGGCAGGTGGTCGCCACTCCGATCAGCTCGGGGCTATATTGGCGGATGACGTTTTCGACCCCGGCTTCGAAGTTGCGCGCCCCGCCGAAGATCGCGTCGTCCTCGCTGAAACTCGACGAGGCGATATCGACCGGCTCCCGGAAATGGCTGATCATGTAGCGCCGGATGTAGGTGGCGCAGCCCTGGCTGCCATGCAGGAAGGGCAGGCAGCCGCGGATCCCCTTGAAAACCATCGCCGCCCCGAGCGGAGCACAGAGCTTGCACGCGTTGCGGGTGGCCGAGGCGGGGAGAGGCGCTTCGCTTGCCGAGGAATGAGGAAGATCGAATGGCGGATCATCTTTGGTTTCCGCTATCTCTGTTGGTAGAATTCTCATCCCTTGATTCCTCATTCCGATTTCCTCATTCGACATTAGCCATTCCACAGCCCCGCCTCGGAGCGAATTTCCAAACCGGGCTGAGCACGCTCTTCGCCACCTCGTCGGCGAAGTGCAGCATCCCCTCGAAACCGGCCAGCGGGATCTTCCGCTCGTGGTTGTGGTCGCAGAAGGCCACGCCCAGCTTGTAGGCGATGGGGCGCTCCTTGACGCCGCCGATGAAGAGATCGACATCCTTTTCGAGCACAAACTTCGCCAGCTCGAGCGGGTTGGAGTCATCGACGATGACGGTGCCGGGGTCGCAGATCTCCTTGAGCTGTTCGTAGTCCTCGGCGCTCCCGGTCTGGGTGCCGGCGAGGACGGTCCGCATCCCGAGGGCGCGCAGGGCGAGCACGAGGGAGAAAGCCTTGAAAGCCCCGCCGACATAAAGGGCCGCCTTCTTGCCCTTGAGCTGTTTCCTGTAGGCCTTGATCTTCGGGGCGAAGCGGCCGATCTCTTCGCGGACGAGGGCCTCGGCCTTTTCCATGATGACCGGATCCCCGAAATGCCCGGCCGTATCGTAGAGCGCCCGGGCGGTATCCTCGAATCCGAAGAAGGAGACCCGCTTCATCGGTATCCCGTGGTTCTTTTCGAGCAGCTTCGAAAGATGGGTCATCGAGCCCGAGCATTGGACGAGGTTGAGGGCGGCGCCGTTGCAGCGGCGGAGGTCGTCCACCCGCCCGTCGCCGGTGATGGTGGACACGACCTCGACCCCGATGCGTTCAAAGTATTTCCGGATCATCCAGGCCTCGCCGGCGATGTTGAACTCGCCCAGCAGATTGACGCTGTGCCTGGAGATCCCCGAAGTGTCGCCCGTTCCGACCAGTTTGTAGGCGGCTTCGCAGGCGGCCTGGTAGCCGCTTTTCTTCGTCCCCTTGAACCCGGGGGAATCCACCTGGATGCAGTCGATCCCCGTTTCGCGCGTGACCGCCCGGCAGATCGCCTCCACGTCGTCCCCGATCAGGCCGACGATGCAGGTCGAGTACACGAAGGCGGCTTTGGGCTCGTAATACCCGATCAGCTCGAGCAGCGAGGCCTTGAGCTTCTTCTCGCCCCCGAAGATCACTTCCTTTTCGGCCAGGTCGGTCGAGAAGCTGTTGCGGTGGAGCTGCGGTCCCGAGGAGAGGGCGCCGCGGATGTCCCAATTGTAAACGGCGCACCCGATGGGCCCGTGCACGATGTGAAGCGCGTCGGCGATCGGGTAGAGCACCACCCGCGAGCCGCAGAACGCGCAGGCCCGCTGCGTGACCGCACCGGAAGTACTCTTCCGGTCGCAGGTGAAGGCGGTGCCTTCGCCCTTGGTCCAGACCTGGGAGGTTCTGGCTGGGAGAACTTTGATCGTTTCAAGCATCGTGTGGAATGTCTAATGACTAATGTCTAAAGAACGTGACTCCGGGACGGGTTGTCGTAGGATGAAGAGCATGAGCGAGAAACCCGTGTGCGATCTGGAAGAGCGGACCGGTGTTTTCGGAGAGGCGATCATCGACTTTGCGCGGTCGATCTCCATCGATCCATGAAACGTCCCCCCCCGTTCTCCTCTCCAATTCCGGCTTCCTCATTCCGCCTTCCTCCCTAGTCATTAGTCATTCCACCCCCGCTCCGGGGGTCAGTTCCTTCACAATATGCCGGTCCAGGTTGTACGTCGCCCCGGAGCACTCGGCGCGCCTGGTCAGGGTCACCATGGTGTCGGCCCACGATTCCTCCTCGACCTGCTCCTCGATGAGTTCGAGCAGGAGCGGGTGGGACGGGTAGTCCTTCACTTCCTGGGCGATGGCGTAGCACTGGTGGATGTTCGCGCTGTTTCGCCGCTCGAGCGTCTGCGCCAGGAGGGCCACCTCGATGAGTTTCGTGAACCCGACGGTGGGGGCCTCCAGGGCCGTCAACTGGGGCATGACGCCCCGGTCGAGCAGGTGGCGGATGAACTTCTCGGCGTGCTCGAGTTCTTCCATGGCCTGATTGGAGAAGAACCTGGCGAAGCCGTTGTAGTCCTGGTCGTCGCACCAGATGGACATGGCCCGGTAGGCGTGCGAGGCGTACAGCTCGTGGTTGGCCTGGTTGCCGAGAGCGGCCTGGATGGATGGATTCATGATTTCGGTGCCGGTGGTTTGCCCGTTCGGTTTTCGACATTCCTCGTTCCGCGCGGCGGTCAGAGAATCAGCTCGATGTCATGGTCGGCGTCCTCGCGGTCGCGTTTGTCGAAAAAGGCGTCGGTGATTTTCTCCACCAACCGCATGGCGCCGCTGTAGCCGACGGTCGGAAAGACCCGGTGCCCGACCCGGTCGAGGATGGGGAAGCCGAAGCGGACGAAGGGCAGGTTCTCGGCCTTCGCGACGAACTTGCCGTAGGTGTTCCCCATGAGGAGATCGACCGGATTCGCCTTGATCCACTGGTGGAGGAAGTGGAGGTCGCTGTAGGCGTGGACCTCGACCTCCTCGTTCACCGGCTCGCAGATCCCGCGGATCTTCGCCTCCCATTTTTTCCCGGGGGTTCCCGTCACGACGATCGCGGGCGACATCCCGGTCTCGACGAGGAACCTCACCATGCTGGTCAGGTGGTCCGGGTCGCCGAAGATCGCTACCTTCTTTTGGTGAAAATACTGCGACATGTCGCTGATCATGTCGATGAGGCGTCCGCGCTCGCGTTCGAGTTCCTTCGGGACGGTGGTGTCGCCGGCCAGGCGGAGGGTGTTGACGAAGTCGTCCGTCGCGCTCACTCCGATCGGCAGCTCCAGGATCTGGCTCGGGACCCCGCATTTCTTTTCGAGGGTCTCGGCGGCGGCCTTGCTGGCGAGCGGACCGAGGCCGACCGTCAGGAAGCTGTCGCCCATGGCCCGGAGGTCGGCGACCGTGGTGCCCCCGTCGGGATACATCTCGTATTTCCCGTCCATCGAGGAATCGAGCACATCGGAGGTGTCCGGAGCCAGGATCATCCGGACGCCGACGAGTTCCGCCAGGCGCTTGATTTCGCGCATGTCGGCCGGCTCGACCCATCCCGGGAAGAGGTTCATGACGTTGCGGGTCTCCCCGGTCGATTCGGCCAGGTATTTGACGAACGCCTCGCACTGGTTCGAGAAACCGGTGACGTGGCTCCCGGTGAAGCTGGGCGTGTTCGCGTGGATGACGGTCCGGCCCTCGGGCACGATCCCCTCGTTGACCGACTTCTTGATGATCGTCGGGATGTCGTCTCCGATCACCTCCGACAGGCAGGTGGTGTGGACGGCGACGATCTCCGGATCGTAGATCGAGAAGATGTTGCTCAGGGCGGTCTTCAGGTTGGCGAGACCGCCGAAGACGGAGGCCCCCTCGGTGAACGAGCTGGTCGTGGCGACGACCGGCTCCTTGTGGTGGCGGGTCAGGTGGCTGCGGTGGTAGGCGCAGCACCCCTGGGATCCGTGCGAGTGCGGCATGCACTTGTTGATGCCGAGAGCGGCGTACATGGCCCCGATGGGCTGGCAGGTCTTGGCCGGGTTGACCCGGAGCGCCGTGCGCTCGCGGATCTCTGATGTGGTTCCTTCTAACATGGTATTGTGTTCTCCGGTTTGCGGTTTGCGGTTGGTCGGTTCGCGCTCAGGCGGTGGCGGGCTCGGCGGCGGAGGCTTCCGCCGGAACGGCGTCCTCCCTCTGCCAGGGAGCGCGGGTCAGTTTCCAGACCTGCGAGGAGGTCATCCGGTCGATCTCCTTGTAGAAGTTGACGGCCCCCTTGAATCCGGCGTAGGGACCGCCGTAGTCGTAGGAGTGCAACTGCTTGCAAGGCACGCCCATCTTCTCGATGACGTATTTGTCCTTCACGCCCGAGCCGATCACATCGGGCTTGTAGAGTTCGATGAGCTTCTCCAGTTCGTGGTGGGAGATGTCGTCGATGACGAGGGTGTCCTTGGCCATCTGGCGCATCATGCCCTCGTAGTCCTGGAAGGTGAACCCGGCCTCTTCGAGCGACTTCTTCCGCTCGGCGTGGCTGGCGTTGTAGCGCGCGGGGTCCGCTTCGATCGTCAGTTCCTCGATGTTGCGGGTGTCCGCATCGACCTTGATGCTCGGAAGCACGTCGCGGCCTTCGTAATCGTCCCGGTGGGCGAATTCGTAGCCGGCGGCGATGACCTGCATCCCCATGTCGTTGAAGAGGTCCTGGTAGTGGTGCGCGCGGCTGCCTCCGACGAACAGAGCGGCCGTTTTGCCCCTGGTCCGGGTCGTGACATCTTCAAGCACCGGGCGGACCTCCGCCATCTCGGCCGCGATGACCTCCTCGACCTTGTCGATGAGTTCCTTGTCGCCGAAGTATTGGGCGATCTTGCGCAGGGACTTCTTGGTCCCCTCCACTCCGATGAAGTTCACCTTGAACCAGGGGATACCGAACTTGGTCTCCATCATCTCGGCCATGTAGTTGATCGAGCGGTGGCACATCACCACGTTCAGATCCGCCATGTGGCAGTTGGTGATGTCGTCGTAGCTGACCCCGCCGGAGAGCGTGCCGATGATCTTGATCCCGCACAGGGCCAGAATCCGGTCGATCTCCCAGGCGTCCCCGCCGATGTTGTATTCCCCGAGGACGTTGATCTTGTACTTGTGTTCGACCGGCGTGTCGTCGAGCCCGATCATGTGCTTGAAGACCCCGTTGTTGGCGATGTGGTGGCCGGCCGACTGGCTGACCCCCTTGTAGCCCTCGCAGGAAAAGCCGAACACGTTGATCCCCAGCTCCTTCTTCATCTTGGCGCAGACCGCGTGGATGTCGTCGCCGATGAGGCCGACCGGGCAGGTGGCGTAAACGCTGATCGCCTTGGGACGGAACTCGTCGTAGGCCTCGCGGATCGCCTGCTCGAGTTTCTTCTCCCCCCCGAAGACGATGTTGTCCTCCTGCATGTCGGTGGACATGCTGTATTGCAGGTAGTTGGTCTCGCCCTCCTTGCGGATCCTGCTCATGTTGCGGCGGGAGAGCCAGCTGTACCAGCCGCAGCCGATCGGGCCGTGGGTGATGTGGAGGACGTCGTAGATCGGACCGATCACCACCCCCTTGCAGCCCGCGTAGGAGCAGCCGCGCTGGGTGATGATGCCGGGAACGGTGCGGCTGTTGGCGCCGATCTCGGCGGGGGTGCCCGGGTCCTCGTTCACGAGGATCTGTTTGCCCCGCTTGCGCAGCGTCTTCTTCGGATAGGGCTCGAGCATTTTCTCCCGCGCTTCGGCGGCCGTCGGCCCGTGCGGCCCCATCGGAGAGGGTGTGCTGTTGGTGTCTTCGTTCATTTCGTGGGTGTGGTTCGTTGTTACAGGTTCTGTTGCTCCGGGGCGCCCCGGGGATGCCGCGCATGACCGGGTCCGGGGGACCGGCGCCGGCGGGCATCGCCGATCGGGTCGTCTCTCCGTCGCCTTTGTCGTTCGGATCCCTGGATGCCGACGTGGCCGTCGGCGCTCAGGCGAAAAGGCCGAACTCCATCAGCAGTTGTTCCAGCTCCTCCATCGCGAGCGGAGTCGGGATCACCCGCATGTCGTTCTCTTCGATGTTCTTCGCCAGGGTGCGGTATTCGGCGGCCTGCTTGCACTCCGGATTCCAGTCGATGACGGTCTTCCGGTTGATCTCGGCCCGCTGCACGTCGTTGTCGCGGGGGACGAAGTGGACCATCTTGGTGCCGAGCCGGCGGGCGAACTCTTCGATCATCTCCGCCTCGCGGTCGCAGTTGCGGCTGTTGCAGATCAGACCCCCGAGGCGGACCACTCCCGTCTCGGCGAACTTGAGGATCCCCTTCGAGATGTTGTTGGCCGCGTACATGGCCATCATTTCCCCGGAGCAAACGATGTAGATCTCCTCGGCCTTGCCCTCGCGGATCGGCATGGCGAAACCGCCGCAGACCACGTCGCCGAGCACGTCGTAGAAGACGTAGTCGAGGTTGTTCTCCTTGTCGTAGGCCCCGAGCTGCTCGAGCATGTTGATGGAGGTGATGATCCCGCGCCCGGCGCAACCGACCCCCGGTTCCGGGCCGCCGGACTCGACGCAGAGGCTGTTGCAGTATCCGTCGAAGCGGATGTCTTCGAGTTCGACGTCCTCGCCTTCCTCGCGGAGGGTGTCGAGGACCGAGCGTTGGGAAAGGCCGCCGAGGAGCAGGCGGGTGGAATCCGCTTTCGGATCGCAACCGACGACCATGACCTTGCGGCCCATCTCGGCGAGAGCGGCGACGGTGTTCTGCGTGGTGGTGGATTTGCCGATGCCGCCTTTGCCGTAAATGGCGACTTTGCGCATCGTCCTCTCCGTTGCGACGGAGGCGGTGGGTTCAAGTGTTTCGATCATTGTGTTTTCTGTGTTGGTTTTGGAATGTTTGCTCCGGCTGGAACGCCATCCCTGTAAACAAGCCGCGTGCCAGTTTTTCTGAACGATTTGCAAGGTGCTGATCGGCAATGGATTAAAAATGAATTTCCCGAAACGGCCGCAACGGGCCGCCCCGGGATGGCCGGAATCCCCTTCATGAACGTAGGACCGTGGGTGCGATTCCTACGGAAATGTAGGAAAGCGACCGCCCGGACCGGCGGCCCGGAAAAGACATCCCAACGGCTCCGGCCACCCGGCGCCCGCATCCCCCCTGCGGCCCCAGCGCCGGCCAAGTAGTTGGATGACTTCAGTCGTCCAACCCGGAACGCCCGGCGGGAGAAAGGATCTCCCAGCGGCTCCGGGCCACCCGGCGCCCGCATCCCCCCTGCGGCCCCAGCGCCGGCCAAGTAGTTGGA
>JBKHCX010000117.1:0-9580 GCA_046541615.1 Puniceicoccaceae bacterium
CGCCTTCGGCCGTCCGGTCCGGAAGCACCGTGGATCGCGCGGCCGGGTTTCCCCATGCCGATCCCGCGTCGGCGATCGTGTTTCCCGTCCTTCAACCATCGTTGACACCCGTTCGTCCCCCTCCTAGGTTCCCCCCTTCACCATCAACCCGAAACTACACCACAACCATGGCACTCGCAAAAGGAACCAAAGCTCCCGACTTCACCCTCAAGCACAAGACCGACGACGGTCTCGTCGATGTGACGCTCTCCGACAACTTCGGAAAGAAAAACACCGTCCTTCTCTTCTTTCCCTTCGCTTTCACGAGCGTCTGCATGTCGGAGATGTGCTCCGTCCGGGACACTCTGAACTGCTACACGGAGCTGAACGCCGACGTGTACGGCATCAGCGTGGACAGCCCCTTCACCCTCGAGGTGATGGCGAAGAAGGAAAACATCTGCTTTCCGCTGCTGAGCGACTTCAACAAGGAGGTCGCCGAAAAATACGATGTCCTGTACGAGGATCTGCTCGGTCTGCGCGGGGTGGCCAAGCGGTCGGCCTTCGTGGTCGGCAAGGACGGCGTGATCACCTACGCCTGGTCGAGCGACGATCCGAAGAACGTGCCCGACTTCCCGGAACTCCGCGCCTCGATCCCGGCCTGAGGTTCCTCCCGCGCATCCACTGAATCCCACCGACCATCCGCTCCGAATGACGAATCCCTTCCAAAGTCTGCGCCCTTTCCAAAGCGGCCGTTCCAAGGGGAAGATCTATTCCCTTCCCGCTCTCGAAGAACAGGGGGTCGGCCCCGTCGGCCGGTTGCCGGTGAGCCTCCGCGTCGTGCTCGAGTCGGTGCTCCGCAACTGCGACGGCGCCCGGATCACGGAGGAAGACGTCCGGCGGCTGGCCAACTGGAACGCGCGCAGCCCGGCGAAGGAGGAGATTCCCTTCACCGTCTCCCGGATCGTCCTGCAGGACTTCACGGGGGTCCCCCTTCTCGTGGATCTGGCCGCGATGCGCGATGCGGCGGCGAAGCTCGGCAAGGATCCCGCTTTGATCGAGCCGCTCGTTCCGGTCGATCTGGTCGTGGACCACTCGGTGCAGGTCGATCGCTCCGGCACGGCCGAATCCTTCCGGGAGAACCTCCGGTTCGAGTTCGAGCGGAACCGCGAGCGCTACGAGTTCCTGAAATGGGGCCAGCAGGCTTTCGACACCTTCAGCGTGGTGCCGCCGGCGATCGGGATCGTCCACCAGGTCAATCTGGAGCATCTGGCGAAGGTTGTTTTCGAACGCGGGATCGACGGAGAGACCGTCTTCTACCCCGACACGCTCGTCGGCACCGACTCCCACACGACCATGATCAACGGGCTCGGCGTGGTCGGCTGGGGCGTGGGGGGCATCGAGGCCGAAGCCGGCATGCTCGGGCAGCCCGTGTACTTCCTGACCCCCGAGGTCATCGGCGTCAACCTGACCGGAGCGCTGCGCGAAGGCGTGACCGCGACGGATCTCACCCTGCGCATCACCGAAATGCTCCGCGCCCACAAGGTCGTCGGCAAGTTCATCGAGTTTTTCGGCGAGGGCCTCGGCCAGCTCACCCTCGCCGACCGCGCGACCATCGCCAACATGGCGCCGGAGTACGGGGCGACCATGGGCTTCTTCCCCGTCGATGAGCAGACCCTGGACTACCTCCGGATCACCGGCCGGCCCGACGCGCACATCGATCTCGTCCGCGATTATCTCCAGGCCCAGGGCCTTTTCGGCATCCCGGAAAAGGGGGAGATCGACTACACGGAGACCCTCGATCTCGATCTGGGCTCCATCGTTCCCTGCACCGCGGGGCCGAAGCGCCCGCAGGACCGCATCGACGTTCCCGATTTGAAAAAGGTCTTCGAGGACCTGCTCGCCAAGCCGGTCGCCGAAGGCGGCTACGGCAAGGCCGACGACCGCGGCCGCGCGGTGCCGGTCCGCCCGGTCGCCGTTCCGGCCGGGGAGGAGGTCTCCGGCGGGATCAGCCGCGCCCCGGAGGGCGACCTCCAGGGGGTGAGCGAAGCCGAGATGGTCACCAACCGGCCCGCCTTCCCGGCCGACGGAACGGGCCACCCCCACCAGCAGGACGATGTCCTCCGGCACGGGTCGGTCGTCATCGCCGCCATCACCAGCTGCACCAACACCAGCAATCCGAGCGTCATGCTCGCGGCCGGCCTCGTCGCGAAACGGGCCGTCGAAAAGGGGCTCGCCGTGCCCGACTACGTCAAATCGAGCCTCGCCCCCGGCTCCCGGGTGGTCACCGACTACCTGGAAAAGACCGGGCTGGACGAATCGCTCGCCGCCCTCGGCTTCCATCTCGTCGGCTACGGCTGCACCACCTGCATCGGCAACAGCGGCCCGCTCGACGACGAGATCGAGGCGGCGGTCAGGGAGGGCGACCTGGTCGTGGCGAGCGTCCTCTCCGGCAACCGGAACTTCGAGGCCCGCGTCCACAGTTCGGTCAAGGCCAATTTCCTGATGTCGCCGCCCCTGGTCGTCGCCTACGCCCTCGCGGGGCGGGTGGATATCGATCTCGACTCCGAACCCGTCGGCGCCGGCGCCGGCGGCGATCCCGTTTACCTGAAAGACCTCTGGCCGACCCAGGAGGAGATCAAGGAACTCATCCGCACCGGCATTTCTCCGGAGATGTTCCGCGAAAAATACTCCGACATCGCGCGCGCGAACGAGGAGTGGACCAAGATCGAATCCGCCACCGGCGACCTCTACGAGTGGGACGACGAGAGCACCTACATCCAGAACCCTCCCTTTTTCGAGAACTTTTCCCCCCGGCCCGGATCGATCGGGCCGATCGAGGGCATGCGGCCGCTGGCCCTGTTCGGCGACTCGGTGACCACCGACCACATCTCGCCCGCCGGAGCCATTCCGGAGGACGGCCCCGCCGGCAGATACCTGCTCTCGAAGGGCGTGGGCAAACGCTTCTTCAACTCCTTCGGCTCCCGGCGCGGCAACGACCGCATCATGACCCGCGGAACCTTCGCCAACGTGCGCATCAAGAACCGCCTCGCCGGCGGCAAGGAGGGCGGCTACACCCGCCTGATGCCCGAAGGCGCGGAGATGACGATCTTCGACGCCTGCGAGACCTACCGCGGGCGTGGCGTCCCCCTGATCGTGATCGCGGGCAACGACTACGGCATGGGCAGCTCCCGCGACTGGGCGGCCAAAGGCACGGCGCTCCTCGGCGTGCGCGCGGTCATCGCCGAAAGCTACGAACGCATCCACCGGAGCAACCTCATCGGCATGGGGGTGCTGCCCCTCCAGTTCCCGGACGGGCGGAACGCCGAATCCCTCTGCCTCGACGGCACCGAGATCTACTCGCTGCCCGATCTCGGCGACGACCTCCAACCGCAGTCGCGGACCCGGCTGGTCATCGACCGGGCCGACGGCGGCGCCGAGGAGGTTCCCCTTCTCGTGCGCATCGACACCGGGGTCGAGATCGACTACTACCGGCACGGCGGCATACTCCCCTACGTCCTGCGCGACCTGACCCGCTGAGCCCTCCTCCCCACCCCACCCCCGTTCCGAAACACCCCTGATCCATGCCGGATACCGAGTCACCGATCTTCACCGTCGAAGCCTCGGGCGACCCGGTGGTTCTACGGATCAACGGACGGGCGAGCTACCTGACCAGCGCACCGGTCAATCAATTGTTTTCCCACCTTTTCGACCGGGGCCAGGCGCGGGTGCTCGTCGATTTCTCCGGCTGCACGGGGATGGACAGCACCTTTCTCGGCATTCTGGCCGGAGCGGCCATGCGCATCCGCCGCGATTTTCCCGGTGGGCGGCTGGAGCTTGCCAACCTGGGGCCGCGCAATCTCGAGCTGGTCAGGAACCTCGGCCTCCACCGTATCCTCTCCGTCCGTACCGGAGATCCCTCCCGGGGGGACCGCGGCGGCGCGTCCGGGGGGAAGGCCCTCCCGAGCGGCGAGGTCGAGGCCGGATCCATTCTCGAAGCCCACGAGAATCTCGTCTCCGCCGACGAGCGCAACGCCGCCAAGTTCCAGGACGTCATCCAATACCTCAAGAAGGAGGTGTAGCGTCCCCCGGGCGGAACCGCCCCGCCCGACGCTGGCGGACCATGGACGGCAGCGCCGGAGAACAACCGCGGGGGAGGGGGCGCCCGGCCCCTACAGGCTGGTCCAGCGGCGCAGGATGCCCGCCATCGTGCCGTCCTGCCGCCAGTCCGCCAGGATGGCGTTCGCCGATTCCAGCAGGGAGGTGTTCTGGCGGGCGACGGCCCAGACCATCAAATCATCGGAAAGAACGGGAAGCGCGGCGGTCAGCCCTTCGTTTTGATAGACGCCGGCCATCCAGAGCACGGTCGGAGCGTCATGGATGAAAAGCTCGATTTCGCCGGAGGCGACCGCCCGGGCCCCCCGGTCGGCCGAGGGGTAGGACACGAGCCGGGCGTCGGGGAATCCGCTTTCAACCAGGAATTCGCCCGTCGTGCCGCTCTCGGCGCCGACCCGGGCCTTGGTCTTCGCGATCTGGCCGGGGAAAATGTACCTGGCTTCGTTTTTCCGGAGTACGAGCGCCTTCTGGCCGCTGCGCAGATAGGGGTTCGTCAGCGCGACGACGGCCGCCCGTTCGCGGGTGTAGTTCATGCCGGACATCACGATGTCGATGCGGTTTTTCCGCAGGGCGGGGATCAGCTGGTCCCAATCCATGCGCACGAAGCGCGGCTCGCGCCCCAGCTCCGCCGCGAGCGCTTTCCCGCAATCGACCTCGATCCCGACCAGCCCGCCGTCCTCTTCGAAGACGAACGGAGGCATGTTCGGGGTAACCCCGATGCGGAGGATGTCGCGCGAGGGCGGAACCTCCGGAACGTCGGAGACATCGACGACCGTGCGGCATCCGCCCAGGGCGAAAGCCGCCAAGGCGATCGCCGCCGAGAGCAGAATCGCCGTCGGGCGCGGAAGCGGCGGGCGGGAGAGCAGGGGACGCATCACAAACTGGGAAACACCGAAGCTTCCTCCGTTCCGTGCGCCGGGGTCAAGGCATTTCCCTCCACTCGCGGCGCAGTCGCTCGAGCTGTTCCAGTTGCCGGGCCTCCGCTTCGTCGAGGCGGGAGCGCTCGCTCAGTTGCGGCTCGCGGCTGCGGGGAAGCTCGGCGAGCGAGTCCATCCCCCGCTCGATCTCGTCCGCCGTGCTCGCCCGTTCGGGCAGTTGTTTCCACTTTTCCTTTCCGAGCGGGGTCTCGGCCAGCGCCCGCTTCCAGCGCCTGCGCACCCCCGCCATGCCCTTCGGCAGCCGCGCGTGCAGAGGCCGGAGCCGCACCGGGCGGCAGGAGAGCCCGAGGGAGGAGCACCAGTCGCGCCATTTGAACTCGTTGATCCGGCCGGAGATCCGGACCGCGATCCATGGCACGCCCAGTGCGTCGGCCACGATCGCCCCGTGCATGGCTTCGGCGAGAAGCACCCGGCACCCGGCGATGGACGGGAGCACCTCATCGACGGGTCGCTCCGGATCGACGTATCCGAGGCCCCGGGCCTGGCACAGAGGCCTCCAGTCCACCGCGCCGACGCTGCAATGGTGGGGCATGAAGGCAACCCGCCCGCCGCCCGCCCCGGGCGGTCTCTTCACGAAGCGCCGGACGAGAAGCCCCGGATCCGAGAGGGCGGTCCCGGCCGGCAGCCCGAGGCCGGCCGCGGTCAGCGGCCCGCGGACACCGTGGATCCGCCATTCGGGACCCGTGCGGACCGGCCTTTCGCCGTCCCATCCCGCCCCGAAGACGAACTTCCGGGGGGCGGCGGGAATCCGTTCGTTCAGGATGGTGCCGATCCCGACGAAGAGCCGGTCGTTCCGGTCCTCGACAAGCTCCGGGGCCAGCCGCGGCCAGAGCCACGGATTGAGATCATCCCCGAAATTGTTCGCCTGATAGTAGTAAAGCATGGAGTCCGGCTCCCGCCGCCCGCATGATCTACCGGCAAACCGCGGGGGCGGGCGAGGGGAAACTGGGATGATTGCCAATCCCGCGGCCCGGTTGCCCCCGGGCATCGACATCCGCCCGGCCGCATCCCGGATGGGACCGGGAAGGGGGCGGGATTTCAACCTCTCCCGCCGGTCCCGGCCGGCTCGTGCGGGATGCTTCCGAAAAACGCCTCCATGTCCCCGGGGGCCGGCACCGCCAGCGAGGGCAGGCCGAGGTCGTTCTCCAACTCCCATTCGCCGCAGTGCAGGGCCTGGCGGTGGAAGGGCAACGCCCGGGCGAGCCGCTCCGTCCAGCCCTCCCGGCAGAATTCCAGATAGAGGGTTTCGTCGGGTCCGTAGAGCTTGTCGCCGCTCAGCGGCATTCCCAGGTGGGCGGCGTGGACGCGGATCTGGTGCTTGCGCCCGCCTTCCGTCGTGACCCGGCACCAGGTCCGGCCCTCGCGCCGGAGAATCGGTTCGAAACGCGTGCGGATGCGGGGGTCGTTCTCCGTCGGAAGAGCCCGCATCTTGACCCGCACTTCGCTGGCGCGGTCCGCCACGATCCGGGCTTCGACGATGGCGGTCGATTCGAGAACCCCCTCCAGAACGGCCGTGTAGCTCTTGCGCACCCTCCGGTTCTCAACCGCCATCTGGATCGTCCGCGCGGCCCCCCGGTCCTTGGCGAGCACCACGATGCCGCTGGTCTCGCGGTCCAACCGGCTGACGAGGTGCAGGCGGTCGAGCCCGAGGTGCCGCCGGGCTGCGCCGACGAGGCTGGATCCCGGACCGGATTTGGAGGGATGGCAGACCAGCCAGCCGGGTTTGTCAACGGCGAGCACCCGGTCGTTCTCGAAGAGAATCCGCTCCCGGAAGCCGGAGGGGGAGATCTCGGGCGGGTCGGCCCGGGTGTGCCGGGGATCGGCGCCGGGCGGCGGGGGATCAGAGGTCATCGGCCGTCTCCACGGGGCGGGATTCGGGCAGCCGGTTCCGGATCCAGCGGCGCTGCCGCGCCGCCAGCCGCCGCGTGTGCCGGTTGATCGCTTCCGCGAGTTCCCGTTCGGGCAACTCCCCGTCGAGGCATTCCAGGGTTTCCCGGTAGCCGATGGCCGAGCGCAGGGCGGGGTTCCGCTCGAATCCGGCCGCGCGCAGGCGTTTCACCTCCTCGATCAGACCCGCCCGCAGCATGCCTTCGGTCCGTTCGGCGATTCGCCCCGGGTGCGTGTCCCCCCTGGCCCCGGCGACGAACCACTCCCGCTTCCATTCCTCGAAGGGGCAGGGCAGGGCGCGGTGCCGCTCGCGCAGCTGCCGGGTGGTCATGCCGGCGGCGAGGCAGCGCTCCAGCGCCGGTGCCGTGCGACGGGGGTTCCGCAGATCGACGACCGGATCGGGGTCGATCGCGAGAAGGGCCTCCCGCAGACCGTCCGCGCCGCGGGTGTTCTCCAGATCCCGGACCCGGTCGCGGATGGCCTCCGGCACCGGGAGGGGGTCGGGAGCGGGCTCGTGGAAAGCGGAGAGATAGAATCCGCTGCCGCCGACGACGAGAACGGGCACACCCCGGCGGCCGGCCTCTTCGAGAACCCCGCGGGCGTAGGAAATGTACTCCGGCAGGTTGTAGGGCCGGTCCGGTTCCCGGAGGTCGATCCCATAGTGGGGGATTTCCCGGAGTTCGGCGGGCGGGGGCTTGGCGGTCCCGATGTCCGCCCCCCGGTAGAAAAGAAGGGCGTCGCAGGAAAGAATCCAGCCGCCGGTCCGCCTCGCCCAATCCAGAGCGAGGCGGGTCTTGCCCGAGGCGGTCGGGCCGGAGAGGATGCGGACGGGGTGCGCGGACACGGTTCGGCGGCGGTCAGCCGGTTTCCTGGAAGCGTTCGAGCCGGAGACGGCGCATGATCGCGCCGGTCAGGCGGCTCGCCAAGGGCTTTGGGAGCTTCGAGGAGAAGGCCGCCATGACCCGGTTGCCGGTGCCGCAGGTGACGAGGCTCTTCCCTTTCCGGAGGGCTTCCAGCGTGATCGCCGCGACTTCGTCCGCCGTTTGCCCGGATCCTTTCTTCAGCGGCGCCTCGCGGAATCCCGCCTCCCGGAAAAACGCCGTCTCGGTCGGGCCGGGGCAGACCGCCAGCACCCGGACCCCCTCCGCCTTCCACTCCTCGGCCAGCCCGAGGCTCCAGTGCAGGAGAAACGCCTTCGTGGCCCCGTAGGCGGCGAGGTAGGGGGTCGGCTGGAAGGCGGCGGTCGAGGCGATGTTGACCACGCCCCCGCGGGAGGCGCGCAGAAGGTCCCCGAGGACGGCCGTGAGGAAGACCGGACCCCGGACGTTGACATCGATCATGGCGAGATTCCGGTCGGCCGTCGGCCGGGGGAACACGCCGTAGCAGCCGAACCCGCTGTTGTTGATGAGCAGGATTCTGCCCCCTTCGTCCTTCTCCCCGAGCCACTTGCGGCAACCGTCCGCGGCGGTCCGGGCCGACTCCCGGTCGGCCAGATCACAGGGAATCGAAACGAGCCGGTCTTCCATCGGAAAATCCTTCGGTTTCGACCGCGAAAGGTTGCAAAACCGGGTCTTCCCGGATAGCTTCCCCCACTGCCGCAAAAGAGCGGACCCTATGCCCGACGTTCCACCAGTGATGACCACGCGGTCGAAAGACTCGAAAAAGGATGGACTGGAATTTTTCATGAACGGGACATTCTTTCCGGCGTCCTACCGTAGGACGCTTTCTCAGAAACAAACCACCGAAAAAAAGGATAACGCATGAAGCAACATGATGTCATTGTCACGGGTCGCAACCTCGAACTCACCGAAGCGATGAAGGACGCCGTCCACCGCAAGGCCGAGAAACTCTTCAGCCACGAGGAACGGATCATCCGTCTGCGGGTGGAACTCGAATACAATAAGAACGTGACCGGACAGGATGAGCAGATTGCGAAAGGCCATATCGAAATCGACGGAAAGCCCCTCATCACCACGGAAGCCTCCGAGGACATGTACACCTCCATCGACCGGATGGTGGACAAGCTCGACCGCATGCTCCGCCGGCGTTCGCGGCTCCGCAAGGTCAAGCGGAAGGACCTCCACACGGTCGATGTCCCGTCCGAGCTTCCCAAGACCAGCATGGCCTGAGTCCGGTCGCCCGTCCCCGCCGGGGATCCGGCTAAGCGACCGGCCGGCCGCGGCCACCCTCCCGGGGTCGCGCGGCTGAAGTCACGGAACCCGGTAGTTGGATGACTTCAGTCGTCCAACCCGAAACGGCTTGGACAAAAGCCATGTCCAACGCCTTCGGCCGCGGCGGCGACCGTCCCGACAATGCGGACCGAACCGCGCCCCCGGATCCCACGACTGGGCCTGTACGCAAATCTGCCCCGGTTACCCAAATCCGCCCCGGTCAAAAAATGTTGACAAATCCGCCCGAATAACTCTGCCCCGGTCGAAAAATAGTTGTCGCCCCAGAATTATTCTTTTCTGGTCGAAATTAGGCTTGTGTTGTCCTGGGAATCTGCGAAAATGGATCCATGAAAATGAATAACAAAATCTATAGACGAAGGCCTCGCCTCAAGATCGGTGAAGGTACGAAAGCCTTTTACCATCTGATGAGCCGGACCGTGAACGGGGAGAGATGGTTCGGGGTGAGGGAGAAGGAGCACCTGCGGAAGCTGA
>JBKHCX010000118.1:0-9395 GCA_046541615.1 Puniceicoccaceae bacterium
CGGACACTCCTGTCCGGCAACCCGGGAAGCAAGGTTCGGTGTCCAGGCTTCAGCCTGCGGCGTCGGAGTGGTCCCCGCCCGGGGTCGCACGACTGAAGTCATGCGGCCACTTTTTGAGTTTGCGCTCGTGTTCCGGTCCGCCCAGTATCCACGGAAATCATGGCGTCGAACGGGATGGATACATTGGGCAGCCGGCTGGAAGAGGCCCGGAAGGGGAAGGGCGTTTCCCTTCGCGAGGCTTCGGAGGCGACGAAGATCCGTATGGAGTATCTGTCGCAGTTCGAGAGCGACGATTTCGACATACCCCTCCCGCCGATCTACCAGAGGGGGTTCGTGAAGATCTACGCGCGCTATCTCGGGGAGGATCCGGCCTGGTTCGCCGGCGAGATCCAGGCCAGGCTGAACCGTTCCCAGAGCTTTTCCCACCGGAGCGAGGGGCGCTCCTCTCTCGGGCAGATGGACTTGTCCGCCCGCCGCCGCGCCGCCGCCGCGCCGCCCGCCGAGCGGGGCGGGGTCGCCGTGGAGGACGCGCCCGAACCCGGCGGCGAGCCTTCGCGCTGGAAGATTCCGCAGATGCGGATGCCCTCGTTCGGATCGAGAACGCGGGAGTCCGATCCCGGATACGACGAATTCGAGGAAACCGGCGAGCCGCTCGACCGGACGTTCTATCTGAAGGTCGCCGCGATCGTCGGTTCGGTGACGGTGGCCGTCGTCCTGATGATCGCCGTGGCGAAGCTCGTGTTCGCCGGGGGCGACGGGGACGAGCGGGAATCGGCGGAGCCCGCTCCCGGAAACGGGTCGGAGCAGGCCGAGGTGGTGGGCGGTTCGGACGCGGACACGGACGTGGCTTCCGAGATCATCGTCCGCGCGGTCGGCGGTCCGACCTGGGTGCAGGTCAGAAGCGCGGGGACGGACGAGGTGCTGGAGCGGGTTCGCCTGGACGCGGGCCAGAGCCGGACGGTCGCCGTCGATGGAGAGGTGCTGGTCCAGTACACCCAGGGCGAGAACCTGGAGGTCGAGAAAGGCGGTGAGATTTTCGCTCCGACCGACTCCGGGGCGGCGTGGATCCGGATCGAGTGAGTGGCGGAGTGTTTGCGATGGATGAAGAAACGGAAGAACTGGAGAAGAACATCCGGGAGCGGGCGTCCCGGCAGGAACTGTTCGAAAAGAAAGTCGGATGGATCGGCGAGCTGCACACCCGCCGCGCCCTTCTGGCGAACCGCATCGGCCGCATGAAAAGCGAGTCGATGATGCGCCACGACGACGTCGAGCACGAAGCGCGGAAGGAGGCGGGTGTTCTGGAAGAGGAGATGGCCGGGATTTCGAAATCGATCACCGATTTCCGCCCGGATTCGCTCGGGGATCTGGAAAGCTTCCGGAAGGAGACCCACGACCGCTTCGACGCGGTGGAGAAGAAGATCGCCGCGGCCGAGGAGAAGACGTCCTGAAGGACGGGTGTTGCGGGCTCACCGGTCGGGTACCGGTGCCTCGGGGAGCAGGAGGAGGTTCACGAAGGAGAAGAGGTTGAAATAGAGGTGGAAGAGGACGGGGGTGCGGATGTCGCGGGTGTCCTCGTAGATTTTCGCAAGGAGGAGCCCCAGGAAGCACAGGGGGAGAAAGCTCAGCAGGCTGGCGTGGAGCAGGGCGAATAGGACGCCGCTGACGATCAGGGCGAAGCGGGCGGACCACCGTTCGGCGAGGAAACGGTAGAGGAAGGCCCGGAAGAGCAGTTCCTCCGAAAAGGGGGCGCCGAGGACGACCATGAGCCCCATGGCGGCGACGAAGAGCAGGGATTGCGATTCGGCGATCCAGAGCACCGCTTGCTGGGGGCGCGGTTCGATGCCGACGCCCAGCTCGCGCAGGCCCAGGAGAAGCCCCCCCCAGAAGAGTCCGACGAGCCAGACCAGCGGCAGGTGCCGGAGGAAGAGGTGCCCGGAATGGCGGGCGGCGGCGGCCCAGGAGGTGCCGTGCGGGCGAAAGAAGCCCGCGACCGACCAGCCGCGCCTCCGGATGGCGTCGAGGACGACGGCGACGAGGCCGGCCTGCATCAGGAAGGTGGCCGCGATCGAGTGGAGGCGGCGGTCCTCGGTCGCTCCGGGGCGGACGAGTTCCGCGAGCGCGCCGCCGGCCGCCGGCGCGAGGCGAATGACCAGGAGGATGAAAAAGAGCAGGAGCAGGAACGAGCTGAGCGGCAGATCCCAGCGCTCCCAGGGGCGCCTTGCGCACGGTCCGTGGGGATCGCGGACGGGGCGGGCATAGGCGGCGATCGCCCCGAAGACCGCTCCGAGAAAAAGCAGGATGTTGCCGGGGCTGACCGCTGTGTCGGGAGACATCGGGTTTCAGTCCAGAAAGCGCCCCGCGGCGGCGGGGTCGGGGAGGGCGCACGAGTCGTCCGTGCCGAACCAGCGGTGCCGCCGGGCGGCGATGAACCGGTAGAGGGCGTCGGTCCACGGGCGCGGCAGGATGGCCAGGCCGGCCAGCCAGCGCCAGGGGGCGGGCAGGCGGCGCAGCACGCCGAAGACGGCCTCGCCGCGGCCGGAGAGGGTTTTCCCGTCCCAGAGGATGACGGTATCCTCCCCGCGCAACGGATGGTCGGCGGGGATGACGGTATCGGCGGCCCGGGAGTCGAGTCCGGCGAAGGAGAACCGGGCGTGCCTGTCGCGGCGGAGAATCCAGCGTACCGACCGGTGGCAGAGCAGGCAGCGCGCGTCGAAGAAAAGGACTGGCGGGCGGGGGGCGCTCATGCGTCGGCCCCGCGGATGCGGCCGTCGGCGAACACCTCGCGCCCGGCCACGATCGTGCGGGTCGCGCGGCCGCGCAGGGGAACGCCGAGCCAGGGCGAGTTGTGGCTGCGGCTCTGGAACTCCGCGCGGGAGGGCGTCCACTCCCGGTCGGGATCGAAGACGGTGACGTCCGCGGGCGCGCCCACCCCGAGGGTGCCGGCCGGAAGGTTCATGAGCCGGGCCGGCTTGTGGGTGAGCAGGGCGACGACGGCCGGGAGCGTGAATCCCGCCCGGCGGTGGAGGGTCTCCAGGCAGACCGGGAGGGCGGTCTCGAGGCCGACGATGCCGAAGGGGGCGGAGTCGAACTCGACGTCCTTCTCGTAGTCGCGGTGCGGGGCGTGGTCCGTGGCGATGCAGTCGATCGTGCCGTCGCGCAGGCCTTCGATCAGGGCGAGGCGGTGTTTCTCCGAACGCAGCGGCGGGTTCATCTTGAAGAGGGGATCGTAGCCGCTGAGGTACTTGTCGGTCAGGGCCAGGTGGTGCGGGCTGGCCTCTCCCGAGACGGGGATGCCCTTGCGGCGGGCCTGGCGGAGCAGCTCGACCGAGTTGGACGAGGAGACGTGCTGCATGTGGATGCGCGCCCCGGTCAGGTCGGCGAGGAGGATGTTCCGCGCCACGATGATGTCCTCGGCGGCGGCCGGCCAGCCCTTGAGGCCGAGCCGGAGCGACCAGTCGCCCTCGTGCATGACCGAGCCCTCGGTCAGGGAGGCGTCCTGGCAGTGGTCCATGACCGGCAGGCCGAACATTTTCGAATAGGTGGCGACCTGGCGCATGAGGGCGTTGCTTTGGACGCATCTGCCGTCGTCGGTCACCGCCACCACGCCGGCTTTTTTCAGGGATCCGATCGGGGCGAGGGCCTCGCCCTCCATTCCCCGGGTCAGGCAGCCGGTGGGATAGACGCGCACGAGCGCTTTCTTCGCGATGGCGTCGTGGATGTACTGGATGGTGCCCGCGTTGTCGCAGGGGGGGGAGGTGTTCGGCATGCAGATCACCGAGGTGAACCCCCCGGCGGCGGCGGCCATCGTGCCCGTGCGGATGTTCTCCTTGTGCGTCTGGCCGGGGTCGCGGAAATGGACGTGGATATCGACGAGGCCCGGGCAGACGACCTGGCCGCCGACATCGACGACGGTGGCGCCGGCCTCCCCGAAAGGCTCGCTGATCCGCCCGTCGCGCAGGAAAAGATCGCCGGTTTCGTCGCGGTGGTTGGCCGGATCGACGATGCGGCCGTTGCGCAGAATCAACGGGGGCGCGGTCGGCCGGTCGTCGCTCATCGGACGCCTCCTTTTCTCCGCCATTCGTGGGCGCTCGCGCACAGGTAGAGAACCGCCATGCGCACGGCGATTCCGTTGGTGACCTGGTCGAGGATCACGGAGCGGGGCGAGTCGGCGAGATCCGAGTCGATCTCCACCCCGCGGTTGATGGGGCCCGGATGCATGATGACGGCGTCGGGCTTGAGCCAGGCCGAGCGCTCCTGGTTGAGGCCGAACATGCTGGTGTACTCGCCGAGGGACGGGAAGTGCATCTGCGACTGGCGCTCGTGCTGGATCCGCAGGAGCATGACCGCGTCGGCGTCGGTCAACGCGCGGCGCAGGTCGTGGCTGACTTCGGCGCCCATGGAGGTGAAATTCTCCGGGACGAGGGTCGAGGGGCCGACCACGGTGACGTGGGCGCCGAGCTTGCGGAGGGCCCAGATGTTGGAGCGGGCGACGCGGCTGAAGAGGATGTCGCCGAGGATGGCCACCTTGCGCCCGGCGAGATCGCCGATCTTCTCGCGGAGGGTGAAGCAGTCGAGAAGGGCCTGGGTCGGGTGCTCGTGGGCGCCGTCGCCCGCGTTGATGACCGGAATATCGACGACCCTGCTCAGGTAGTGCGGCGATCCGGGCGCCGAGTGGCGGATCACGATCATGTCGGCCTTGAGGGCCTCGATGTTCTGCGCGGTGTCGCGGAGGGTCTCGCCCTTGCTGATCGAACTCGAGGAGCCGGAGACGGTCAGGACGTCGGCGCTGAGCCGGTTGGCGGCCACCTCGAAGGCGACCCGCGTGCGGGTGCTCGGTTCGAGGAAGAGGTTGGCGACGACCTTTCCGCGCAGGGACGGGAGTTTCTTCACGCTCCGGTCCAGCGTGTTCTTGAAGGAGACGGCGGTGTCGAGGATGAAGGTGACCTCCTCGGGGGCGAGGGCTTCGATTCCGAGCAGGTTGCTCCGGGTCCATTCGAATTCGGCTTTCATCGGGGCAGCAGTTCGATCCGGTGGGCGGAGGGGTTTGCTTCGTCGATGCGGACCTTGAGGAGGCGGTCCGGAGCGACTTCGATCCGCTCGGCGAGGTAGTCGGGCTGCACCGGGAGCATCCGCCCGCCCCGGTCGAGCAGAACCGCCAGGCGCACGGCGCGCGGCCGCCCCTGGTCGAAGAGTTCGTTCAGGGCCGCCCGGATCGTCCGCCCCGACGCGATCACGTCGTCCACGAGCAGGATGTCCCGCCCCTCGGTGCCGACCGGCACATCGGTGGGATGGGCGACGATGGGGATGGGCCGGGTGCCGATGTCGTCGCGGTGGAAGGAGGTTTCGAGAATCCCATAGGAGAGCGGGAGCCCCGTCTGCCGGACCAGAAGACGCTGGAGCAGCTTGCCCGGGGCGACGCCCCCGTTGGCGATCCCGAGCACGACCGTGTCGCCGTTGATCTCGCCATCGGCGAGGATCCGGTCGGCGAGGGTTGATATCAGGGAGAACACCTCCTCGCCCCGGTGGAGGGTTTCGGGTTGGGCCGGTTTGTTCTGGGCGTGGGCTGGCACTCGCTTCATTGATGGGCAGGCGGGGCGGGTTGTCCAGCCCGCTTTGGTGGTGCGGGGACTAGAATCGCCGGACGGCACGGCTGAACTCGTCGGTGAAGTCTCCCGTCAGCGGACGGATTCCCAGGGATTTTTCGCAAAAATCAATGAGATTCCGAGAAGTTCCCGCCAACACGGGAGCCAGTTCATGAAGAGTATTGAAGTGAGAGGCGGTTGCTTGTGGATCGGTCGAATATTCGTGGGCGGATAGGTTCCGGAACGCCCGGCAGGTTCGCCAAGCTTCTTCGTCCGCGATGACTCCGATTTTTGAGAAGAATGCGATGACACGCAGAGAATCCCTCGTTTCCTCCCCGGCGAGTGCCGCGGATTGACGCATGGCCGAGGCGAGGAGATCCTGGAGCTTCGAAAAACGTTCGTTCAGAGCGGCCAGCGACTCGAAAAGCTCGGTATTTTTTTTCTCCGCCTCCAAGACGGCGGCTGTGATCGGCCAGTCCAGTTTCTCGGTGGAGACCGACAGAAAATGGAGGCAGCGCATGATCGCATCGAGTCTTTCGCTCAGGAGACTCCTCTGCTCGTTCAGTAGATCCGAAGAAGTCATTTTTCGATCGTGACTCCGGTTCCTTTCGCTATGGCGACGATCGCCCGGTCGGAAGGCCCCGGCTCGGCGGAGATCACATCAACGGGAATCATGAGCCGATCCTCGAGTTGACTCACCAAACGAGACTTTTCCAGAGTGTTCAGCGCCGGGGTCGATTCGACGAGTAGGTCGAGGTCCCCGCCCTTGGCTTCATCCCGGACCCGCGAACCGAAAACCGAAACATGGACCGGGCGACCGGCGACACGGTCGGCGGTTTCGCTCACGATACGCTTCTGTTCGGCCGATAGACGCATGAGGGGGGAGCTTGTTGGAAAAGTTCTTCCGACGCGAACCAATTCGCTCCGTGGGAATGCATGAGAACTCTTCGATCCCGTCGCGCGGTTCCGTGGACCATCCCGGCGCCGAAGCGCCTCTTCGAGGAGGTCGGTTCACCAAACGGCCGCGCTGATCCGGGCGACCGCTTCGTCCTCGCTGACCCGTTCCTGGGCGCACGTGTCGCGGTCGCGGATCGTGACGAGGCCGTCCTTCTCGACGGTGTCGAAATCGACGGTCAGGCAGAAGGGGGTGCCGATCTCGTCCTGCCGACGGTAGCGCCGGCCGATGGCCCCGGATGCGTCGAAGAAGACGGGGAAGCGGCGCTGGAGCCGGTCGTGGAGGGCCCGGGCCCGCCCGAACAGCTCCGGCTTGTTTTTCACGAGCGGGAGGACCGCCGCCTTCACCGGGGCGAGGCGGGGGTGGAATTTCAGGACGGTGCGCTTCTCCCCGTCGATTTCGTCCACGCCGTAGGCCGAGCACAGGGCGGCCAGGAAAATCCGGTCGACGCCGACGGCGGGTTCGATGACGTGGGGGACGTACTTCCGCTTCCGGCTCTCGTCGAAGTATTCCATCGATTTGCCTGAGAACTCCTGGTGCTGGGTCAGGTCGAAATCCCCGCGGGCGGCGATGCCCCACAACTCCTGCACGCCGAAGGGGAAGCGGAAGGTCAGGTCGGTGCAGGCCCGCGAGTAGTGGGCGAGCTTCTCCTTCGGGTGGACGTCCTCGCCGATCCAGTCCGCGCGCAGGCCGATCGAGACCAGCCAGTCGCGGCACCAGTCGATCCATTCGCGGTGGACCCGGGGCCACTCGTCCTCGTCGGGCGAGATGAAGTATTCCATCTCCATCTGTTCGAACTCCCGCGAGCGGAAGATGAAATTGCGCGGGGTGATCTCGTTGCGGAAGGACCGGCCGATCTGGGCGATCCCGAAGGGCACCTTGACCCGGCCCGTGTCCACGATGTTGCGGAACTCGCAGAAGATCCCCTGCGCGGTCTCCGGGCGGAGGTAGGCGCGCGAGGACTCGTCGCGGATCGCCCCGACATTCGTCTCGAACATCAGGTTGAAGTCGCGGGGCGGCGTGAGGCTGCCCGGTTTGCCGGTCGCCGGGGAGGGGATGCGGTCGTATTCCGACGGATCGGCCGTGGTGTAGTCGCGCAGCCGGAGCGGCTCCATCCCGCCCTGGGCGGCGAGCTTGCGCTTGAGTTCGGCGGCCTTGCGGGCGGCCTCCTCCTCCATCGCGGCGTCCTCCAGCACCGAGACGTAGCCGATGGTCTCCCCGTCCACGACGACCGGTGCGAAAAACAACTGGTCCGCCCGGTAGCGCATTTTCGACTCGCGGCAGTCCACCATGGGGTCCGAGAAGCCCTCCACGTGCCCCGAGGCCTGCCAGACCCTGGGGTGCATGATGATCGAGCAGTCCACCCCCACGACATCCTCCCGCCGGTGCACCATGTCCTGCCACCAGGCGTCCTTGATGTTCTTGCGCAACTCCGTGCCGAGGGGGCCGTAGTCGAAAAAGCCGTTGATGCCCCCGTAGATTTCGGAGGATTGGAAAACGAATCCCCGCCGCCGGCAAAGCGCGATCAACTCGTCCATGCCGGCCGGTTCCGGGCCCGTGGTTGGTTCTTCTGCCATAGAAGTCCGATTCAGTGCGATTCCAACTCCGGCATCAAGCCCGCGATTCACTGAAAATTCGTCTCGTCAGACGGCTGCCGGCGAGGGTAAAAAGGGTTTGTGCCGAATATGCTAAATTTCCGTTAACCCCATGGAGTCTTCGAACCAGCCCGCCCCGCGATCCGCCGCGGAAGACCGGGAAAGGGATGTCTTCCTGCACGATCTCAAGAATGTGATGACCGGCGCCCTCGGCCATCTCTCGCTGATCCGGCGCAAGGTCGGCGACCGTGCGGGCGTTTCCGGTCCGTTGCAGACGGTCGAGAACATCCTGCGGGGGGCCTGCCGGATGGCCGAAGGGGCTCTCGACCCCTCCGCGCCCGGGGAGGGCGGGCCGGTTTCCGTGATCGATGTGGCCGGCGCCTGCGCGGGCATTTGCGTTCCGCCGGACAGGGCGGAGCTGCGGATCACGCACGAGGACGAGATTCCCCTGGCGCGCGCCGACGAGACCGGGCTCCGCCGGGTGTTCAACAACCTGCTGACCAACGCGGTCCAGGCGCTCGATGGAAAGGGCGGGATCGAGGTGCGTATCGAGCGATACCGCCCCGACCGGCGCGAGACCGATCCGAGGATGCTGGTTGCGACGGTGGCCGACGACGGCCCCGGCATCCCGGAGCACCTCCGGGAGAGAGTGTTCGAGCGCGGCTTCAGCACCCGCGAGGGGGGGAACGGGGTCGGGCTGGCTTCGGTCCGGGAATGGCTCGCCTCCATCGGCGGGGACATCTCGCTCGATTGTCCGCCGGAGGGGGGCAGCCGGTTTCGGGTGAGGCTTCCGGCGGCGGACGGGATCGATCCCCGCTCGAAGGTTCCCGAGCCGGTCCGCGCCGGGAAGGCCGGCCGCGTGCTGGTGCTGGACGACGAACCGATGGTTCTGGAGATTCTCGGGGAGATGCTGCCCTATCTGGGCTTCGAGGTGGTCGCGACGACCAACGGGTTGGAGACGGTCCGCCGCTACGAGGAGGCCCTCCTGGCGGGGGAGCCCTTCGACCGGGTGATCCTGGACCTGATCGTGCCCGGCGGCCTAGCTGGCGCGGAGGCGGCCGAGAAGCTCCGGCGGATCGATCCCGGCGCGCGCCTCTACATCAGTTCCGGGCAGCGTTCCGGCCCGTTGATGACCGCCCCGACCGAGCACGGCTTCGCCGGAAGCCTGAAAAAACCGTACAGCCTGGAAGAGCTGGCGGATATTCTGAAGGAGTAGGGGGGCGGGACACTCCTGTCCCGCGGTTTCTTGCTGGATTCGGAACG
>JBKHCX010000119.1:0-9303 GCA_046541615.1 Puniceicoccaceae bacterium
ACGGCGTGGCAGAAACGACATTCCCAGTGGAACTCTCCGGAATGGAACTCTCCGGGACACCCAGTGCGCCGCGAAGCGGTGCACTGGGTGTCCGGAACCTCGCTTTCCGGAACCTCGCTTCGATCCTCTACGCGGGCTCCAGCCAGACGGCCTGGTAGGGAGCGAGATGGATTCCCCGCCTGCGGGGGCGCAGCGATTTGCCCGAGAGGATTTCGTGGAACGTCTCCACGGAGGCGAACGAGGAGAGCCGGTCGAGTCCCTTGAAGGTCTTCCGCGCCGCCGTGAAGTTGTAAACGCACAGGACCCGCTGGTTTTCCGCCGCCCGCTCCACCACGAAGAAATCCGGCGAGACGCGGTGAACGGTCTGGGCCGCGTGCGGGTGGAAGGCCGCCCGGGCCGTCCGTTTGCGCAGCAGCGAAAGATAGTCCTGGAACGTTTCGTGCCCGGATCCCCCCGGGGCTAGGTGTTCCCGCAGATCGCCGATCTCCCATTTCCGCCGGTTGATCGAGCGGCTGCGGCCGGTCCGGGCCACTCCGTCCAGGTCGTTCTCCGCCCCGAACAGACTGGGCAGATAGACGGCGGGCACCCCGCGCAACCCGAGGGCGAGCGCCTGGGAGCAGAGGAAACGGCGGCGGCCGAGTTCCGGGTCGCCCGGTTCGGAGAGCGCCGAGGCGTAGGTCACGTTCAGCTCGTAGGGGCTCTCCGTGCCGTCGGCGTCGGTCTTCGTGGAGACGAGGCCGCCCCGGGCGAGCACCTTGTCCACCAGGGCGTCGATCTCGGTCCGCGGAAGCAGCCCCGCGAGCGGCCGAACGCCCACCCCGTCGTGGCTGGCCGTGAAGTTCAGGAAACTCTGCTCCGGGGAGAGATCGGGCAGGCCCGCGGCCCAGTCGGTGAGCGGCCCTGCCGTTTCGCCGAGCAGCCCGTGGAGCAGGAGCGGCGGCAGCGCGAACTGGTACACCATGTGGGCCTCGTCCCCGTCCCCGAAATAGCTGATGTTCTCCCCGTGGGGAACGTTCGTTTCGGTCAGCAGGATCGTCTCCGGCGCCACGATGGAGAGGATGTCGCGGAAGGTTTTCACGATCTCGTGGGTCTCCGGGCGGTGGATGCAGTCGGTGCCGATCTCCTTCCAGAGAAACGCCACCGCGTCGAGCCGGAGAACCCGGATCCCCATCGACAGGTAGAGGAAGAGAATATCAACGAACTCGAAGAAAAGGTTGGGCTCGCGCCAGTTCAGATCCACCTGGTCGGCGCTGAAGGTGGTCCAGACCCAGCGTTCCCCGTCGCGCGTGGCCACCTTCGTCAGCAGCGGCGTGGTCCTCGGGCGCACGACCCGCGAGAGATCGGCGGCGGGATCGGCGGTCACGAAGTAGTCCGCCGCCGGCTGGATGCCCGCGACGAACTCGCGGAACCATTCGCTCTTGGCCGAGCAATGGTTGAGGACCAGATCGGCCATCACTCCGAACTCGTTCGCGAGCGCGCGGATGTCCTCCCAATCCCCGAGGCGCGGATCGACCCGGCGGTAGTCCCTGACCGAGAACCCGTCGTCCGAACTCCAGGGATAGAAAGGCAGCACGTGGATGGTGCTGACCAACTCCTTCAGGTGCCGGGAGCAAAACGAGCGCAGCGTCCGCAGCGGCCTCTCCCCCTCCCGGTGGACGGTGTCCCCGTAGGTGATCAGCACGACGTCCTTCTCCGACCAGAGCGCGTCGGGTCTTCCGGGGTGGAGCCCCACCCCGTACCGGCCGAGGGCGGCGTAGAACCGGCGGGTCATGCGGTCCGCCTCCGCTCCGTAGAGCCGGAGGAAGCGCCGCTGGAGGCTTTCGAGCTGCTGGTGGGAGACGAAGCGGATCATGGGTTGGGGGACATGCCGGTCAGACTGGTGATCATCGTGCGGAGATTCCGCCGGAGCACGCCGTAGCTGTAGAAACGCCGGGCGGTCCTGAAGTTGTGGTCAACCATCTCGCGCCGGTGCGCGGGATCGCGCAGGACGCTCTCCACGCTCCGGATCACCCCCTGGGTGACGAACCCGTCCATCTCGAGCAGGCGGAACCCCTTCGGCTCGATATCCTGCACGTAGATGGCGTAGCGGTTGATGACGACCGGAAGGCGGAAATAGATCGCCTCGAGGAGCGCGTTGCCGAAGCCCTCGTAGAGGCTCGGGTAGGTCACGATGTCGGCGTGCGCGTAGGCGTCCCAGAGCGTGTACATCTTGCGCCCCAGCGAGTCGAGCTGGCGGACCTCGCTGATCCGGTCGGCGACGATGCGGAGATCGACCCCCTCCTCGACCGCCAGATCCCGGAGGCGGTCGGAGTACTCGAAGCCCTCGTCGCCGGCCTCGTGGGTGATGACCAGCTTGCAGCGAGGATCCCCGAGCGCGCCGATCAGCTTGATGGCGTGCTCGATCCCCTTGCGGGGGACGATCCGGGTCGGCTGGAGGAACACGATGTCGTCCTCGGAAAGGCCGATCTCGGCGCGGAAATCCGCCGCGTATTCGTCCGGCCCGGCGGGCGCGTTGTCGAAGTCGAACACGTTGGGGATCAGAAACGAGGACACCCCCTTGCGCAGGGAAAGCTGCTCCTGCGCGGCCTGGTTGATGACCACGTGGCGCATGTGGGACATCCGGGCGGGAAAGGCCATGTCGAGAAACTCCTGGACGGCCCCCACGCTGAACCGGGTCCGCTCCCAGTAGAAATCGTGGTGGTGGGCGATCGTGGGGATCTGGGTCTCGGCGAGGAATTCGGTCAGCGCGATTCCCAGCGGCACGTGCATGGGAATGGCCAGCACGTTCTGCGCGACGAGCACGTCGATCCCGAACCGGTCCACGAAGTCGTAGAGCGTGCGCTTGAGGTAGCCGGCCAGGTCGCGGATGCGGGCGGTCACGTCGGCCCCGCGGCGGGTGCGCCCCCAGATGCGCTCGTTGATCCACTGGTTCTCCGGAAAACCGAAATAGGCCTCGGGCACGCAGTGGGTGATCGAGCGGTGCCGGTCGCTGCGGCCGCTGTACCAATAGGACACATGGCGGTCGTCCCAGAGGACCTGCGCCCACTTGGCGCTTTCGAGTGAAACGCCGTCCTGCCCCGCGAAACGGGTGGAGACGAAGCCGATGTTCTTGCCCATGGAAGTACCAGGGCAATTGAGCAGTCTTCGTGCCCCGAACCAAGGAAAAAAAGACGAGGAGCCCGACAACGCCAGGCCACCGATTTGGCGCGGAAACAGCTTGCACGGGCCCCGCCGGGGCTCCGAGAATCCCGGCAGCCGACGCAATGACGACCAGCAGAGAGAATCTACGCAGCCTGATCCCCGATCCGGGCGGGATCGAATCGTTCAAGGAACTGATCCTGGCCAACTCGGTCATGTGCGCGGAGATCCCGGCCCCGACCTTCGACGAGGGCCGGCGGGTCACCTTCATGAACGACCGGTTCACCGAGGCGGGCCTGGAGCACGTGTCCGTGGACGAGAAAAACAACGTCGCGGCGGTCCTCCCGGGCACGGCCGGCGACCGGCAGATCCTTCTATCGGCGAATCTCGACACCATCCACCACACCGGGGCGGATCACGCGATGACGCTCGGCACCGATTCGATCACCGGACGGGGGATCTGCGAGAACAGTCTCGGCCTCGGCGTTCTCTCGACGCTCCCCCTCGTGCTCGACCGGCTCGGGATCCGGCTCGAATCCAACCTTCTCCTCCTCGCCACCTCCCAGTCGATCGGGGTGGGCGACCTCGGGGGGATCCGCTTCTTCCTGGAGAACTACCCGGACCCCATCGACTTCGGGATCGGGCTGCGGGCCGTCCAGCTCGGCCGGCTGAGCTACGCCTCCCTCGGCATGCTCCGCGGGGAGATCCAGATCGAGGTGCCCGAGGAATACGACTGGAAGCGCCTGCCCGAGGGCAGCGCGATCGTGGTCCTGAACCGCCTCATCACCGCGATCCAGGCCATCCCCCTGCCCTCCAGCCCGGTGACCACGATCAACCTCGGCTCCATCCTCGCCGGGAACACGTTCGGCACGGCCGCCTCGACCGCGAGCCTGCGTTTCGAGGTCAAGAGCGAGGAAGAGGGCCGCGCGGAGCAGCTCGAGGAGGTGATCGGGGAAATCGTCGAAGAGATGGCCGCCGAAAACGAGGTGGGGGTCACGCTCAACGTCGTCGCCCGGCGCAACCGGGGGGGCGTCTCCTTCTCCCACCCTCTCGTGCGGACGACCCGCTCCGTCATCGGCGCGCTCGGCATCGAGCGGATCATCGCCCCCAGCACCGGCGAACTCTGCGCCCTGATCGACCGGAACATCCCGGCCGTGACAGTCGGCCTGACCCACGGCGAGCACCTGCACGACTGGAACGAAACCATGCGCATCTCCCCCGTCTTCCGCGGGGTCGCCCAACTGATCGGCCTCCTGCGGGCCATCGACGGAGGATTCTGCGATGAGTAGGATCGAAGACTGGCTCCAGACCAACACCTTTCACCACAGCGGGTTCTGGGACATCCGGGCGCTCGTCCGCGAGAAGGAGCGCAAGGGGCTGGCCCTTTCCCTGTGCATCCCCACGCTCAACGAGGAGAAGACCATCGGCAAGGAGGTCGTCATCCTCCGCTCCGAACTCATGGAACGCTACCCGCTGATCGACGAACTCGCCGTCATCGACAGCGGCTCGACCGACGAAACCCGGGCCGTGGCCGCCTCCTTCGGGGCCGATGTCTATCTGGCCTCGGAGATTCTCCCCGAGGAGGGCGACAAGCGCGGCAAGGGCGAGAACCTCTGGAAGGCCATCCACCAGCTGCGCGGCGACATCATCTGCTACGTGGACGCCGACATCAAAAACATCCACCCCCGTTTCGCCTACGGCCTCGTCGCCCCGCTCGTTTACAACGACACCATCCAGTACGTGAAGGCCTTCTACGACCGCCCCCTCGCCTTCTCGCAGGGAATCCGGCCGAGCGGCGGCGGCCGGGTCACCGAAATCCTCGTGCGCCCGCTTTTTTCGCTTTTCTTTCCCGAGCTGACCGCCCTGATCCAGCCGCTTTCCGGCGAGTACGCCGTGCGCAGGGAGGTCCTCGAGAAAATCCCCTTCCCCATCGGCTACGGCGTGGAGACCTCCCACATCCTCGACGTTTACCAGGAATACGGGCTCGACGCCTTCGCCCAGACCGATCTCGACCAGCGCGTCCACCGCAACCAGACCACCCTCGCCCTCGGGAAAATGTCGTTCGGGATTCTCCAGACCTTCCTCCGCCGCATGGAATCCTTCGGCATGTTCGACCGCCTGCCCGGGCTGGAGACGGTTTACCGCCAGTTCCAGGCCCACGAAAAGCGATACGAACAGGTCACCTTCGACATCGTCGAGGAAGAGCGCCGCCCCATGATCGAAGTGCCCGCCTACCGGGAGAAATTCCCCCGGTAGAGCCGCGATCCCGGCTCAGGGCGCCAGGTCGAAGCGGTCGGCGTTCATGACCTTCGTCCAGGCCGCCACGAAATCGCGGACGAACTTCTCCCGGTTGTCGTCCTGGGCGTAAACCTCGGCGTAGGACCGGAGGATCGAGTTCGATCCGAAGACCAGATCCACGCGCGTGGCCGTCCACCTGACCCCGCCGCTCGTGCGATCGCGCATTTCGTAGAGATTGTCCCCGGTCGGATGCCAGGTGAGCGAGGGGTCGGTCAGGTTCACGAAAAAGTCGTTCGTGAGAGCGCCGGGCCGGTCGGTCAGGACACCGTGGGCCGCCCCCCCGTGGTTGGCGCCCAGCGCGCGCATTCCCCCGACGAGGACGGTCATCTCATGCGCGGTCAGGCCCATGAGCTGCGTCCGGTCGAGCAGCAGCTCCTCCGGCCGGACCACGTAGTCCTTCTTCAGCCAGTTGCGGTAGCCGTCGTGGATGGGTTCGAGCGGTTCGAAGGAATCCGCGTCGGTCATTTCGTCGGTCGCGTCGCCGCGCCCGGGCTCGAAGGGGACCTCGATCCGCATCCCCGCGGCCGCGGCGGCTTGCTCGATCCCGACGTTGCCGGCCAGCACGATGACATCGGCGAGACTCGCGCCGGCCTCCGCCGCGATGGGCTCGAGCACCGCGAGCACTCTGGCGAGGCGGGCGGGCTCGTTGCCCTCCCAGTCCTTCTGGGGGGCGAGGCGGATCCGGGCGCCGTTGGCCCCGCCCCGCATGTCCGATCCCCGGAAGGTGCGGGCGCTGTCCCAGGCCGTGGCCACCATCTCGGCGACCCCCAGCCCGGCGGCGGCGATCTTCGCTTTGACCCCGGCGACGGAGTAGCCGGTCGGGCCCGCCGGAACCGGATCCTGCCAGATCAGATCCTCGCCGGGCGCCTCCGGTCCGATGTAGCGGACTTTCGGCCCCATGTCGCGGTGCGTCAGCTTGAACCAGGCCTTGGCGAAGGTCTCCGAGAAGTACTCCGGATCGTTGTGGAAGCGCTCGGAAATCCTCCGGTAGGCCGGGTCCGCCTTCATCGCCATGTCCGCGTCCGTCATGATCGGATTGTAGCGGATGGAAGGGTCTTCGACATCGACCGGCTTGTCCTCCTCCTTGATATCGACGGGCTCCCACTGCCAGGCGCCGGCCGGGCTTTTCTTCAACTCCCACTCGTAATTCAGCAGCAGGTGGAAATAGCCGTTGTCCCACTTCGTCGGGTGGGTGGTCCAGGCGCCTTCGATCCCGCTGGAGACGGTGTCGCGCCCGATCCCGCGCGAGGTCTTGTTGAGCCAGCCGAGCCCCTGTGCCTCGAGATCCTCCGCCTCCGGGTCGGGACCGAGGTTTTCGGCGCGGCCGTTGCCGTGGCACTTTCCGACGGTGTGGCCGCCGGCGGTCAGGGCGACGGTTTCCTCGTCGTTCATGGCCATCCGCGCGAAGGTCTCGCGCACCTGGCCGGCCGTCCGGAGCGGATCCGGGTTGCCGTTCACTCCTTCGGGGTTCACGTAGATCAGCCCCATCTGCACCGCGGCCAGGGGGTTCTCCATGGTCTCCGGCTTGTCGATGTTTTCGTAGCGGCTGTCGCTGGGCTCCAGCCACTCCTTCTCGCCGCCCCAGTAGATGTCCTTTTCCGGATGCCAGATGTCCTCCCGCCCGAAGGCGAAGCCGTAGGTCCTGAGCCCCATGGACTCGTAGGCGACCGTGCCGGCATAGACGAGCAGATCCGCCCAGCTGAGCCTGTTGCCGTATTTCTTCTTGATCGGCCAGAGAAGGCGGCGCGCCTTGTCGAGGTTCACGTTGTCGGGCCAGGAGTTGAGGGGGGCGAAACGCTGGTTGCCCGTGCCCGCCCCGCCCCGGCCGTCCGCGATGCGGTAGGAGCCGGCGGCGTGCCAGGACATGCGGATCATGAGCCCGCCGTAGTGCCCCCAGTCGGCCGGCCACCAATCCTGGCTGTCCGTCATGAAGGCCATGAGATCGCGCTTGAGCCCCTCGAAGTCCAGCTCCCGCACCGCCTCCCGGTAGTTGAAGTCCGGCCCCATGGGATCGACCTTGGTGTCGTGCTGGTGCAGGATGTCGAAGTTGAGCGCCTTCGGCCACCACTCCATGTTGGGGTCGCCGACGGAGGTGTTCGCTCCGTGCATGACCGGGCACTTGCCCGCGCCCGCTTCCGGGGCCGCCGCGTGGGGGACGGGACATTTCCCGCCGTGATCAATTACTTCGCTACTCATGGTTGGAATCTGTTGTCAGTCAAAAAGGAATATCATCCGACGGTTCGGCCTCGAACTCCGGTCCGCCCGCCGGAGCCTCCGCGCCGGATCCGCCGTCCGACCGGTTCACCTGCCAGGCGCTCAGATTCACGAAATACCTGCCGTTCCACTCCCGTCCGCGCAAATCGAACCTGACCTTGACCTGGTCTCCGGCCGCCACCCCTTCCAGTTGCGCGATCTTGTCCTGCACGCACTCGAACTTGATGTCCTGGGGAAACTTCTCATCCGTCGTCACCACGAACTCCTTCTTCCGGAATCCGCTCCCGAACGTTTGTTCCTCGAAAACCTCCTTCACCTTTCCTTCCATCTCATACATGGGGGGAAATACAGACCCCGGAAGGCTCCGGTGTCAACGACGCGGCCCCGAATTTGCGACGAGATTAAAGCGACGAGATTAAAGGACACCCAGGAGATTAAAGGACACCCAGAAAAATCCTGAAAAAAGCGCTTGACGAATGCCGGAAAGTGAACATAGATTCACTTCACCATGACACAGGCGCGCAGGACAGTGGTATCGAGGGAGGAAACCGGGGTGTATCATTGCATAAGCCGCTGCGTTCGGCGGGCGTTTCTGTGCGGTCTGGATTCCTACACGGGGAAGGACTACGGGCACCGCCGGGAATGGGTGCGGGGCAGGTTGAAGGAGCTGTCGGGGCTATTCGGGGTGGAGGTGTTTTCGTATGCGGTGATGTCGAACCACTTGCACGTGGTCTTGCGAACCCGCCCGGACTGGGTGGAAGGATGGAGCGGGGACGAGGTGGCCGAACGCTGGTGCCGGGTGTTCCGGGGAAAGGCGGCGATCCAGGCGGGGAAGGCTTATGACGAATTGAAGTTCGAGCGGATTCGCAAGGATCCGGAGCAGGTGGCGACGTGCCGGGAGCGGTTGAAGGATCTGAGCTGGTTCATGCGTTGCCTGAACGAGCCGCTGGCCCGGCGGGCGAACCGGGAGGACCGCTGCACGGGGCGTTTCTGGGAAGGACGGTTCAAATGTCAGCGTCTGATGGACGAGGGAGCGATTCTGGCCTGTATGGCCTATGTCGATCTGAATCCTGTCCGGGCGGGGATGGCCGATGGGCTGGAAGACAGTTGTTTCACGAGTGTCTACGACCGTTTGACAGCCCGTCGGGCCCGGGAGCGACTGGACAGACTGGGGGAGGTCGGGATTGCCACCTTGGCGCAGAAGCGGGAGATCGCCCGGGAGGAGAAGCGCCGCCGGCAAAGCCAATGGCTGGTCGCCCTGGAGGGCGAGGGGAGTGCCTTCCGGGGAATCGACGAGGATACTTATTTGAGTCTGGTCGAATGGACGGGACGCAACGTCCGGGTGGACAAACCGGGCTACATTCCGGTGGGGTTGGAGAAGGTGCTGGACCGGTTTGAGTTGGACGCCGCCGCATGGGCCCGGAATGTGGCGGCCTACGGCAGTCTCTTCCACCGGGTCGCCGGTCGTGCCGAGCAGCTGCTCGCCTACGCCCGGCAGAAGGGGCAGAACTGGTTCCGGGGAAGAGGCGCCTGCGGGAGTCTGTATCGCATCGCGAAAAAGGCCGCGTAAGAGGAGGTTTTTTCGGCGAACGCTTGGTCTCTCCGGGGAAACAAGTAGAGAACGGCGCATTTCCGAAGCAGAAAGTCGCGACA